>CALBXK010000284.1 GCA_937890535.1 uncultured Spartobacteria bacterium
GAGGGCCAGGCCAGAGCGGTCTGTTGGCCCTAGATTGGAATAATGGTAATCGCACCATTCTGGTCGATCCCATGCTGACGGGCCTGCTTCTCGGCCAAACCCTCTACACCAGTCGGGCCGAGATTTATCGCGCCCTCATCGAAGCCACCGCGTTCGGTGCTCGCACGATCATTGAGCGGATTCGAGAATACGGCGTGCCGGTGGAAAATGTAATTTGTGCCGGAGGCATTGCGGAAAAAAATCCTTTTGCCATGCAGGTCTATGCCGACATCACGGGATGCACGATTCGTGTCGCAGGTTCGAGTCAGGCCTGCGCCCTGGGTGCGGCCGTGTCCGCCGCCGTGCTGGCCGGTGCCCATGCGGATTTTCCCACTGCGCAGGCGGCCATGACTTCGGTGAAAGACGGGGCGTACGAACCCGATGCAGACCGTCAGGCAGTCTACGACCGTTTGTATCAACTCTATCGCCAAGTTCACGACGCTTTCGGCGGGGTGAACCCCTCGGCCGATCTTTCCGGCGTCATGAAAGAACTTATTGCCATTAAGGGGCGGGCAGTAGCCATTGGTCTTTAGTCATTATGAAAATGCCCACTCCGGAAGTCTGGTTCGTGACCGGTTCGCAGCACCTTTATGGTCCCGGTCCGCTCAAGCAAGTTGCGGCCAATTCGCGCCAGATCGTTGGAGCATTGAACGCGGCCTTGCCTCTCAAGCTGATCTTCAAGTCAGTGCTCACCACTCCGGAGGAAATTCGTGCGCTTTGTCTTGAGGCCAACAATAGCTCGAAATGCGCTGGTCTGGTGCTTTGGATGCATACGTTTTCGCCTTCGAAGATGTGGATCGGCGGTCTGAGTGTCTTGAGCAAACCGTTCCTCCACCTCCATACCCAGTATCATCGTGATCTGCCCTGGGATGAGATTGACATGGATTTTATGAATCTTAACCAAGCCGCGCATGGCGACCGTGAGGCGGGATTTATCCACACCCGCCTGCGGTTGAATCGCAAGGTGGTGGTCGGGCATTGGTCGGATTCCGAGGTGCAGGAACGCATGGGGGTGTGGATGAAGGTGGCCCGCGCTTGGCACGACTGGCAGGGGGCGAAATTTGCCCGCTTCGGTGACAATATGCGTTATGTGGCGGTGACGGATGGCGACAAGGTCTCCGCCGAGGCAAAGTTTGGCTATGCCGTCAACGGCTACGGCATTGGTGATCTTGTCGAACACCTTGATGCCGCGAGTGAGACGGCGGTCACCAAACTTTGTACGGAATATGAGGCGCTCTACAGCGTGGCCAAACCTTTGCGCAAAACCGGAGAGCGGCACAGCTCCCTCCGCGACGGTGCTCGCATCGAACTTGGCCTGCGCTCGTTTCTCAAGGACGGAGATTTTAAGGGATTCACCACCACTTTTGAGGATCTGCATGGTCTCAAACAGTTGCCAGGCCTGGCAGTGCAACGTCTCATGGCGGATGGCTATGGCTTCGGCGCGGAAGGAGATTGGAAAACCTGCGCGCTTTTACGGGCCATGAAAGTCATGTCCGCAGGACAAGAGGGGGGCACGTCCTTCATGGAAGACTACACCTACCACCTTGACCCCAAGGGCCATCAGGTTCTGGGATCGCATATGCTGGAAGTCTGTGCCTCCATTGCGTCGGGGAAACCCACCTTGGAAATTCACCCCCTTGGCATTGGGGGAAAAGAAGATCCCGTGCGCCTGGTCTTTAATGCGCCTGCGGGCAGGGCCATCAATGCCTCCATGGTCGATCTTGGAAACCGATTCCGGCTCATTGTCAATGAGGTCAAGGTGGTCAAACCGCAAAAACTCTTGCCCAAGCTTCCCGTGGCCCGGGCGATGTGGGAGTGTCGGCCGGATTTCAAAACGGCCTGCGCTGCCTGGATTTATGCAGGAGGAGCTCATCACACCGGCTTCAGCTACGCGGTGACCACGGAACACATGGAGGATTTTTCCGAGATGGCCGGGGTCGAACTCGTCGTCATCGACGACAAAACCGAATTGCGGGACTTCAAACAAGAGTTGCGTCAAAACGAAATTTATTACCATCTTGCGCCCGGTCTGGGGCGGCTTTAAGCACGTCTGGCAATGACAAATGACCAACTTCAGCAAGAATGTTACGAAGCCAACCTGCAGCTTCCGAAACTCGGGTTGGTGGATTTGACCTTCGGCAATGTCAGTGTCCTTGACCGTGAGAGCGGTATTTTTGCCATTAAACCTAGTGGGGTGGCCTATGAAGATCTGACTCCAGAGGGCATGGTGTTGATCGACCTTGAGGGTAAACAGGTGGGGGGCGTCATGCGCCCGTCCTCGGACACGCCAACCCATCGGCGGCTTTTTCAGGCTTTTCCTGCCATCCGGTCGGTGGTGCATACCCACTCGCGCCATGCCGTCTCCTTTGCCCAGGCCGGGAAGGGGATTCCGTGTTTGGGAACTACCCACGCGGACTATTTCTATGGCGAAGTTCCGGTCACCCGGGCGATGAGCTTGGAAGAAATTCAGGGCGACTACGAATGGGAAACGGGCCACGTGATTGTGGAGAGGTTTCACGACCTCGATCCGAATGAGATCGGAGCTGTCCTCGTTCATGGCCACGGGCCTTTCACTTGGGGGCCGACCACGGCGAAAGCAGTGGAGAATGCTTTGGCGCTGGAAATTGTCGCCGAAATGGCACAGAAGGTTTTGACGATCAACCCGGCGGCGACGCCGATCTCGCAGGCGTTGCTCGATAGACACTTTCTTCGCAAGCACGGGTCCGGGGCCTATTACGGGCAATAAGCGCCGGCTTGAACGACCATGCTTCGGGATCTCCGGTTGCGCGATTTTCGCTGCTTTGAATCCTTGGACCTGACCCTACGGCCGGGGCTGAATTTTTTCATCGGGGCCAATGCCCAGGGCAAGACTTCGATTCTGGAGGCGGCCTGCGTATTGTTGCGTCTTCACTCCCCGAGAGCGAGTTCGCTGGCGGAGTCGGTGCGCTTTGATCAGGTGGGTTTCGGACTCGATGGCCATTGGGACGAGCGCCACCTGCACATGAAGTTCACCCATGCCCTTAAGGCCTTCGCCCTCGATTCCAAGCCGCAGTCGCGTTCCGCCGATTATCTGGCGGTCGCCAGGGTGGTTTGGATTTCAAACTACGATCTTGAACTCGTGCGGGGTTCTGGAACCCATCGCCGAAGGTATCTTGATTTTTTAGGAGCCCAGACGGTGCCAAATTATCTGCGGCATCTTCGGGCCTACGATCGGGCCTTGCGCTCCCGGAATGCCCTGCTCAAAGAGGCGCGACCCCGGCAAGAGATCGCAGCTTTCGACTCTTCTCTGATCGATTCGGGCTCGATACTTTTGCAGTCCCGGACGGCGATGTGTCGGGATCTCCAGCCCCTGGTGACGGCGTCCTGCCATCGGATTGCCGGCGGCAGTGAGAGTTTGGAAATCAAGTACCAGGCTGGCGTTGCGGATGATTTCGCCAGGGCCCTGGAGGCCTCCCGGGCGGAAGAGGATCGTCGGAGGGTGACGGTGGTGGGTCCGCATCGTGACGACATCACGATTTGTCTCAATGGACGGGATGCGAGCCAGTTTGCCTCAGAGGGGCAACAACGCTCCATAGCGCTGGCGCTGAAGTTGGCCCAGGCGGGGCGAATCGAGGCGTCTCCCGGGGTGGCCCCCATCTATTTGATCGATGATGTTTTTGGTGAGTTGGATTCCGTGCGGCGCAACAATTTGTTGGGTGCTCTGCCGGCTACGGCGCAGAAATTGGTCACGGTGACGGCGCTCGACTGGCTGGAAGTGGCGGGAACCGCGTCCTCATTTGAGGTCAGCGGTGGGACGGTGCGTGCCGCACGAGTCTGAACCCCGCAGGGAGATTCTGCGACCCTTCCTTCTGGAATTTTTCGTTTCGGGGTTGTTCGACTGTCTGTTAATCCCATCGGGAATGAACGATACGGAAGCCAGTGTGGCCCTAAACATGTTGCCCCATGTGGGGCCAGTGCGGATGGGAAAGTTGCTGGCGGCGCTGGGTTCTTCGAGTGCGGTTCTGCAGGCCGGGGCAGCCAGCCTGCAGGGGGTGCCGGGCATTGGCCGGGAGGTGGCGGAGTCCATCGTCGGGTGGAAGAACCGGGTGGACCCGGCTGCGGAACGGAAGCGGGCCGAGGATTTCGGGGCCCAGATCCTCACTCCGAGAGATTCCGCCTATCCCCAGCTTCTTCGCGAGATTCACGATCCGCCGATTGTCCTCTATGTCTGGGGCGATCCCGCCGTCCTTGATACCCGGACGATTGGAGTCGTGGGAACACGCAAACCCTCCCACTATGCGGCAGGCTGTGCCAAGAAACTCTCTTATCAACTGGCCTATGCGGGATTGACGGTGGCGAGCGGCTTGGCCCGCGGGGTGGACACCGCGGCCCATCAGGCCGCCTTGGCAGCTCGGGGCCGGACCGTCGCCGTGTTGGGCAGTGGCTTGGAGGCCCTTTATCCTCCGGAAAATATCGAGCTGGCGGAAAAAATTTCCCAGTCGGGTGCGGTGATCAGTGAATTTCCCATGCAGACTACTGCGGACCGGCAGACCTTTCCGATGCGCAACCGCATCATCAGCGGATTGTCCTTCGGATTGCTGGTCGTCGAGGCGGGCGGACGAAGCGGGGCTCTCATCAGTGCCAACCAGGCGGGCGAGCAGGGCCGCTCGGTCTATGCCGTGCCCGGCCATATCGATCAACCCAATGCCCTGGGCTCCAACCGCCTGATCCAGCAGGGCGCGAAGCTTGTTCTCAGCGCCCAGGATATTCTGGACGACCTGGGATTGCTTTTTTCGATTCCCCCCGACCTGAAATCTCCAGAAATCAAAAAAACTCTCACGGCAGACGAGCGAGCCGTACGGGAGGCGATTCGGGAGGACGAGACTCCGATCGACGAGATCATTTCCAGATGCGGGTTGCCAACCCAGATAGTCTCTTCTACTTTGCTCGCCCTTGAAATGCGGAAGCTGGTCAAACAATTGCCCGGTGGCCGCTTTGTAAAGATCCAATGAACCAATTAATTGCGGAATTCGGAGTGTGGAAGGCGGATTGTCCCGATAGCGGACGATGGGTCCTTTCACCCCGCACGCCGCATTCAGCCCCCTGCCCTTTTTCATGAAAACCCTCGTTATTGCAGAGAAACCCAGTGTTGCAGGCGACCTCGCCCGCGCCCTTGGAAAGATCCCCAAAGTGGGCGACACCTATGAGAATGACGAATATGTCGTCACTTCGGCTGTTGGCCACCTCGTGGAATTGTGCCTCCCCGGCGAGATGGACAAACAGCGGGGCAAGTGGAGTTTCGCCAGCCTACCCGTCATTCCCGAGCATTTCGAGCTCAAGCCGATTGCGAAGAACGAGACGCGTTTTAAACTTCTCAAGCGCCAGCTCAAACGCAAGGACATCGGCACAGTCATCAATGCCTGCGACGCCGGACGTGAGGGAGAGTTGATTTTTCATTATCTCATGAAGTTGGTGGGTTCCAAATTGCCCGTGCGTCGCCTCTGGCTTCAGAGCATGACCGCCGAGGCGATCCGCACGGGATTCGACAACCTGCGCGATGGCGTGGAGATGAACGACCTGGCCGATGCCGCCGTCTGCCGGAGCGAAAGCGACTGGCTGGTCGGAATCAATGGCACCCGCGCCATGACGGCTTTCAACTCCAAAGGCGGAGGGTTTCAACTCACTCCCGTGGGACGGGTGCAGACGCCGACGCTGGCCATTCTCGCCAGCCGCGAAACCAAAATTCGGGAGTTCAAAGCCCGGACATATTTTGAGGTCTTTGGCGATTTTGGAGTTGCTGCCGGATCCTATCGCAGCCGCTGGCTTGATGAAAAATTCAAAAAGGGGACGGCTGAGGATGGGCGCCCCGAGCGTCTCTGGGACAAAGCCGACGCCGAAGCGATCGTGGCGAAGTGCGCCGGAAAACCCGGCAGCATCGAGGAGGAAAAGAAGCCGTCCACTCAGGCGTCGCCTCTTTTGTACGATTTGACCACTCTGCAGCGTGAGGCCAATTCCCGGTTTTCGCTCAGCGCCAAGCGCACCTTGCAGATTGCCCAGGCCCTCTACGAGCGGCACAAGGTTCTGACCTATCCCCGAACGGATTCCCGCTGCCTGCCGGAGGACTATGTCGGAAACGTCCAGGCGGCCTTCGCCAAGTTTGAGACCCCGGATCTGGCGGCGCACGCCCGCAAGGCTCTCTCCGAGGGTTGGGTGAGACCCAACAAGCGGGTTTTCAATAATGCCAGGGTCAGCGATCACCACGCCATCATCCCGACGGGTGTTTCCACCGCCAAACTCGACGACTTCGAGATGAAGATCTTCGATATGGTCGCCCGGCGCTTCGTGGCGGTTTTTTACCCTGCGGCGCAGTTTGAACTCACCTCCCGGATCACCCGAGTGGAAGGAGAGGCTTTCAAGAGCGATGGCAAGATCATCATCGATCCCGGTTGGCTCGCCGTTTATGGCAAGCAGGCGGACGGAGGGGAATCCAAGGGCACGGACGACAAAACCCTTTGCGCCGTTCAGGCCGGAGAATCCGCAGAAACCAAGGCCCTGGAGATCAAGGAGAGCGAGACCAAGCCGCCGGCGCGTTTTTCTGAAGCCACCCTGCTTTCTGCCATGGAAGGGGCCGGCAAGCTGGTGGAGGACGAGGAATTGCGCGACGCCATGAGTCAGCGGGGTCTCGGCACCCCGGCCACGCGGGCCCAGATCATTGAAGGGCTTCTTCTCGACAGTTACCTCAACCGCCAGGGACGCGAATTGATCGTGACCCAAAAGGGACTTTCCCTCATCGCCCTCCTCCGCGGCATCGGCGTCGAGTCTCTCACCTCTCCGGAATTGACCGGCGATTGGGAATTTAAGCTTAAGCAAATGGAAAGCGGCTCGATGCCCCGTCTCAAATTCATGGAAGAGATCCGCAGCTTCACCGAGGAGATCGTGGCCAAGGCCAAGAACTTCACCGGCGAGACCGTGGAGGGTCAGTTTTCTGATTTGGAGGCGACCTGCCCGAAATGCGAAGCGAAGGGCTTCAAAGAGTCCTACAAAGCGTATGAGTGCAAGGGATGTGCGCTTCTTATTTGGAAGAATATGGCGGGACGCGAACTCGAACGCGACGAGGTGATAGTCCTCCTTGAGGAGGGTTCGGTCGGACCGTTGGAAGGCTTTCGCAGCCGACTGGGAAGGCCATTTTCTGCCCTGGTCAAACTCGACGACGAATCCAAACAAACCTTCGATTTTGGCGATTCCGCCAACGACGCCTCCAAGTTGGATTTTTCGACCCTCCCCGTGGTGGCTCCGCAATGTCCGGCCTGCAAATCCGGAGCCATCCACGATACTGGCACGGCCTACCAGTGCAGCAATGTCGCCAAATGTAAATTTCGGATGGGAAAAACCATTTGTCAGCGTGAGATCCCGCTCGAGCAATTGACCCGGATCGTGACCATGGGCAAAACCGATCTCATCACCCGCTTCATCTCCAAAAAGGGCAAACCCTTCTCGGCGTTTCTTAAATTGGAAGGCGACAAGGTCGGATTTGAGTTTGAGCCCCGCAAGGCGGCAGTCAAAAAGCCCGCAGTCAAAAAGCCGGCCGCTAAGAAAAAAGCGGCGGCCGGAGTGACGGGTGACGAACCCGCAAGCGAAAGCGTCGCCTGAGACGATACCGCGAAATGAGCCGTCGGGAGCGGCGTTGACGAGGTGGCCCGGGCTCCGGCACGCCGCCGATTTTGTGTCGCCATACAGCGAGGGGTGGAGTACGCCCTTGGGTGATGGTTCCCGGTGGCGACAAAAAGAATATTCCTCTGGCGGTGGCGGCCTTGGGGGTGGTTTTCGGCGACATCGGGACGAGTCCGCTCTATGCGTTTGAAACCGCCCTGAGAGCCTTGGGCGAGCCCAGTCCTCATCTGGTGCTCGGGGTTGCATCGCTCATTATCTGGACTCTGCTCCTGATCGTTTCTCTCAAATATATCCTCGTGGTGATGCGGGCCGACTATCATGGAGAGGGCGGTGTCTTTGCCCTTCTTGCGCTGTTGCAAAATGCCCGTCGGAATTCCCGTCTCAAACTTCCCTTTTATGTTTTGCTGCTGCTTTTCGGCGCCGCGTTGCTTTTTGGGGATGGTACCATCACTCCGGCCATTTCGGTGTTGAGCGCTATGGAGGGCCTGGAGGCGGTGAATCCGGGACTGGCCCCGTTAATTCTGCCCTGCACGGTGGGGATCTTGGTGGTGCTCTTTTCCGTCCAGCACCTGGGGACGGGGCGATTGGGAATGGTGTTCGGGTGGGTCATGCTGCTCTGGTTTCTCGTCATTGGGGCCATGGGGCTCTGGTGGGTGGTGCGGCAGCCGGAGGTTTTGGTGGCGTTCAACCCTCTGTTGGCCCTGGAGATGCTCTGGGATGGGGGATGGCTATCCTTCGCGGTGATGGGAGCCGTCGTGTTGGTGGTGACAGGCGCAGAGGCCCTCTACGCGGATTTGGGCCACTTCAACCGGCGGGCCATCGCGCTGGCGTGGCACGGGGTGGCTCTCCCGGCGTTGGTCTTGAACTACCTCGGCCAGGCCGCACTGGCTATCAGTGATCCCGCAGCTTTCCAAACCCGGAATCCATTTTTCCACATGGTGCCATCCGGTGGATTCACGGTGGCCTTGGTGGTGCTGGCGACGGTGGCGACCGTTATCGCTTCTCAGGCGTTGATTTCTGGAGTGTTTTCCCTCACCGCCCAGGCTCAGGAATTGCAGTATTTTCCCAGGTTTCTTGTCCGGCACACCAGTGGTCACGAGCGGGGGCAGGTCTATGTGCCAATCACAAATTTCTTTTTGGCCGTCGCCTGCATTTTCCTGGTGTTGACGTTTCGTTCCAGTGAGAACCTTGCCGCTGCCTATGGGTTGGCCGTGGTCGGAACCATGGTCATCACTACCTTTTCGATGGGGCTGGTGACAAACTGGTGCTGGCATTGGCGGCGGTGGCAAACCCTTGTCGTCATGGGGGCATTCCTCGCCCTGGAGATTCCGTTTCTCGTGGCCTGCCTGATCAAGATTCCCGAGGGAGCCTATTTTCCCCTCCTGCTGGGCGGTGGATTGTTTGTTCTCATGCTCACCTGGCATCATGGACGGAATATCATCCTCCAGCACATGAAGTCCCGGCCGTGCTCGGAATCTAAGTTGTCCAAACTCCTGGAGGATGGGACCACCCTCAGTGCTCCTGGACAGCTTGTTTTTATCACCGCCAGTCGGGATCCTCTCTTCGCTGTCGCCCGGGCCTTTGAAATGCTTCGACGGGGGGGCGGGTTGCGCGAGCAGGTCGTTCTCATGAGTCTGGTGAGTTCGATGGAGAGCGATGTGGACATGCCGCGCAGCATCTCAGTTCGGGAGATCGGGCCCCATCTCTGGCATGTGACCGCGCTCCACGGCTATCGGCAGGAACCCCACGCGCCCGAGATCCTCGCCGTCGCCCATAAAATCAGCGAGGGACGGATCGGATCCGGAGCGAGGGATACATTCTTTGTGCTCGGACGGGAGTTGATCGTTGAATATGTGGGACAGCGCATGGCGCGTTGGCGACGGGCACTCTTTGGGTTCATGAGCCGCAATGTCAGCAATGCTCCAGACTATTATTTCATTCCCCATGCGCAGATGATTGTTTTCACCTGGATGATGCGCGCCTGAGCCCGTTGTCGTTGAATGGCGGAGTTTTTGGAATGCGAGGCTTTCAAAATCCCCCTAATTGCTGAGGTGCTCAAGCATTTCGTGGTGGACCAGGAAGCTCTTCAAAAGCGTGGAAGGGACCAGCCCGGCGAGCAAGAGCGACTTCGCCCTTGACGCGCCAGCATCTGTCGTGCAACTGTTGAGCATGAAGATGATCGCTTCTCGTGAGCTCTCGGCGCGGCCAGGAGCGGTGTGGGCGGATTTGATGGTGGAGGGGGCGGTGGTCGTCACGCGCGACGGGCTCCCGATGGGGATCATCACACCGACCAGTCCAGAAACCTTATTGGAGGACATGCAGGAAATTTCCTTTTCCAAGGCGCGTCATGCGGTGGCAGGCATCCGGCAATCCGCAGCCGCGAACGGAACAGATGGGATGAGCTCGGGGGAAATTGACGCGGAAATTCAGGCGTGCCGGAAGGAGAGGAAGGCCCGCAAACGCTGATGGATTCCTGGGTCCTGGATACCAATGTGGTGATCTCGGGACTGCTCTCGCCGAATGGTCCACCGGGGCGATTGATGGATGCCGTCCTCGCTCGCAGGCTGGGCGTTGTGGTTGACGATCGGATTCTGCACGAATACCGCGAGGTTTTGGCGCGTGCAAAGTTCGGGTTCGACGCCGAACGGGTAAGCGCACTTCTTCGCATCATGGCGTTTCAAACTCATGTGAGTGCCCTGCCCGTGAAGGGTCTGAAGTCTTCGGATCCCGACGATACGATGTTTTTGGAGGCGGCGGCCGCCAGTGAGGAAAAAACCTTGGTGACCGGAAATATGAAGCACTATCCGTCTGCAGGCCGGGGACCGGTGGTCGTCCTGACTCCCACCGAGGCGTGGGCGGAATTTGCACAATAACAGCCGCGAAAGTGATCCGCGTTTCCCGATCTGGAAAAACCTATCGGCTCCATGTGTCGAGCAGCAAATGGTTTTGCTCGCTCATGGTTTGGGCCTCAAGGGACAGGTGCCGTCCAGGGGAAGATTTTTTGGCCTGCGCCCTGCTTTTGAGAAAAAGGAACGCGAGGCTTTCCTTTTGCGGAGGCTTCCCTATTAGTCCGTCTTTAATTCCCAGTATTCATGGCCAGCGAACGTATTCGACTTGAAGATCTCGACCAGGAAAAGTCCCTTAAACACGAGGATTACCGCAAACTGCTGAAGAATCATCAGCTTGAGTTGCTCAATGCGCAGCTCATTTTGCGGGAGCGGAAACGCTCCGTGATCGTGGTGGTGGAAGGGCCGGATGCGGCCGGGAAGGGAGGCGGGATCAAGCGGCTGACCGAGCGTCTCGATCCTCGGATCGTGCGGGTGCATGCCATCGTCAAACCCACCCCGGAGGAGTTTGAGCGCCACTATCTTTGGCGGTTTTGGACCAAGTTGCTTCCCCATGGTCAGATCGCAGTCTTTGACCGCTCATGGTATGGGCGGGTGCTTGTGGAGCGGGTGGAGAAATTTTGTACCCAACCCGAATGGATGCGCGCCTATGAAGAGATCAACACCTTCGAGCGTCAGCTTTCCGACGACGGCGTGATCTTCGTCAAACTCTTCCTCCAGATCACGAAGGACGAGCAACTCTCCCGCTTCAAACGCCGGGAGGATGATCCCTACAAGCATTGGAAGATCAGTGAGGAGGACTGGCGCAACCGCCGACATTGGAACGAACACAATCAGGCCGCGGAGGACATGTTTGAAAAAACTTCCACTGACTTGGCTCCGTGGACCGTCCTTCCGGCAAATTACAAATGGTATGCCCGGGTGAAGATGGTGGAAGCGGTCGCGAAACGGGTGAGCAAGGCTTTGGAGATCTGAGATCCCGCGTTCCTAAAACCGGACTCGCACAAGCGCCACGCCTTCGCTGTCCAAGGCGGCGTCGATGATGGCGGCGGCGGTGCGGTTCGGCAGGTCGGCCGTGAGGGTGAGGTCGGCGGTGGAATCTTTGACCGTGGCCGAGTCTGAAATTTCGGAAGGCAGTTCCGGCACCTGATTGAGGCGGGAGCGGAGACGCCCGAGGATGATGGCGTCCTCGAAGAGTCCTGAGGGCTTTTCCTTGGGGGGAGGCACTTTGGAGAAGAGAAGCGAGCTTCCTTCGGTACGAAGGAGGCGTCCGTTCTGAAGCAGCTCGGAGAGGGACTTCGCGTGTTTAGATTCCGCAGAGGTTGGTGGCGGAGGCGTTGGCGGCGGAGTCAGAAGTGGGGTGGGCGCGGGGACGGGTGTCGAGGCGGGCGCAGGGGAGGGGCTCGGGGTTGGTCGGGAACCTGCCTTCGACGCCTCAGATCCGGCCGCTTGCGGAGCGGGTGCGGCGTTCGGATTCGCAGGCGAAGTGAGGCGATCGTGGCTGGAGCAGGCGGCTAGAAGAACAAGGACGGTCAGAACGGAAAATCCGGAAAATAGACGGGTGGAATTCGGAATCGCAAGAGGCATGAATGAGGCCTGACAGGATTTTCAAAAAACTCAAGCCGTTGCGTGTGAAAGTAATTTTGCAACTTTGCACTTGCCGGGGGCCGGAAGGAAAATAGGTTTCCTCCATGAGTCAGACGAGTCCGGTCGCCTACGATTCCAAGATCGAAGGCAATGTCATCTTCACCCGAGTGGATGCAGCCATAAATTGGATGCGAAGCAATTCGCTGTGGCCCATGCCTATGGGTCTGGCCTGTTGCGCCATTGAATTGATGGCGGCCTCCTCGTCCCGTTACGATATTTCACGCTTCGGTGCGGAGGTGATGCGATTTTCCCCCCGGCAAAGCGACGTCATGATCGTTGCGGGCACGGTCACCTACAAAATGGCCCTGGCGGTCAAACGGATCTGGGATCAGATGCCCGAGCCGAAATGGTGCATCGCCATGGGGGCCTGTGCCTCAAGCGGAGGCATGTATCGAAGTTACGCCGTACTCCAGGGCATTGATCATCTTTTGCCGGTGGACGTTTATATCTCCGGCTGTCCCCCCCGGCCGGAGGCTCTCTTGGATGGATTGATGAAATTGCAGAAAAAAATCATGGGCGAACACTCCGTCGAGGATCAGAAGAGATCCCTGATTGAAGGCCTATGAGCGTTGACTCTCAGGCTCAGGCCCCGAAGGACGCCGCAGAGATTGCGGCCAAAGTGCGCGCCCGTTTTCCCGAGGCGGTGCTGTCCGGGACTTCCTTCCGCGGAGAAGAGACCCTTTCTCTGAAGTTGGATGCACTGCACGAGGTGGCGAAGTTTTGCCGGGATGGCCTGGACTTCGACTATCTGGTTGATATCTCCAGCCTGGATCATCTTGGCGAAGATCCCCGCTTTGAACTGGTTTATGAACTCTATGCGATGGAGACCGGGGTGCATCTCCGTCTCAAAGCCCTGATCCCCGGCGACGTCGATCCAGTCGGACCGAGTGTCACCGATCTCTGGCCGACAGCGGATTGGCATGAACGCGAAATTTACGACATGATGGGTATCCGTTTTGACGGACATCCCAATCTGTGCCGCATTCTCATGTGGGAGGGATATCCCTTTCATCCGCTGCGAAAGGATTTTCCCCTTGAGGGCAAACCCAGCGAAGTGGCGGAAGTGGCTTTCACTGCGGCCGCCCCTTTGGCGGGTGGACCGTTTGTTACTGTGCCCACCAATGGTATCACCGACGTGCGCGAACCCCGGGCCCGCCGGGCCGGCGATGAACCCCCTCCCGGGAAATTTCTCGCCGAATCTTGATCGCCGACGCCAGGCAATTGTCGGAGCTGATCGAGCGGCTGAGTCCCCTTCCTCAGATCGCGATTGATACCGAAGCCGATAGTTTGCACAGCTATTTTGAAAAATTGTGCCTGATCCAGATCAGCACAGAGACAGAAGATGTTTTGGTGGATCCTCTGGCGGAGGTTGATCTCCGCCCGCTCTATGAAGTTCTGGGTGATAAACGACTGATTCTGCACGGAGCGGACTATGATCTTCGGCTCTTCAACCGGGGCGGATACTTTCCTGCCACCGACATTTTTGATACCATGATCGCGGCGAGGTTGTGCGGGTATCAGGAATTGGGATTGGCGGCGTTGGTGTCCCGGCATTTTGATGTCAATCTTTCGAAAGCCTCTCAAAAAGCGAATTGGGCTCTGCGCCCGCTTTCGGAGCAAATGCTCGATTATGCCATTTCGGATACGAAATATCTTTTGCCGCTCGCCGCGATTTTGGAGAAGGAGCTTCGGCGTCTGGAGCGTTGGGAATGGTTTATCGAATCGAGAGATCGGCTGGTGACTGCGGCTCGGGAGCCCCGCAAGCGTGATGAGGCCCAAGCGTGGCGGATCAGTGGCAGCGCAGCTTTGAGTCCTCGGGAGCAGTCGATATTGCGGGTCTTGTGGCAATGGCGCGATGGCGAAGCCAGCGCCTGGGACCGACCCGCCTTTCACGTCATGGGCAATGCCGATCTGATTCGGATCGCGGCGGAGGCGGCGGGAGGAAAGGTGAATCCCCCCCAACGGATGAGCGGACGGCGGCGGAAGAGTTTTGATGTGGTGTTGGCTTTGGCCCTGGAAATCCCCGAGAGCGACTGGCCGGTGACGGTGAGGGTGCCAAGGCGGAGAGCGACACGTGAACAAATGGATCGCGTTGAGGCCCTGAAAAAAATTCGCGATGCGGCGGCGACGACCCTGGCTTTGGACCCCTCGATTTTGGCTCCACGAAGTGCCCTGGAAGCGGCGGCCTTTGATCCCGAGTCCCCGGCTCTAATGCGCTGGCAACGGGAATTGCTCGGGCTCGCGGCATTGACGGGCCATGGCGATGGGGGCTGAAATGGACCTGATTGGTCTCGCGCTGGAAGAGGACCTCGGGACCGGTGACGTAACCACGGCCTATTTCACCGAGGAACGGCGCTTGGGCCAGGCCCGGATTTTCGCCCGGGAGGCCGGAATTCTGGCCGGTGTCGAAACGGCCATGGAAACTTTTCGCCGCGTCGACTCCAGCCTGATCCTGCAAGCGCTGCTGAAGGACGGCGCGGAATTGATGCCGGGAGACGCGGTTCTTGCGATTCAGGGCACCATGGCTTCACTCCTTACCGCCGAGCGGGTGGCGCTTAATTTTTTGCAACGTCTCTCGGGAGTGGCGACCTTCACCGGAAAATTTGTTCGTGTCGTGCATGGCACAGGGGCTCTGATTCTCGATACCCGCAAGACGACGCCCGGGTGGCGGTCCTTGGAAAAGGCGGCGGTGCGGGCCGGCGGCGGCAGCAATCACCGCCTGGGGCTGCATGACATGGTGATGGTGAAGGACAATCATCTGGCGGCGGGAACAGGTAATGCGGAGTTGCAGGCAGCCATTGCCAGGGTCAAGCGCGAGCGGCCCGAACTTCGGGTGGAATTGGAGGCGGATACTCTCGATCAAGTGAGGGAGTTTATTACACTGGAAGGGGTCGATATCGTGCTTCTTGACAACATGAGTCTTGAGGAACTGCGCACCGCAGTTTCTCTCCGTCCAGCGGGGCTTCTTCTGGAGGCCAGCGGGGGGGTGACCCTGGAGTCCGTGCGTGAGATTGCGGAAACCGGAGTCGATCGGATTTCGGTGGGTGCCCTGACTCATTCCGCCCCGGCCCTGGACCTGGCATTGGAAATTGAAGGGATCGGCTCAACGGAAGTGATGAAAAGACCGAGTCACTGAGATTGTCAGAGAGCCCATGGCGTTGATCGGCGCGGCTAGGTTATCCTCCGGCCCTGTGATCGGCAGTTCCGAATTATGTGACGGCCGCATCATAAATCGGAATCGTTGCGGTGGACGAACGTGGCTTGAGGTCTTGGAACGCAGGCACTCGCTCACGGCTGTCGCCTCTTTCCAAGTTTTGGAAATGTGCTAACGTCGGGCATGTTTCGATTCTTTACTCTGGCTCTTCTTTCGTCTTTGACTCTCCCGGGTCTGTGGGCGAGCGACGGGGGGGAGGAATCCATGGAGATCGATCCGGATTCCCCGTATGATAATGTGCAGGTCCTCGCGCGGGCCATGCAGCTCATTCGACAGGATTATGTGAACGATGAGAAAATCACCTTTCGCGATCTGACCCACAGTGCTTTGCGTGGCATGTTGGCCGAGCTGGACCCTCACAGTCAATTCATGGAACCGGAGGATTTCATCGGGATGCAGGAGGATACCAAGAGTGAGTTCGGCGGGTTGGGGGTTGTGGTGACGATGGAGGACGGTGCCCTGACGATTGTCAACCCGATGGAGGACTCTCCGGGCTTGGAGGCAGGGCTGAAGCCGGGGGACCGCATCTTGCGGATCAACGGAAAATCAACCGACAAGTTGACGCTCCTGGAAGCCGTCGATTCCCTGCGGGGAGAAATTGGAGATTCGGTCACCCTCACGATTCAGCGTCCGACGACGAAGAAGATCAGCGACTACGTAATCACCCGTGAGACGATCAAGGTGAAAAGTGTCAAGGATGCGCAAATCCTTCCGGGCGACGGTGGGAGGATCGGATACGTTCGCATCACTCAATTCAACGAGCCCACGGCTGCGGAATTGGGTGCCGCGCTGGATCGACTGGAGAAGGAAGGAATGCAGGCCCTGGTCCTTGACCTCCGGTAC
>CALBXK010000285.1 GCA_937890535.1 uncultured Spartobacteria bacterium
CTCCTCCGGTGTCATTTCATTTGAGTCAATTCGCCCTTTGCACAAAAGCCTCTTATTTCTTGCCAAGTAGCAATCACGGCGTCAGATTGACCGGCTCTAATTAAACAGGAAAAAGAAAAATGGCCAAAGCAGCAGCAGTAGCAGAAATCGAAGTCAGCACCTTGCGACTTCATGAAAAAGACACCGGCAGTGCGGACGTTCAGATCGCCCTGTTGACGAAACGCATCAACGAACTCACCGAGCATTTCAAGATCAACCTCAAGGACCATTCGTCCCGTCGGGGTCTGCTCAAGATGGTCGCCCAACGGCGCCGCTTGCTCGATTATCTGAAAAAAACGGCTTCCGATCGTTATCTGGCCGTCCTCGCAAAACTCGGGCTGCGCAAATAAAGCACCCGGATCGAAAGCCCGGCCCAATCGGCGGGGCTTTTTTTATAAAACCAAACACCCGCTCCGCAATCAGGCGGGGCGTATCTCTCTAATACCTCATATGTCACACACCGTTACGGCCGAAGTCGGCCTGAATCCCATTGTTATCGAAACTGGTAAAATCGCGCGTCTCGCCGATGGAGCCGTCATCGTCCGCTCCGGCGAAACCATCATCATGGTCTCCGCCGTCTCAGCCACCTCTATCAAGGATGGCCAGGACTGGTTCCCCCTCACGGTTGATTACCGTGAAAAAGCCGCTGCCGTCGGAAAATTCCCCGGCGGTTATTTCAAGCGTGAAGGACGTCCTTCCGAGAAGGAAATCCTCACCTGCCGCATGACGGATCGCCCATTGCGCCCGCTCTTCCCCAAGGGCTACCTCTACGACACCCAGATCATCGGAGTTCTGCTCAGCGCCGACGGCGAGATTGATCCGGATATTCTTTTCATGAACGGCGCCAGCGCCGCTCTCTGTGTTTCCGACATTCCGTTCGCCGGCCCCGTGGCCGCCGTCCGCGTTGGACGCGTCAATGGCGAATTCGTCGTAAATCCCGGCCACAGCATCCGTCAGGATAGTGACCTCGACCTTGTCTATGTCGGCACCGAAAATGATGTCATCATGATTGAAGGTGCCGCCAACGAGCTCCCTGAGGCTGATTTCGTCGCCGCCCTCAAATTTGCTCACGAGCAGGCCGGCCATCTCATCCGCGCCCAGAAAGAACTCGCAGCCGCCGCCGGCAAACCAAAACGCCAGTCGCCCCTGTTTGTCGTCTCCGATGAACTTCAAGAAGTCGCCTACCAAGTGGCCGGCGACCGCATCGAAGCCGCCCTTTACACACCCAGCAAGGTCGCCCGCCAAAAAGCGGTCAGCGCCCTCAAGGACGAAGTCAGTGCCGCCATCCTTGCGAAGTTTCCCGAAGCCTCGAAGTTTGAGATCAGCCAGGCGTTTGATTATCTTCAGAAGAAGGCCTTCCGCGTCAGCATCCTCGATAAGGGCGTGCGTTGCGACGGTCGCGATAACAACACCATCCGCGCCCTCAGTGCGGAGACTGGCCTCCTGCCCCGCAGCCACGGCAGCGCCCTCTTCCAGCGCGGTGAAACGCAGGCCCTCTGCCTCGCCACCCTCGCTCCCGCAGACGAAGCCCAGTACCTCGACGGCTATACCGGCGGCGAGACCACGAAACGCTTTATCCTGCATTACAACTTCCCGCCGTTCAGCGTCGGAGAGACCGGCCGCACCGGCGGATTCAACCGTCGCGAAATCGGACACGGCGCTCTCGCCGAACGCTCGATCCTTCCGGTCATTCCCGCAGTGAACGACTTCCCTTATGCAATCCGCATCAGCAGCGAAGTCATGGAATCCAATGGTTCGACCTCGATGGCCAGTGTCTGTGGCGGCGTTCTCGCCCTCATGGATGCAGGCGTGCCGATTAAGAAGCCCGTCGCCGGCATTTCCTGCGGATTGGTCACCGAATTCAACGGCGACCAGATGACCCGCTACACCATGCTCACCGACATCATCGGCAGCGAAGATCACTTCGGCGACATGGACTTCAAACTTTGCGGCACCGACTCTGGAGTGACTGGCTTCCAGCTCGACCTCAAACTGCCCGGCATCTCGCTGGAGTTGCTGGAAGAAGCGGTCATGCGCACCCGCGACGCCCGTTACAAGGTGCTCGAGGTCATGAACGAGGCCCTGGCCGCACCTCGCACCGAGATGAGCCCCTACGCGCCTCGCATCGAAACCATCCGCGTCAACCCTGACAAAATTGGTCTCATCATTGGGCCTGGTGGCAAAACGATCAAAAGCATCGTGGCCGAGACCGGAGCCGAGATCAACATCGAGGACGACGGATCGATTCACATCTATTCAAACAGCGGCGACGCTCTCAATCGTGCCAAGGAGATCATCAACGGCATGACCAAGGAAATTGGCGTCGGCGAGATGTACCAAGGCACGGTGGTCTCCATCAAGGAGTTTGGCGCCTTCATCGAAGTGTTGCCCGGCAAGGACGGCCTTTGCCATATCTCCGAATTGGCGGACTTCCGCGTCAATAAAGTCGAAGACGTGGTTAAGAACGGCGACTCGGTCTGGGTCAAATGCATCGGCGTGGACGACAAAGGTCGCATCAAGCTCAGCCGCAAGGCCGCCATGAAGGACCGCGACGAAGCTGCCAACGCAGCACCCGCCGACGCTCCGGCGTAATCCGACTCCCCTCATCAAAAGAAGCCCGGTTCCCGCAAGGGACCGGGCTTTTTGTTGCCTGGATTTCCCACTCTCGCTTGACGTTGGCTGGCTTTTGTCTCCGGGGAATGCACTCCTTGAACACGCAACACTCCTTCCTCGATTCGAGCGTATTTACAAATTTTGTAGCCGGAGTTGAGTCGGACGAGGGCGTCTGTCTCAGACGCCGAGGAGTTTCGCAGAAACGCCCTACAAAAATTGATGCTGGGTGGATACGACTCCCCCTAAACCGTTTTCTTCAGGAAGCTCTTCCGGGCAAAATTTTACCCCCGGTTGCGGGGTCCGTCTCGATCCAGCGGGTGAGGGTTTCAGCCAGAAGCCTGATTTTGAGAGGCTTGCTAAGGAAGTCGTCCATCCCAGCATCCAAACACCGCTTGCGGTCTTCGGCCATGGCGTTGGCGGTAAGAGCAATGATGGCTACATGGGTGCCGTCATTTTCTGCGGCGCGTATCCGGCCGGTGACGGCGTATCCGTCGAGATCAGGCAATTGGATATCCATCAGGATGGCATCAAAGTCTTCTGCCCGGGCTTTTTCGACGGCTGCCAATCCGGTTTCCGCAAACTCCATCTCACAACCAAGGCGTTTGAGTTGCAGGCCACAGAGTTTGCGGTTCACGGCGTTATCTTCCACCACCAATATGCGCTTCCCGGCCAAGTGAGCCGCTTGATCGGTTGGATCCGTTGGATCGGAAGGGGCGACTTCCGGCTGGGAAATCTCGGTCGGCGGGGTGGGGAGAATGAAGGTGAATTCAGAACCTTCATCCACTTCGCTGCGGAGGACGAGTTGTCCGTTCAGGCGCTTGGCGAATCGCCGTGAGATGGCGAGGCCCAGTCCGGCACCGCTATGGCGGCGGGTATTGGTGCTGTCCACCTGGTAAAAGGCCTGGAAGAGATTGGGCATGACCTCGGGAGGGATGCCCGGCCCAGTATCCTCAACGGAAAAATGCCATTCCCAATTTTCCGCCTTCGGGATGGCATGAACACTGAAGCGGACGTGTCCCTTGGCGGTAAATTTCACCGCATTGCCGAGAAGATTGCCCAGGATTTGGCCGAGACGATTGGGGTCGGTATGAATCATCTCGGGAGCGGACACCGCCACAGCGAGTTCGTAGCCCAAATGCTTTTCGTCCGTCGGGAGGCGGAATTGCTCGTGGAGGGTTTGGAGGAAGGGACGGATGGCAAAGGTAACGGGTTCGATGCGAATCTCACCCGCCTCAACTTTGGAAAGATCCAAGATATCATTCACAAGATTGATGAGGCGTTCGCCGCTGGCCTCCATGGTCTCAAGGTAACCCTGCTGCTCCAGATTGAGAGGGGTCCCCTTAAGCAGAGAGGTGAATCCCAGTACCCCATTGAGCGGGGTGCGGATCTCGTGACTCATGATGGCCAGGAATTCGCTTTTGGCCTTATCGGCAGCGAGCGCTGCCTCCCGGGTGCGGATGAGCTCAGCCGCTTCGGCTTTTTCCACGGACACATCGATGGCGGTGCCGACGGCACGAACCAACCTCCCATTCGAATCCCGGATAAATAATGCGCGGGTCTTCACATGATGGGTCCCGCCGCTTTTGTCCGCGATGAGGTATTCCCGGATGAAGGGCCGTCCCTCCCGCATGCAGCGGCGAAATTCGGCCTCGAAGGCACCCCGTTCCGCCTCCACCACAAAGCGTTGCTGCTTGTCGAAGGTGGCCGCGAACGACTTGGCCTCCGTGTGATGGATGGAATGCATGACGCTATTCCAAACCACTTCGCCAGTTTGAATGTCATAGTCCCACATGCCGACCCCGCCTGCATCAGCGGCAAGGGCAAGACGTTCCTCGCTCAGACGCAGAGTTTCCTCCACCATCTTACGCTCAGTGATGTCCACCACCTGAGCAAGAAGGTGGGACACGTCATTGCGGGCATCGCGAACCACCGCGGTACTGACGAGTCCCCAGACCAGCCGACCGTCCTGACGGCGGTAGCATTGTTCCATCTGCCGGCTTGATCCGGTCGAGCCGGAGAGGGTGTGTTGGCCCGCCGTTTTGACCTCCCGGGTGTATTCTGACGGACGCAAGCGCAGAAGCTCGGCCTCGCTATAGCCAAGAAACTGACAAAAGGACCGGTTCATACGGATGACGCGACCATTGATTTCGCTGAGATACATGGCCACTGGAGACATTTCGTAGGTACTGCGAAAAAGGCTTTCACTTTCCTTCACCTTGTTCATCGCCTCGACCTCCTTGAAAAAGGTGCGATACCGCCAGAAACACACGATCAATATCGTGAGAAGGCCCACGATACCGGCCGCGATGAGGGCCATGTCCCGGGCATCCAGGGCCAGCGATAATTCCTCCGCCAACGGTTTCAGGCTGGTCTCCAGATAAAGGAAATCCTTGCTGGGATTTTTGGCATCACCCAGAGGAACAAGGATGCTCCAAACCTGATCGTCCGTGCGCAGGAGCGACGTCGAACTCAGGAGCGATCGGGACTCCGGAAAGGCTGAGTTTTGTTTCAGTGCCTCGGCAAGGTGGGCTTCCTCATCAGCCGGATCAACGTTCCGGGGCAGTTCACCGGGTGCTTCCACTTCCAGGACAAAACGCACCTGGTCATTTTCGTAGCGCCCAACGAGGAGCTGACTCCAGGCGGGAAAAAATTCCCTGGCTTTGCGTAGGGGCGCGGTCAGCGCCCGGTCAGCGGGGGAGTCCACGGCCTCGGGGATCTCGGGAAGACCATGTTCCTTGGGATTGACCAGGGCGGCGAGATATTCCGCCTGGGTCTGAAACTGCTGCCGGGCCTGCTCAAGCCGACTTCGCTCGGCAAGATGATACACGGCGAAGGCCGCCGCCGCCGGAAGGGCAAAAGCCAACAATCCGGCCAGAAGGCCATCGCGGAGAAAGGTACCCATGCGGGAGCGAGCGGCACCGTGCGCCGCCGCATTTGAGAGCCTTTCAGGTTGACTTTGAATTCTTGCCATGCAGCACCAGACCTTCCACCGAACGTGTTCATCCTAACGAGGAATGCCCATTCCGCAAGGCGGCGGAATGCCTGAGCCGTAACCTGAGGAAAACCCATGGAAAGGCGGTCGGCGTCCAGCCCCCCTCTTGGGCAGCCTGGTGGGTTCCGGCGTTTAGGTCAAAAGCGGCCTTGGTGCCGGCCCTCCGAGCGTGTCACGAATTTGTTACAATCCATCCCTTGGACAAGGTGCCTTTGATCCACATTCTGCCGCTGCCTTAAATCTATGAAACATACATCACTGTTTAGTATTGGACGCCACGTCAGCCTCACTTCCGCTGCCTGCGCCACCATGCTCACTATCGGTCCTGCTCTGGCAGGAGACACCACCGCCACGGAACCTCTTTCTGCCAAGGACTCCGCCCTGGCGGATTGGTGGAACGGAAAATACATGACCGGAAATTGGTTTGGGGTGCGCGACACCTTGGCCGACAATGGTCTTAAATTTAAAGGCAAATGGCGGGGCGCCTTCTATGGCGTGGTGGACAGCCAGGGTGGCAGCCGAGGCTTCTTCGACGAGGAGCTTCAATTTAGCACCGAGTTGAATTTTGGAAAGCTCCTCAAAGTCGATGAACTCAAAGGCGTCAAGGGCTTTGCCACAGTGCGTTGGCGCGATCCCCGCGGCAACTCTCAGCCCAACGATTTCGTGAAGGCCAGCAGCCTCTTCAACCCCTCTCATTACCAATCCGGCACCCAATGGCGCTTGCTCACCTTCGGCATGGAAATCGGCTCCGCCAATCTCCTGCCGGTCAAGGACATGATCGTTCTCCGCGCCGGCTGGATTCGTCCTCAAAAAGAATTCATCGACCAACCGCTCTCGAAGCTCTTCACCAATAACGCAATCGAAAGCTCCAAGGGCGTCGGCGGCAATATTCCCTTCTCGTCCAGCTTCTCGACCTGGGGCGGCACCCTGAAGGTGAAGCCTGTCGACTGGTATTACGCCAAGGCAGGCCTTTTCATGGCCTTCCCCAAAGCGACCTCCACGGCGAACCACGGCTTGGCTTTCCAGGGCTTTGAGCAGGATCCCAGCCAGAACGGTCTCATGGTCATGGCGGAAACCGGCGTCACGCCGAAACTTGGATCCGCAGAGCTGCCCGGCAAATACGCCTTCGGTGGGTATTACTTCGGAGTCGATAAGAATTCGTTCAACGGCACGTCCAACTCCGGTCAGTATGGCTTCTACTGGCAGGCTGATCAAATGCTCTTCCGCGAAGCTTCGCCGGAAGAACCCGCCCCAATGGGCAAGGGATCATCCGATGGCAAAAGCGTTGCCGGAGACAAGAGCTTCAAAGCTCCGGTGGACATGAAAAAGCCCGCCTTGTCCGACCAGGGGCTGAGCATGTTCAGTCTCTTCACCGTCGCTCCGAGTAATAACAACCTCTATCCGTTCTACTTTCAGACCGGACTGGTGTACAAAGGCCTCATTCCTTATCGGGACGATGACCTTTTGATCGGTGCCATTGCGTATGGGAGCTACAGCTTCTCCAATATCGAGAACCTCCAGCAGGACGGAGTCGCCAATCAACCCAACTATACCATGGTTCTGGAAGGGGGATACCGTTTCAAAATCAATGGCTGGGCCTTCGTTCAACCCTTTGTCCAATACATCATTAAACCAAATGGAACCGGCGCGGTCCAGAATGCCACCATTCTTGGCGTTCTTGCCGGGGTGAACTTCTAGGTCACTTTTTTAGGCCACGTTACAGCCAACCGCCGCTGGGGTTCGTCCCCGGCGGCGGTTTTTGTTTTGTTCGCGCATCCAAGAGAGCGCGGCCCTCGCCCCTCCCCGACGATTTTTATTGGAGAAAGGCCAGACCTTGCCTCCGCCAGGGAATCCATGGGATGATCACCGCGAAATTCGGGAACCCAACTCCCGAACAAACCGCAGGACGCCACTCCAACATGTCATGCCTAAAAAACAACTGATCCCCAACGACCATCCCCTCCTCATCGGAGTCATCCATCTTCTCCCGCTCCCCGGCTCACCGCGAAGCGATGGAGACATCGATAAAATAATCCGTTCCGCCCTGGCGGACGCCTTTGCCTATGCAGAAGGCGGAGCCGACGCCCTCATCATGGAAAATTTTGGCGATATCCCGTTCTCCAAGGGAGCGGTGGCACCGGAGACGGTCGCCGCAATGGCGGTGGCCGGGGCCACGGTGCGAGCCGCGATCGAGTTGCCCCTTGGGTTCAATGTCCTGCGCAACGACGGCCTCTCCGCTCTGGCTCTGTGTGCCGCCTGTGGGGGCAACTTCATCCGCATCAACGTACTCTCCGGCGCCATGGTGACGGATCAGGGGGTGATCGAAGGGGACGCTCACGCTCTTCTGCGGAAGCAGCGGGAAATTGCTCCCCAGGTCAAGATCCTCGCCGACGTGCAGGTGAAACATGCCGCGCCCCTCGGCGATCTCGGGATCGAAATTGCCGCCCGCGATACCGCCGAGCGCGGTTTGGCCGATGCGCTGATCGTTTCGGGAACCGGCACAGGCGACGCCACCAACGTCGATGATGTGCGCCGGGTACGCTCCGCCTGCCCGGCCACGACCCTCCTGCTCGGGAGCGGGGTTACCGCCGCCAATGTGGGTTCCTATCTCGATTTTGCCGACGGATTTATCGTCGGCAGTTCGGTCAAACGCGGAGGCCAAATCGCCAAACCTGTCGACGTCAAACGGGTGGCCGCCCTGCGCAAGGCGATGGGGTAAATCATCCCGGAGGGATGCGGTCCCTCGCATCTCATTCTTGTTGGGGCATCGCGGGACCGATGCCCTCCAGTTTTCTAGTCGCGCTTAACGGGTCACTTCGCCTTCGTCGCGGAATCAAACTCCTCGGGAAATTTCGCGAGGAAACTTTGCGTCGGCCAGGAACAGGCCTCGCCAAAAGCACAAATTGTTCGACCGGCAATATTGTCCGCCACGTTTTGCAATGTCTTGGGGTCAGCGCCCTGCCCCTTTCCGTCGAGCATGCGGGTGGTGATTTTTGACATCCACAGACTGCCCTCACGACAGGGGGTGCATTGACCACAACTTTCGTGAGCGTAAAATTGGTTAAGATTATTCAGAGCCCAGACCATTTCGCGGGAATCATCCATCACCATCACTCCGCCACTGCCGACCATGGTACCCACGGACGTCAGCCCCGCCGCATCCATCACCACGTCGAGCATCTTAAGCTCCTTTTCCTCCATCGCGCCGTCGGCCCCCTTCACCTTGACTTTGAAAATCTCGTCGGCACGCAACACCTTGGCGGAACTGCCCCCGGGAATGACGGCCTTGAGTTTGCGCCCCGGCTTCATCCCGCCACAAATGTCAAAAATGAGTTCCCCCAGGGTGACCGCCCCGGCGGGCAGTTCGTAAAATCCTGGTTTCACCACATCGCCACTCACACACATCGTACGAGTGCCTCCATCGCCGGGAGTTCCCATCTTCGCGTATTCCTCTGGGCCCAGACGCAGAATGTGTTTCACATGGCAAATCGTCTCCACGTTGTTCACCACCGTCGGCTTCATGTAGAGGCCGAGCACGGCGGGGAAATACGGAGGTTTGATGCGAGGGTAGGGACGCTTTCCTTCCAGAGATTCCAGCAGACTCGTTTCCTCGCCGCAAATGTAGGCCCCGGCGCCCTGATGCACGTAGATATCGCAATCAAATCCAGTGCCCATGATGTTCTTACCCACATAGCCCTTGGCCCTGGCCTCCTGGATCGCCTTCCAGACAATCCTGGCCGCATCAGGAAATTCACACCGGATGTAGATGTAGCAAAGGTGAGTGTTGGTCGCATAGGCCGACATGACCAATCCCTCGATGAGCTGATGGGGATCATAGTGCAGGATGTAGCGGTCCTTGAAGGTCCCCGGTTCCGACTCATCGCCGTTCACAACAATGTAATGCGGCTTGCCGTCGTCGTGGCGGATAAAGCTCCACTTCACTCCACAGGGAAATCCCGCTCCGCCGCGTCCACGAAGATTGGAGGCCTTGATCATGTCAATGATCTCAGCTGGTTTCATTCCCAATGCCTTTTTCTGCGACTCGTAACCCCCATGGGTCAGGTAGGTGTCCAGCGAAACATCGTAGCCCGGTTTGCTGATATTCTCAAAAATAATGCGCCGCTCCTTGGGATGCGGGGCGGGCATGACAAAAGGTTTGGCGGTCATTGGTATTTATCCACGATTCCAGAGATTGATTCTGGAGTGATGTTTTCATGCAGGGTGTCATTGATGAGCGCCACGGGAGCACTGCCGCAACTGGCCAGGCATTCGACGAACTCGACACTGAATTTTCCGTCCGGAGACGTCGGAGGCGCCACCCCGAAACCGTGATGTTCGGAATGGGGATCCAGACCGACCGCAGAACAAAATTTCTCCTTCACTTCATAGCCGCCCGCCATGGCACAGGCAAGGGTGCGGCAGACCCGAATGATGGTCTTTCCGCCTGCTTCGCGGCGAAACCAGGGATAGAAGGTGACCAACTCAAAAATATTTATGGGCTGCAGTTCCAGTTTGGCAGCGATCCATTCGATTCCACTGTCATCGACCGACCCAAAATGGTTTTGCCAATAATGCAATAAGGGCAACGAGGCGCTGCGCTTAGACACCGGGTAATGGGTGATGACCTCGTCGATCTCTGTCTCCATCGCCGGGGTCATCTGGTCGGCCTGACGCTCGCTGGCGGCTTTCGGGTCGGCTACAGTGGTCATATACAGAAAGGGTTTTCCTGTTTTCCCCGGTCCGCATCAAGAAAAAGGATGCGGAATCGCAAAAATGGAGGGATGCGGTCCCTCGCATCCCATTCTTTCTCCTTGGGGTAAATACCCATTTGTGGGCACCGAGAGACCGCTGCCCTCCACTATTTGGGCACCCCCGGCATCCTAAATTTACCAGCTCAGATCGTTCATCACCCCTTGCCAGGGCCACTCCCGGGTATCGGCAACGAGTCCGGCCCGAACCGGATTCTCACACACATAATTCCAACGTTCCGCGTAATGCTCTTCCTGCCGCAACTGGCGATCCCAAAAATTCACCTGCCAAACCGGCTGTTCACTAGGACGAGGCCATTGACGTGACGCGGCCGCCTTCCAGAATTTGACCCATTCTTTGACTGAAAACGCTTTCGTTTCTCCCGAATCTCCGGGGGCGCAAAAGACATGCAAATGGTCAGGCATAAGGACAAAACGCCCAACCTGCCAGGCCTTGGCCCCGCACCAGACCCGCTGGAGAAGCTCGAAAACTTCCCGATTGGCGAGAATCGGCTTCCGATCCTTCGTGCAAACCGTAACCAACAAAATTATCGGCGTATTATGCCGTTCCAACGGCGAAAAATGAGGCGGATGACGCCGACCCACAAACTGGAGGGATGCGGTCCCTCGCATCCTCGCTTTTGTGACATTCTTGGCACCTCCCTCTTTTGGGGCACCTCCCTCTTTTGGGACACCTCCCTCTTTTGGGACACCTCCCTCTTTTGGGGCACCTCCCTCTTTTGGGACACCTCCCTCTTTTGGGAC
>CALBXK010000286.1 GCA_937890535.1 uncultured Spartobacteria bacterium
TTCGGGCTGCTTCCAGCAGGCTATGTCCGCGGTTCCCACCGCTCCCGTTCCGTTGTAGCCGTGCGAGTCTATTTTATGTCATTCGCCCACTGGAAACAGCGAGGAACCTTTTACCCTGCCGTGAGGGCGGCCCGCTCGTTACCGAAGCCGCCGGACTTCTCCAGAAAATAGTCATAACCCCCAGGATATGCGCGCACGGCCCCGTCATTGATATGAAGGACTTTGGTGGCCAGTTTGCGGATGAAATGTACATCGTGGGAGATGAAAACGAGGGTGCCTGCGTATTTATCCAACGCCAGAATCAAGGATTCCACGGTGAGAATGTCCAGGTGGGTGGTCGGTTCGTCCATGAGGAGAAGGTTGGGCGGATCGACGAGGAACTTGATGAGATTGAGGCGGGTTTTTTCCCCGCCGCTCAGAACGCCGGTCTTTTTGTACACCTCGTCCTTGCGAAAAAGAAACGAGCCCAATACGCCCCGGGCCTCATCTTCGCGCAAAGTTCCGTGACTGGCGGAGAGGACTTCTTCGAGAACAGTTTTCGTCGCGTCCAGGGTGGCGGACCGATGTTGGCTGAAATAACTGACAACCGCATTGTGACCAGGGTCTCGCTCGCCCTTCTGAAACTCCAACTCACCCGCGAGGATCTTTAACAGGGTCGATTTTCCCGCTCCATTGGGCCCCACCAAGACCGTGCGCTCACCGCGCTCAATGTTGAGGTCCAGCCCTTTGTAGACTTGATGGTCGCCGTAGGCCATGTGGATGCCATGCAGGGAAATGGCGCGTTGCCCGCCTCGGGGCGGCTCGGGAATTTGGAACCGGAAGGGTTTGCGGGGAGCCAGCGGCTTCTCGATCTTTTTGATCCGATCGATTTGTTTTAATTTGCTCTGCGCCTGGCTGGCCTTCGAGGCCACTTGACGGAAGCGATCGGCAAATTCCTGTAATCCGGCGATCTCTTTTTGCTGATTTTTGTAGGCGGCGGACTGTTGGAGGTAGTTCGCTTCGCACTGCGCCAGATAGTCGGTGTAGTTGCCCTTGAAGGAATTCAGCCGCTGCTCAGAAATTTCATAGACCGTTTCCACGATCGCATCCATGAACTCCCGGTCATGGGAGATGAGAAGGACGCCTCCCGAGTAGGACCGCAGGTATTTTTGCAACCAGAGCAGGGAAACGAGATCCAGGTGATTGGTGGGTTCGTCGAGCAGCAACAAATCCGGTTCCATCACGAGAAGACGGGCCAGATGGGCCCGCATGATCCAGCCCCCGCTCATCTCCCCGGCCTTGCGAAAAAAATCCGTTTCCTTGTAGCCCAATCCCTTGAGCATTCGCTTGGCGCGGGCGTCGAGTTTGGGGTCATGCAATTTTTCCAATCGGTCGGTGGCAATATGGTAGTCGGTGCTGTCGGTCTCGCCGGCCTTTTCCATGGCGGCGATCTGCGCTTCCAGCGGCTTTTCTTCTTCCGCTCGTCCGGTGGCGACATCGAGGACGGATTCGTCGCCCAGGACCTCGGCCTCCTGGGGCAAATAGCCAAAGGTGATCCATTCGTCGTATTCGACCGCTCCCGCATCGGGCTCATTGCTACCGAGAATCACCGAAAACAAAGTCGACTTGCCGGCCCCGTTGGGCCCGACCAGAGCCACCCGCTCGCTATAGTTGACCTGCATCGCCGCGCTCTCAAAAAGAACCCGTCCCCCCACACTTATTTTTAGATCGCGAATTGTTAACACGACGGGAGAACACGGTCTCTCTGCCTCCTTCGCAAACAAAAAAGGCAAAAATTTCCCTGGCCGGAGGGCGTTCCTTAGGCGTTCGGTTCGGTCGGATGGGCAAACTGCATCTCTGCCAGCCGCCGGTAGCGACCGTCTTCTCTCGCCATTAATTCGTCATGGGTGCCGGATTCCAGCACCTGGCCTTCCTCGATCACGTAGATCCGATCCACTTTACGGATGGTGGAGAGCCTGTGGGCAATAATGAATGCTGTTCGGCCCCGCAAAAGGCTGTCGAGAGCCTGCTGAATCAGTTGCTCGCTTTCGGAATCCAACGAACTGGTGGCTTCGTCGAGAATGAGGATGGCCGGATCTTTCAATAAGGCCCGGGCGATGGCGATGCGTTGCCGCTGGCCGCCCGAAAGCTTCACGCCCCGATCTCCCACCACCGTGTCATAGCCCTCCGGGAAGCGTTCCACAAATTCATGGCAGGCCGCCTGCTGCGAGGCCTCCAGCACCTGCTCCCGGGAGGCGTCGGGACGTCCGTAGCGGATATTGGCTTCAATTGATTCTCCAAATAGCAGGACCTCCTGGGGCACGATGGCCATGTTTCCCCGCAGATCTCTCAAGGAATAGTCGCCCGCCGGGCGACCATCCAGCAACACCCGCCCCGCGTCCGGATCGTAAAAACGCAGAAGCAACGACACGATGGTGGATTTTCCCGCCCCACTGGATCCCACCAGGGCAATTTTCTCCCCCACTTTGGCTTCGAGAGTGAGGGATCGTAGCACTGGGGTCTCTGACCGTGAGGGATAGCTGAAAGAAACGTCCTCAAATTGCACCGCGCCCTGCAGACGGGGCGGTGGCGAGGACGGCGCCGGTGCCTGCGCATCGATCTCGGGGTGTTCCTCCAGCATTTCTCGTACCCGTTCGGTGGCTCCCAGTACTTTCTGCACCTGGCTGAAGACATCCGCAAAGGACGCCACCGATCCACCCACGAAGGTGGTGTAAAGAATGAAGCGGGTCAGCTCGCCAAAGGTCAGTTGTCCCGCCTGCATCAGATGGGCCCCATACCAAAAGACCAGCACGATCGAGCCGAAGATCCCAAAGATGATGAATGAAACCATCAGGGCCCGCAGACGGGCGGTTCTCAGGGTCACGGTCAAAAATTCCTGGAGGCAATGGGCATAGCGCTTGAGTTCAAACCATTCGTTGCCGAAGGCCTTGACGCTGACGATTCCCTGAAGCGACTCCTCCAGAACGGTGCCACCCTCGGCCAGCCGTGCCTGCGCATCACGGGCATTGCCGCGAATGCGTTTGCCAAACACGATCGCCACCAGGATCAGGACCGGAAACGTCGATATCATCAATCCGGTGAGTCGGAAGGACGTGAAGGCCACCAGAATAATCCCACCCGTCATCAACATGCTCTGCCTCAGAAATTGCTGGATCGTGGTGGTCAGTGTTTCCTGAATCAGGGTGAGATCATTCGAGAGTCGGCTCGACAATTCCCCGACACGATGCCGGGAAAAGAAATTCATCGATTGTCCGACAAGCTTGGCAAACGTCTCCTGCCGCAGATCCACCAGGGCACTCTCCCCGCAGCGATAAAACCCGTTGGTGGAGAAAAAGGAGAAAAAGGCCTGGAGCCCCAGGGCCCCGAAAAGCACCAGGGCGATGGTATTGATGTCGGTCGTCCAGCCGCCAGCATTGGCCGCCTCTGGTTTTACGAGGGCACCATCAAGAAGAAGGCCGGTCAGGAACGGAAAACACAATCCCAGAGATGTTGCAACGACCAGGGCAAATACAGCCACGCCAAAGCGGAGTCGGTAGGGGCTCAGATAGCGCAGGATCTGGGCAGCCTGGGCAAACGATTCAAAATTGAATCGGCGTTTTGCGTCGGGCTCTGCCGGCTGTCCGGGCAGGTGAGAGGCAGGGCTTTGCGGTTGAGATTTTTCTTCTGACATTTCGTATTCGGAATCAGCAACGGGCACCCTAGCAGGTCGGCAGCGTTGGGGAAGCATGAGAGGACAGCAGGAATGCAATTGGCGAAAGCCAAAAATCATGCCCATGCTTCCAATTGCTTAACCGGCGCGATCGTGCAACCGTGCCGCGGTGAATATCACGATCAAGATTGGTCATCCCTTGTGACCTCTCCACCCTCTCCCTCCCGGGTTTTCCCCTCGGAAGGCATTGTCTATGCCCTCCTGGCCTATGTCAGTTGGGGCTTGTTTCCCCTTTATTGGAAACTCTTTGGAGCCACATCGCTTCTTGAGATTCTTTGCCATCGCATGATCTGGTCGGTGGTCTTCCTTGGCGTTCTGGTGTTGGTCTGGCGGAAAACTGCTGAGGTCCGGGCCGTCCTCCGCCAGGGCCGGATTTTGGCGGCGTTGTTGCTGACCGCCTCCTTGTTAACGGCCAATTGGGGATTCTTTATTTACGGCGTCGCCTCCGAACAGGTCGTGCAAACCAGCCTTGGCTATTTCCTCAACCCGCTCGTGAGCATCCTTCTCGGCCGCTTCTTCCTGAAAGAAGGTCTGACGCGCCGACAGAAGGTGGCCGTTGGACTGGCCGCCGCCGGGGTCATCCAATTCGGTTGGGGCCTGGGCCAAATCCCCTGGATCGCCATCGGTCTGGCAACGACCTTCGCCTTCTATGGGTTGATTCGGAAAATTGTGGCGGTGACACCGTTGGTGGGTCTGCTGGTGGAGACGGGATTAATGACACCGCTCGCGCTCGCCCTCGTGCTCAATCTTTCGATCCGCGACCAGACCACCTTCGGAGGCGATCCCAGACTCACTCTGCTCTATTTGGGTACCGGTGTCGTCACCGCCCTGCCTCTGATGTGGTACCATCACGCAGTTAAACAGTTGCCCTTTTCCCTAATGGGAATTCTCCAATACCTCGCCCCCTCGCTTCAGTTGCTCGTTGGCGTCATGATATTCAAAGAAGAATTTCCGGCCCGGCAAGGGTTCGCGTTTGTCCTCATTTGGATCGCCATCGCCATCTACCTGAGCTCACTCGTGCGGGGTCAAACGAAACCGCTGGCGGTGCCAAGCGCCGATTAACCGAGTTTTTTACCTGCAATCCCTCTCTGACGGGCGACAATGGACGGGCTAATGTCTATTCCCGTTCTCTACGAGTCCCACTGCCACACTCCTCTCTGCAAACACGCCGCGGGCGCCCCTGGAGAATACGCCGCCATTGCCGAGATTCGGGGACTCAAGGGGGTGATCATTACCTGCCATTGCCCGCTGCCGGACGGGTTTTCCTCCAATGTGCGCATGACTCCTGAGCAGTTTGAGACCTATGTGGAAATGGTCGCTCTCGCCCGGGAGGCCTGGGCGGGTCGCGTCGATATCCGTCTGGGTCTGGAAAGCGACTACTACCCGGGGGTCGAGCCTTGGTTGGAATCCCTCCATGCCCGTGCCCCCCTCCATCACGTTCTCGGCTCGGTCCACTTTCAAGTCGAAGACTATCGGCTCCTTCACGATCCCGGCACGGCTTTCGGTTACCAGCAAGTCTATTACGATCACCTCGCCCAGGCAGCAGAAACCGGACTTTACGACACCCTGGCTCATCCGGATCTGATAAAAAATGATGTCCCGGAAGAATGGGACTTTGCCCGCATCCAGCCCTTCATCGAGCGCTCGCTTGACCGCATCGCAGCCACCGGAGTGGCCATGGAACTAAATACCAGTGGACTGAACAAATCCCTGCCGGAAATGAATCCCGGTCCGGCCCAGCTCGCGCTCATGCAGGAACGCGGCATTCCCGTCGTCCTCGGGGCAGACGCCCATCACCCCAAGCGGGTCGCGGCTCAATACACCGAAGCGATGCATCTTCTTCAGGATGCGGGTTATGAATCTGTCAGTCTCTTCCTCGATCGACAGCGTGAGGAGATTCCCCTGCCAGCTGCCCTGGCTTCCCTGCGACCGGTTTCGTAACCGCAGATCAACGAATCCACGATTCGCCGGAACACTCCGGCCCCGAATTTTCGTCTGCGATCCTTGCCTTGGGGACAAAATCTGGCAGGGTCGGCCCGTGGCCATCATCACCGGATTTCATCACACCGCCATTCGGGCGGCGGACTTTGACGTGACCTTGCGCTTCTATCGCGAAATCCTCGGTATGAAGACAAAGATCACCTGGGGAGAGGCTCCCCAACGGGCGGCGATGCTGGATGCTGGCGATGGCAACTATGTGGAAATGTTCGAACGCGGCCCGAGTGAGGCTGGCATCGAGTCCCCAATTTTGCATTTTGCCCTGCGCACCGACGATTGCACCGGAATGTTGGAGCAAATCCGCTCCGCGGGGGCCGAGGTGACGATGGAACCAAAGAGGATCACCATTGCTTCGAATGCCGGACCGATTGACGTCCAAATCGCCTTTTTCAAAGGCCCCGACGGTGAAGTGATCGAGCTTTTTCAGAACTCGATTTTGTAGGGATCGTCATCGCTGAATTTCAGCGAAAATAGTCCACTAGATTGGCGTGCCGCATGTCCTTGGTGTGGAGGTATTGCTCGTGAAGGGCAAAGGCGGTGCTGAGCGTCTGCGGCGTGTGTCCGCGATGGATGTTGCCAAAGTAGTCGAGGAGAACGTCGTGATAGTCGGGATGGGCGCAGCGTTCTACGATGAGACGGGCGCGTTCCGGCGGGGAGGTGTTCCGGAGATCGGCCACGCCATTTTCCGTGATGATGACTTGCACCGAGTGTTCATTGTGATCGATGTGGGTGGCCAGCGGCACCACCGTGCTGATGGTTCCGCCTTTGACGGTGGACGGACAGACAAAAATGGAGAGGTAGGCATTGCGGGTGAAATCGCCGGAACCGCCGATGCCATTGACCAGACTTTGTCCCATGACATGAGTCGAGTTCACGTTCGCAAATATATCCACTTCCAGGGCGGTGTTGAGGCTGATGACCCCGAGACGACGCACCAACTCGGGGTGGTTGCTGATTTCCTGGGGGCGAAGGACGATCCGGGAGCGGAAAAAATCCAGATCGGCATAGAATCTTTCCATCAGGGGTGGGGAGAGGGTCAGGGCGCAGGACGAGGCGAAAGTGATGCGTCCACTTTCGATCATGGGAATGCAGGAATCTTGTATCACCTCGGTGAACATCTCAAAGTCGGGAATGTCCGGGTGCCCCGCGAGGGCAGCGAAGACGGCGTTGGAAATATTTCCGACTCCGGCCTGAAGAGGAAGAAACCCCGGGGGGATCCGGCCGGCCCGGAGTTCTCCAGCGAGGAAATTGGCGACATTTTCCCCGATGCGGCGGGTCCTGTCATCCACCGGCTTGAAGGGGTCAACCTCATCGGGAAGGTGGCTTTTGACCACGCCGACGATCTTCTTTGGATCGACCCGCACGACCGGCTCTCCCATGCGATCAGAGACGCGGACAAGCGGCAGGGGCTCGCGGAAGGGAGGGTCTCTGGGCTCCAGAATGTCATGGAGTCCGCGCAAGGTGGGTGGGTGATAGGAATTCAGCTCAATCAGAATGCGATCGGCCAAATTCAAAAATGTGGGGCTGGCGCCGACCGAACTGGTGAGCACAATCTCACCGTCGTCGCGTAGGTCGCAGGCCTCAACGACGGCCCAGTGGAATTTTCCCATAAATCCATAACGTGCGGACTGGGAAACCTCCGAGAGATGTTGGTCAAAGAAACGGACTTTGTCGGAATTGATCAATCCCCGCAGGACGGAATGGGATTGGTAGGGGGTTCGCCAGGAAATGGCGTCGGCTCGGGCGAGGGCTCCGTCGAGGGAGTCCCCGGTGGAAGCGCCCGTCACGACTCCCAGTTTGAAGGGTTGACCGGCGATGTGTTCGGCCTGGGCCCTTCGAGCCAAAGCCAAAGAGATTTCCTTGGGAGTGCCCGCGGAAGTGAATCCGCTGAAACCGATGGTCTCACCGTGAGAAACCATGGCGGCAGCTTCGTCCGAACTCAAAATCGGAAAGGGCAGAGCCATGCCGACAACCTAACGAGTTGCCTGGCGGTTGGCGATGGCGATTTCCTCAAAAATTGACAAGTGGAACGTCTCGCAGTTTGCCAGCACCTCTGATGCGGAATGATTCCCTGGAGGGATGGCCGCCGTGCCGACCCATGCCTTCCCTATATTCCAACTTTTCTCTTTCATTATACATTTATTGGATGTAAGATATATTTATGCTTGTAAGAGACACTCCTGATTTGGCCACGTTTTCTTCCAAAGGACAGATCGTGATCCCGTCCGCGATCCGTCGGAAGTTCGGGATTTCCGGGGGAACCCGTGCTCAAGTTGAAATTATTGCGGATGGCATCCTGCTCAAACCTGTCACGCGGTCCACGGTCGAAAATCTCATGGGAAAATACGAATCTCTCAAAATTGGAACCAAGAAACTGGAGGCGGAACGCCGTCGAGACAGGCTCAAGGAGGATGAAAAACACCGTCCTTGATTCCTGGGCGCTCATGGCCTTCTTCAACGGCGAGCCCGCCGCTCCCCGTGTCCGAGACCGCTTTGCCCAGGCCATGGAGTCCGGGGTGCTGCTGGCGCTGTGCGTCGTCAACTGGGGCGAAGTGGTTTACCAGTTCGAACGCTCCGGCGGCACAGCGGCCGCCGTATCGGTAATCCGCGACATCGACAACCTTCCTGTCGAAGTTGTCCCTGTGGACCGTTCCCTCACCTGCCTCGCGGCCAGTTTCAAGGCACGCGGAGGGCTCTCCTATGCCGATGCTTTTGCCGCCGCTCTCGCCAGAGAGCGAAATGCCGGTCTCCTCACCGGCGACCCGGAACTCAAGTCGCTCGACAAGGAGATTAAGATCCTTTGGCTCGGCACGTGATCGGGCAAAACACCGCGAGCCCTGTTTTTTTTCGATGGATCGCGTATAGCTGAGCACAAGAGCCGACACATTCACCTTGTGAAGGATGGATCCACTTCGCGTATCCTCATTAAATCCGTGTTTTATTTGAAAGCCTGGCCGCTGCAGGTGTCCATCCGTGGCTCATTTTCCTTTCTAGGTTTAATGCCGTGGCCTTTACGGCCTGAGCCACCGGAGGAGACCTCGACGAATCGTCGAACAAACAAAACCAAGTTTCGACTGGAAAATATCCCAAACCCTCTTACGTTCTCCCCACTATGAAAAAAGCCATCACCGCCCTTTGCGCTGTCACCTTCTCTCTCGCTGCTCTTTCCGGATGCAGCTCGACAGGATCCGACACCAAAGCCGAGAGTTCCTGCTGCAGCGCGAAAGCGAACTGATCAAGGAATCAAGCGCCAGCTGGATCGGAGTCCCGGGAATCGTCTGTGGCGAGGCGAGCTTCCATGGCTTCGCGGGTGATGATATGTCGGGCTCCACAGCGAGGACAGTGAATCCGTAGGACGTCTTCATCCGCAAAGAGGGCTTCCGGGCGCTGACGCATCTCGGGCACAAGCATGGCCATCAAGCGGTCCTGATTGCAACCGCATTCAAATCGGAAGGAACGGCGTTCCAGTAACCGAAGCTCGACATCTTGGTCCAGCCGCCGGACCGCGTCCTCATCGAGGCTTTCCAACCACTCCAAGTCGCAGTCGGGTTGGGCCGTGATGAGAACAAAATCCTCCTCCGCGTTCCGGAAAAATCGGGCCGGACGTTGTTCGCTCTGACGGTAATACGATTCCACCGCGGGAAAAAACCAGATCCCCGAAAAATCGACCACACTGCGACGGGGGGCCTCGCCATCGCTGACGACATCTGCGTAAAAGACATTTTTTGTCACCGGCTGTTTGGTGGTGAAGAGGGTTCCCGTCACCGTGCCCAGGGGATTGTCGCCATTGACGAATACGTTCGCGCCCGGTGAGGCGAAACTGACCGTCCAAGCCACGGTTTCGGTGTGCGGTCGCGAAGCACAATGCAGGGCCATGGCGGCGAGAGCTTCTCGCATGAGCTGATCTTCGTCCGCTTGCCGCTGGATACCATTGTCCATTTGGTGCAAGTACATGGCGGCATAAAGTTCAGAAAACTCCGCCCGGGCCACCAAGGCATTTTTACCTCGGGCAAAATAGGTCCGGATCTCAATGTCGGGTTCAAGGGCTTTTTCGTTCATGAAATCAAGGATGCAGGGGCCAAAAGACGGGGACGAGGGCGACAATGACGATCATCAGGAGGAAGGTGAGCAAACCCCCGACTTTGATGAAATCAAAGAACCGATATTTGCCCGGCCCATAGACAAGTCGGCTGGAGGGTTCGAAGGGAGCGATGAGGGCGACCGACGCCGCGAGAGTCACGGCCACGGCAAAGCTGCGGGAATTGAGATCCAGCCGTTCGGCCGCACTCAGGGCAATGGGCAGCATGACCAAGGCGGCCGCGGCATTCGACATCGGTTGGGTCAGAAGCACGGTGACAATGACAAATCCCGTCATAATGACCACCCCGCCGAACGGCTCGAGTCCTCCTACGATCAACTGCGCCAACCAGTCCGCCGCACCGGATTTTTTCATGGCAAGCCCAAAGGCGGTCATGCCCGCGATGAGTACGAGCAGACGCCATTCCACGCTCTCATAGACCTTGTGGATGGGAATGCAACGTGTGAGGACTGTCGCCATGGCCGCGGTGAGCAACGCGGCCGAAAGAGGCACAAATCCGACCCCGCTCAGAAGGATGGCGAGTCCAAGAAACCCGAGCACGTAAAGACCTTTGGCGTCCCGGTGCCCAGAGGGATTGATTGTGCCGAAGGTGGCAAAATTGGGACTTTTTTGCAAAGATTCCATGCTGTCCCGGGGACCCTGGAGAAGCAAGACGTCACCGGTATCCAGATGGAGGGATTTGATTTTTTCCCGCAGACGGTGCCCATGCCGGTTGAGGGCCAGCACGATCACGCCGAAGCGGGCCGGCAGATCGAGGCTGGAGATTTGTTGCCCGCGTAGGCTCGAATAGGGCGTGACGAGCATTTCGAGAATCTCGAGGTCGTCGGCCTTGAGATCCTTGTCGGTAAATTTCACGTCCGCCCGCATGCTAATTCCCTCGGTTTCTCGTACCTTCATCAAGCTTTCCACCGGACCGTTGATAACCAAAACATCGCCCTCCATCAGCTTCAAAGCTGGCCGCGGCAATTTGGGACGTTTGTCCCGAAGGACCTTGAGCACCCGGAAACCAAGGGTTCCCAGATCGCATGTGCGCAAGGTCTGACCCGCGAGGGGTGAATCTTTCTCAATCACGATTTCGGACAAATACTCCCGCAATCCGTAGTCGGAGGTGAGATCCTCGCCGACCGGATTGGCAGGCAGAAGTTTCTGCCCGAAAAACACCATGTAAAGGATCCCGACGATGACGATGACGATCCCGACGGGGAGGAGTTCGAAGAACCGCAACGGAGGCAGTCCGGCCGCTTCGAGATACCCGCGCACGGCCATGTTTGTGGAGGTGCCGATGAGGGTGCAGGTGCCGCCGAGAATCGAGGCAAAGGACAACGGCATGAGAAGCTTCGATGGACTCCACTTATTTTTGCGCGCCAGACCGCTGATCGGCGTAAGCAGGATCGCGGTGACGGTGGTGTTGTTCATGAAGGCGGAAAGCGCCGACACCGCAGCCATCATGCTGACAAGGAAAGTACGCTCCCCTCCCCGGGAAATTTTTCCCAGAATCTCAGCCAGCCAGTCTACCACCCCGCTTTCCCGCAACGCACCGGTGATGATGAAAACACAGGCTAAGATGATAATGATGTCGCTACCGAATCCTGCGAAGGCTTCCTGCGGCGTGAGGATACCCGAAAAGATGAGAGCCAAGAGCACCAGCACGGTGACGACATCAACCGGAAAAATCTCCCGGGCGAAGAGCACCATGGCGCAGGCGAGAATACCAATGACGAGGGCGATTTCCACAAACTCTCCTTATTGCACCGATTTGTGTAATTGAACCGGTTTGTCCACTTTCCTGCCAATCCGAATATTCAGAACCTCGACGAAAATGGAGAAACCCATCGCAAAATATATGTAGCCCTTGGAAACATGCTGACCAAATCCATCGGCGATGAGGGTCACTCCGATGAGCAGGAGGAAGCTCAGAGCCAGCATCTTCACGGTGGGGTGACGTTCCACAAACCAGCTGATGGGGCCGGAAAAAAACATCATGAAAATTACGGCCACGATAACGGCGGCCACCATAACAGGGATATTGTTAACCATCCCCACGGCCGTGATCACCGAATCCAGTGAGAAGACAATATCGAGCAGAATGATTTGGATGATGATCGAGGAAAATTTCGCGTGTCCCCGTGGCACCCCGCTTTCGGTGTTGGCTCCTTCCAGCTTGTCATGAATCTCATGAGTGCTCTTCCAAACCAAAAAGACACCTCCCACGATAAGGATCAGATCCCGTCCGCTGAATGCCTGGCCCAAAACCGAAAACATGGGCGCGGTCAGTCGAGCCATCCAGACGATGGACAAGAGGAGCAGAATCCGCGTGATCATGGCCAGGGCCAATCCGACGAATCGGGCCCGGGCCTGCTGATCCTTGGGGAGCTTTCCGGCCAGGATGGAGATGAAGATCACATTGTCGATTCCGAGGACGACCTCCAGCACGCTGAGGGTCAAGAATGCGATCAACAGCTCGGTCGGGCTGGATATTACAGTGGTGACCGCCGCCCCCAGAAGCGGCAGTTGAAAAAATCCGTCCATAGAGGCATCTGTCTATCAGACTCTGGAAAAAGGCCGGAACAAAAAACTACGGGGCATGGCGGTTTCTGGTCCGACCCGGGGAGCGAGCGGGTGCGTCTCCCATCCGCTGGATGGCGAGAAACCTCACGACAGAGGGAAACCGAACAGCCGAGCCGCCGCAAAAACTATTCCGTCTCGGGCAGGGACAGGGCAATGGCCTCGTGCAGTTCCACCACCGTCTCGGGATTGGCGCGAATGATGCGTTCATCACCGTCCTTCAGATCAATCACCACCATGGAGGATCCAACCCTGAGGGTATCCAAGAAAAGGCGCACCCACCAGAGGAGGAGGCCAATCAGCACCACCCCCCAAAAAACCCAATGGGTCAGATTCGTCCGCGGGATCTCCGCCAAGGCCAGACAGACGATGGCCACCCCGACGACGATGCAGAGAGCCACCGGCTTGAAACGACGAATGGTTTCCGTCTGGACGCCGGCCTTCACGATATTTTCAAAAGCAATCACTTCCCCGCAGGGCAAATGGAGCGCATGGGTCGTGATGGTGGTGTCGGCGATCTCATGGAGAATCGCGGTTCCTTCCTGAGCGAGCGCCTCCACATCGCCGCCATCATCTTCGGGGTCCGAGATTTCCCCAACGTCGTCCTGGGTTTCGATGGTGATGACGGTGGAGAGGGGTTGCCACTCCTCCATGCCTTCAGACCAGAACAGGTCCTCCGGGGACAATTCCCCCCCAGCCACTTTTCCTTCCAATTCCTCTGTGGTGAACGGACCAACCTTTTGGTCACCGCGCTGAACGTAGATTTCGCTCATGCCTTATGAGCTCCTTTAGCGGAATGCCCCGCCCTTGACAAGCCTTTGCTGAACATCCGGCCGCCGCCGGGCGCATCTCAAATAGGATAAAATCTAACGGTGCACTCCAGAGTTGACCGTCAACTCCGGCGACGCCCGAGGTTCTGGACTGGGCTCCGGCATTCGTTTGATCGTGCTCTGGGGACAGATCGTCCTACCGAGTGGTGGATGAGGGAGGAGGCTTCGGTATTTTCTGGGTGAAGGGAGATTCCAGCGAAACGTGTTCCTGATAATCCTGTAGATCCTGTGCTATTGCCTTTCCTGGGATGACGCATTGACTTGCCCTTCGCCCGAAGCGTTTTCCCCTCAGGGGTTCCACTTGCGCGGAAACCACGCGATCGAATTACGCGCCGAGCAGAAGCCGGGCGGGATTTTCCAGGCAGTCCTTGACGCGGACAAGGAAGGTGACGGCTTCTTTTCCGTCCACCACCCGGTGGTCGTAGCTTAGAGCGAGATACATCATGGGCCGGACCACGACCTGTCCCTTCTCGGCCACAGGGCGTTCCTGAATCTTGTGCATCCCGAGAATCCCGCTTTGGGGTGGGTTCAGGATCGGAGTGCTGAGCAAGGAACCATAAATGCCTCCATTGGAAACCGTGAAGACGCCGTGCTGGAGGTCGTCCAGACCGATTTTCCCCTGCCGGGCCTTCTCAGCGTATCCAACGAGATCCTTTTCAATATCGGCGAAGGATTTTTTGTCACAGTCGCGCACAACGGGGACGATGAGTCCGCGTTCGGTCCCGACCGCCACGCCGATGTCGTAGTAGTGATTTTCGATCACGGCGTCGCCATCCATGCGGGAGTTGATGACCGGACAGGCCTTCAAGGCATCGACTACGGATTTGATGAAGAAGGACATGAACCCAAGTTTCACCCCGTGTTTTTTGGTGAACTGTTCCTGCATTGATTTGCGGAGGTTCATCACCGTGCTCATGTCGCATTCGTTGAAGGTGGTGAGGATGGCCGCGGTATGTTGGGCGGTGACGAGTTGGGAGGCGATCTTGCGACGCAGCGGGGACAATTTTTTCCGAGTGGTGCGGGGGTCATCGGGCGAAACGATCTTCGATGGCGTCGCCACCGGCTTCTCCGGTTTTGGAGTTTCGGCCTTGGCCGCCTTCGGCTTGGCAGGAGTTTCCTTGGCGGGCTCCTCCTTGGTGGCGGCTTTCTTCTTCGGCGCGGCGGCGGATTCGTCAATCTGGGCGACGACCTGATCAATTTTGACCTCTTCGCCCTCCTCGACCAGAGTCTTCAAGACGCCACTTTCCGGGGCATTGATCTCGGTGGACACCTTGTCGGTTTCGAGGGTGAAAAGCACTTCGCCCGAGGTCACCGACTCGCCGTCTTTTTTATGCCAGACCGAGAGGATGCCGGAGGTGATGGATTCGCCAACGGCGGGGACTTTGATTTCGATGCTCATAAAAGAATAGGGTTAGGATGCGAAGGCTTGCTTGACCAGGTCGGCCTGCTGGGACAGGTGGACCTGCATGGTGCCGGCGGCGGGACTGGCGCTGGCGGGCCGACCGGCGTAGTGGATGTAGCCAGGAAAAAGGTTGAGGAGCCGGGGGAGAATGAACGACCACGCCCCCATGTTCTCGGGTTCTTCCTGACACCAGACGATCTTCTTGGCGGCTTGGAATGGTTTGACCAGTCGTTGGATTTTTTCGATATGGAGGGGATAAAGTTGCTCGATTCGCAGAATGGCCGCCTGATCGGTGAGGTCGTTTTCCTCCCGGTACTTCAGGAGGTCATAGTATACTTTGCCCGAGCAGAAAATGATGCGTTTCACCGTTTTTGGATTGGCGACGGTGTCGTCCAGAATCTCGTAAAACCGCGACTTGGTGAAGTCTTCGGTTTTGGAGACGGCCCTCTCATGGGTGAGGAGGCTCTTGGGCGTCATGATAATGAGCGGCTTTCGATAATCGCGGTGGATCTGACGGCGCAAGGCGTGAAAGTATTGAGCCGGGGTGGTGAGGTTGCAGACCTGCATGTTTTCCTCGGCACAGAGCTGAAGGAAGCGTTCCAGACGGGCGCTGGAGTGTTCTGGTCCCTGACCTTCGTAGCCATGGGGCAGGAGCAGGACGATCGAGCTGGGTCGCCGCCATTTGGATTCGGCCGGTGCAATGAATTGATCGATGATGATCTGGGCCCCATTGGCAAAATCGCCGAACTGTCCTTCCCACAGACAGAGCATCGACGGATAGTCCATGGAGTAGCCATAATCGAATCCGAGCACCGCATATTCGGAAAGGGGACTGTTGTAGACGCAGAACCGCGCCTGTTTGGGGGCGAGATTGTTGAGGGGAATGTGCCGCTCCCGGTTGATCTCGTCGTAAAGGACGCTGTGACGCTGACTGAATGTCCCGCGACGGCTGTCCTGACCGGACAATCGCACCGGAGTGTCCTCCAGCAACAGCGATCCAAAGGCCAGCGCCTCGGCATACGACCAATTGTAGGGGCCGCCAACTTTCCAGTTCTGCAGACGACGATCGAGCAGGATCCGCTTGATCTTCGGGAGGACGCGAAATCCCTCCGGCACGGTCGTCAGGGCCTTCACGATTTGATCGAGGGTCTTCTTCTTGATCGCGGTTTCGCAGGGCTCGTGGGAGTACGGGGGCTGAAAGATGGCCGTTGATCCGACAAATTCGGACTCCTGATCCGGCGGGGCCTCGGCCGCCTTCACGGAGGCGAGGGCATCGTCGAGTTCCTTGATCGCTTCGGCTTTGATGTCGGCCGCTTGCTCATCGGAGACCGTCCCAAGGGATTCGATCTGGGCCCGGAAGACCTCGCTCGGTAAAGCGTGGGTCTTGATTTTGCTGTAGAGCGCCGGCTGAGTGAAGGCGGGCTCGTCGCCTTCGTTGTGGCCGTGACGGCGATAACAATAGATATCGACCACCACATCGCGCCCAAACTCCTGCCGATACTCCAAAGCCAGCTTCGCCATCTCGATGACAGCGACGGGATCCTCGCCGTTGACATGAAAAATCGGTGCCTCGATCATTTTGGCGATGTCGGTGCAGTATTCGGTCGAACGCGCATCGGCCGGCAGAGTGGTGAAGCCAATCTGGTTGTTGACCACGAAGTGGACGGTGCCGCCGGCGGAATACCCGGGCAGCTTGGACATATTGAACACCTCGGCCACCACGCCCTGCCCGATGAAGGCGGCATCGCCATGCACGAGGATCGGGATGACTTTCTTGCGTGTGGCCGAATCCTCCAGGATCCGCTGGCGGGCTCGAGCCTTGCCCTGCACCACCGGATCGACGGCTTCGAGATGGCTGGGATTCGCCGCCAAATGAATCCCAATTTCATAGCCAGTGAGAGTCTTTCGCACATTGCGAAACCCGAGATGATATTTTACATCCCCGTTGCCGCCCACCGAAGTCGGGTCAAAGTTTCCTCGAAACTCGTTGAAGATAACGTCGAGGGGCTTGTTGAGAATATTGGCGAGGACGTTGAGACGCCCGCGATGGGACATGCCCATGACGATCTCCTTGATGCCGCGCAACTCGCAGTCTTGCACCACAGTCTCCAGCGCCAGAATGAGCGCCTCCCCGCCTTCGAGCGAAAAACGTTTGCCGCCGTATTTGTTGTGAAGAAAACCCTCAAACGTCTCAGCCTCGTAGAGCCTGCGGAGGATGTCCTTGTGGAGATCAGCATTGGCATGGAGAGAAAAGTCCCGGTTCTCCAATTTGTGCAACACCCAGCTGCGAATGCGGGGATCCTGGATGTGCATGAATTCAGCACCCACCGTGCCACAGTAGAGGCTCTCCAGTTCGCGAATCATGTCTCGCAACACCATCTTGCGCCCGTCGCGGAAGTAGCGCGAAGAGACCGTCATTTCGAGGTCCTTTTCGCTGAATCCCAATTCCTTCAGGGTGAAGCGCGGATTCTTGCGCACCAATAAATCCAAGGGATCCAGATCGGCAATGGTATGCCCCAGGGTGCGGTAGGCGTAAACCAGCCCTTCCACCCGGATATCCGCCTGTGGCAAAATTGCGTCGCCCCCGTTTCCTTCCGCCTCCATCTCCGCCCGAGAGGAACCCAGTTCGAATCCTTCAAAAAATGCCGCCCAATCCGGTTCAACCGATCGAGGGTCGGCCACCCATTTGTCGTAGTTTTCGTCGATCAACGCCTCACTCCAGCGGGCGGTAAAGGTGCTATTCATCTGGTCAATTTTATTTCGAAACCCCGGCGATCGTTTTTAGCAGACATAAGAATCGCTAATCTATGGGACATTCTCCGCTGTTGAGCAAGAGCCGTTTGAGGCCATTTCTGATCAAATTTCCCGTCCGAGGCGGGACCGGACGCGAGGACGACATTCCGTCGCTGTCCCGCTGTTTCTCCCTCGGGATACGACCGATCCTGACAACGGAAACACCGCCGCACCCTTACCCAGACTGGCGCCCGCCAGGGTGCAAAGGGAATAGACATGCTCCTCGCCCGCTTCCGATCCACCCCAAAACTTCGCCCAAGATCCCATTTTCTCCTGAGTAAAGCCCGTGCGCTTTGAGATGCGACCGGCGGCGGCGGCGGGGTCAATCCTCAATGAGAGTGAGAGCAAACGCAGGCGTATTCCGCGAGTAGGCAGCCCGGACAATTTGCGAGACTCAGATTGAATTTTTCGACCACGGTTTTGGCATCGGGTGTCACCTTAATCTGCACGACCGTAGGGAACCCGTCGCCCTCGGGGAGGGCTTGTTTGGAGACCAGGACATTGCCAGATTTTACGAAGGTGAGTTTTGTCGGAGCGGAACGTTCGCCGGCCGTGACGGTGACGGTTTGTGCGTCCGGCGCAATCGCTTTGCCGTCCTTACCGAGAAAGGTGATCTGGACCTTGCGGTCGCTGGTCACAAAGAATTCGGCCCGGGGTTCTACGGAGGTGAGGATTTTTCCGCCGTTGGGGCCGGCTTCTTTTTTCTCGTGGTCGTGGCCGCCGGCGGCAAGAATCGGAAGGGTAAGGGTGAGCGTGGCGATGAGTGTGAGGATGGGTGTTTTCATTGGGTGTTTTGGTTTTTGGTTTTCTTGGTGAGGGTTACTGCGCAGCGGCCGCGTTGCGGGCGAGAGCGCCGGTGGCGGCTTTACGTCCGAAGGTATGGAAAATTAGAGGGGTGATGAGGAAATCGAGCAAGGTGGAGGAGACGAGTCCGCCAACGATGACGACCGCGACGGGATGGAGGATTTCCTTGCCGGGCTGGTCGCCCGCAAGGACGAAGGGGAAAAGGGCGATGCCGGCCGCAAGGGCGGTCATGAGGACGGGGACCATGCGCTCAAGGGTGCCGCGTTCAACCATCTGGCGGGTGAAGCCTTCGCCCTCGTGTTTCATGAGATGGAGGTAATGGGAGAGCATCATGATGCCGTTGCGGGCGGCGATGCCCCCAACGGCGATGAAACCGACGAGGGTGGCGATGCTGATGTTATCAATGAGCAGCCAGGTGAGAACGAGTCCACCGACGATGGCAAGGGGGATATTCAGCAGCACTTGGAGGGCAAGCGAAAGACTCTGGAAGTAACCGTAGAGCAGGAACACGATGACAAGAAAGACGGCGGCACTGAGGATGAGGATGCGTTGGGTGGCCTCCTGCCGGGCTTGGAATTCCCCTTCGAAAGTCACGAAATAGCCCTCGGGGAGCTGGACTTGTTCAGCGATCATTTTTTCGAGTTCAGCAACGCGCGCGCCCACGTCGCGGACGGTGGGTTTGATGGCGATGGTGAAGCGTCTCTGGCCGTTTTCGCGGAAGATGACGTTGGGGCCCTTGGCTTCGCGCACGTCGGCGACGGCGTTGAGAGGGAGGAATCGTCCCGTCCCGGTTTCGATGGGAAGCTGGGCAATTTTTTCGGGGGAGTCGCGCCAGGCCACGGGCAGTCGCAGGACGAGGTTGATGGCCCGTTGGCCATCGCGGAGCTCGGCCACGGATTTTCCGCCGACGAGGGCACTCAATTTTTCGTTGAGAATCCCCGGGGTGATGCCGTAGGCGGCGGCGCGGTCGCGGTCGACTTCGATGCGGAGTTGGGGGATGGAGGATTGCTGATCGAGCTTGGCGTTCGCGAAACCGGGAATGGTCTGGGCGATGCCTTGGATCTGAATGCCGAGGCGTCGGAGGGTATCGAGGTCGGGACCGAAGATCTTGATGGCAACGGGAGCGGAGACGCCGCTGAGCATATGGCCGATGCGGTCGGCCAAGGGGCCGCTGACGGCGGCAAAGATGCCGGGGATGGACTGGATGCGGGATTTGAGTTCGGCCAGGGTTTCCTCACGGGGGCGGCCTTTGGCACCCTCGTTCTGGCGGAAATCCACGTCGAATTCAGCGGTGGAGACGGGAACAACGTGGTCGCCGCGTTCCGCGCGGCCGAGGCGTCGGCCGACTTTGGAGACTTCGGGCACGGCGAGAATCTGTTCCTCGATCACGTCGGAAATCCGGTTCATTTGCTCAAGCGAGGTGCCAGGCGCGGAGGTCGCGGCGATGAGAGTGGTTTCCTCCTTGAAAGAGGGGAGAAAATCCTTGCCCATGCTGGCGTAGAGGGAGAAGGCCGCGAGAACGCCGACGAGGACGACGGCCAGCACAGGATAAGGCTGGTCGAAGGCGAGGCGAAGGGCGGTGGTGCGGAGCAGGCGCTTCATGCTGCGCACGAGCCAGCCGTCGGGATGTTCTTGTCCGGCCTTCGGATTGAGCAAAAAGGAGCAAAGGACGGGGATGAGGGTGAGGGAGACGACGAAGGAGGCGATCATGCTGATGATGGTCGCGATGGCGATGGGGGCGAATAGTTTGCCTTCGACGCCGGTGAGACCGAGTAGCGGGATGAAGACGAGCACGATGAGCACGGTGGCGTAGAGGATGGAACTACGGACCTCGGCGGAGGCGCGGGCGATGACGGTGAGTCTCGGCAGCGGGTCTGTCAGGGAGGCATTTTCGCGCAGACGGCGGAAGACATTTTCCACATCCACAATGGCGTCATCCACGACCATGCCGATGGCCACGGCAAGACCGCCGAGGGTCATGGAATTCACCGAGACGCCGAGCCATTGAAAGCTAAGCAGGGTGATGGCAAAGCTCATGGGCATGGCCGTGAGGGTGATAAAGGTGGTGCGGAAGTTGAGCAGGAAAATGAAAAGAACGACCGTGACCATGATGGCGGCCTCGATGATGGCGCTCTTGAGGTTGCCCATGGCGTTGTCGATGAAATCTTTTTGCTGAAAGAGTACGATGGTCTCGACGCCCTTGGGCAGGCTGGGGGCGAGTTCGTCGAGGGCTTCCTTAATCTGGCTTGTGAGCGAGCGGGTGTCGAAGCCGGGGGATTTCGTGATCGACATGATGACGCCGTAGGTGGGCGTTTTTTCCGGAGCTCGGCTCACGGTGGCGTCGCCACGCATGGGCTCGATCCCCCAGGCGACGGTGGCCACGTCGGAGAGGAGGATGGGGCGGTCGCCAACTTCTTTGATCACCGTGCGCCCAAGGGAAGAGAGGTCGGTGGTCATAGCGAGGTTGCGAATCATGATCTCGGTGGGGCCGGTGGAGAGGAATCCCCCCGTGGTCGTGTTGGCGGCGGCGGCGGCGGTGGCGGCGAGTTCGTCGAGGCTGACGTCATGGGCCTGCATGCGGTAGGGATCGGGCTGGATCTCGATCTGCTGAACGCCGCCGCCCATGTTGAGGACTTCGGCAATGCCGGGGATGCTTTGGAGGCGGCGCCTGATCGTCCAGTCGGCGATGGAGCGGACCTCGCTGGGTGGGAGATAACCGGGTTCACCTTCCTTGATGGTGGAGCGTACGCCGACAAGAAGGATTTCGCCCATCAGGGAGGCGACTGGGGTGAGGAAAGGTTGCACCCCTTCTGGCAGTTGCTCGCTGGCCGTCTGCAAGCGTTCCTGCACGAAGATGCGGTTTCTATAGATATCGGTGTCCCAGCCGAATTCCGCATAAACGAGAGAAAGGGAGACATCGGAGTTGGAGCGCAGGCGGGTGAGGCCAGCCACCCCCAAAAGCGCACTTTCGAGCGGCTGGGTCACACGGATTTCGACTTCCTCGGGGGCGAGACCGGGGGCCTCGGTCAGGATGATGACGGTGGGTTTGGTGAGGTCGGGTAGGACCTCAACAGGAAGCCGCAGAGCAGTGGTGACGCCGAGAGCGAGCAGAATGAGAGCGGCGCCGACGACGATGGGTCGATTCGCCAATGACCATTGAATGAGGCGATTAAGCATGGGAGGACTCCTTGCGCTTGCGGAGAGAAAGGACGATGACGAGCAGAAAAAGAATGCCGCTGACGATCATCCAGAAGGAGCTTTGAGCGGGTCGCTCTGTGCCTGCTTGAGGGTCCGCTCTTTGGGCATCGGAGAGTTCCGATCCGTCTTCTGCATGTTCATGGCCATGCGCGGCATCGAGGGCATCTTTCAACGAGAGGCTTCCGCCACCGGCAAAGGCGAGTGAATAGGCTCCGCGTGTGACAACATCATCGGCGGGCAGCAGGCCGCTCACGATTTCGACACTTCGGTCGTTGATTTCACCAACGACGACAGGGGTTTTCACGAAGGCATTGGGCAAGTCAAAATCCTTCACATAAACGAACCGATTGGCGGCATCGCCTTGCAGGGCGGAACGCGGGACGCTCATCACACCGCGGCGTTTTTTAAGGACGATGGAAAATTCCGCCCGCATGCCAGGGCGAAGGTCGAGCTTTGGGTTTTCGATATGAAAAGCCGCCTCAACCGTGCCGCTGTCAGCATCAGC
>CALBXK010000287.1 GCA_937890535.1 uncultured Spartobacteria bacterium
CGGACGACCGTCGTTTCCACCGAGGGGCGTTCCCCCGTCCGGATCTATCGAACGACTGGGCAGTTTGGAAAACCCAGAAATATTCCGGTGGTGGTTCTGGTTAACTATGCCAGCGCCAGTGGCTCCGAGGTGGTGGCCGGGGCGTTGAAGGATCTCAAGCGTGCCATCATCGTGGGAGAGAAAACTTTTGGCAAAGGGTCCGTGCAGAGTGTGATCGCCTTGCCGGACGGATCGGCCCTGCGATTGACGACTGCCCGCTATTTCACTCCCAGTCGGACGATGATTCACGAAGTTGGGGTCGAGCCCAATATCCGGGTCAACCTCACCCCCAAGCAGGAATTTGAACTTCTCGATTCCCGGCGCAAGCCGCGAATGGGCGGGGCCGAATCGATCGAAACCGAGAATGACCCGCAGCTTTCCCGAGCTGCGGATATTTTACGCGGAGCCTTAATCTTTGTGGAGCGACAACACCCCCCCAAGGCGCAGGCCGCCGGAAAAAGCTCTTGAGCCGCATTCTTCTCGCCATCGAAACGTCCTGTGACGAAACCGCAGTGGCAGTTTTGAGGGGACACAAGGATGTGCTTGGGCACCGAATTGCCACCCAGGCAGAAATCCATGCTCCGTATGGCGGAGTCGTGCCGGAGGTGGCCTCACGAAATCACCTCGCGATTCTTCCCCGCCTGGTGCGAACCACCCTGGCGGACGCTGGATTGGAGATCGCGGGCATCGATGCTTTTGCTGCCACGACGGGTCCGGGGCTGGCGGCGGCATTGCTGGTGGGGGCGTCGGCCGCCAAGGGACTCGCTTTGGGGGCGGGGAAACCGTTTCTCGCCGTGAACCATATTGAGGGCCATATGCTTTCCCCATTTTTTGGGGAAGCCCGGATTGCTCCCCATCTGGCCTTGGTGGTCAGTGGGGGGCATACTCTGCTTTTCGATGTCCGCGAGTACGGGGACTACCGCTTATTGGGCCGAACCCGGGACGATGCGGCGGGGGAGGCATTCGACAAGGTCGCAAAACTGCTCGGGCTCGGATATCCCGGCGGGGCGGAAGTGGATCGTCTGGCCCGGGACGGCAACCCGGACCGATTTGATTTTCCTCGCAGCATGTTGGATTCCAAAGATTTGGATTTCAGCTTCAGTGGTTTGAAAACCTCGGTGCGATACTTTCTGGAGAAGCGACCTTCGGCCACGGTGGATCTTCCCGATGTCTGTGCGTCCTTTCAGGAGGCCGTGGTGGATGTCCTGGTGGGCAAGTCATTGGCGGCCGCTCGGCAGTGTGGTCATTCCTTGATCGGCATCAGCGGGGGAGTGAGCACCAATCGTCGATTGGGAGAAAAATTAGAGCAGGCCTGTGTGAAAGCCGGGAGGGTGTGGCGGGCAGCCCCCCCCGAACTTCGTGCCGACAACGCGCTCATGATTGCCTATGCGGCGAGTCATCGCGTGGACCGGGCGTCCCCGATCACAAGCGATGTGCGCCCGAATTTCGATCCAGCGGCCTTCATTGCAGGATCTTGTTGATTTTTTCACGAAGTGTGGAACCTTGGTTCCGCTATGAAATTATCCCAAGTTCTTCTCGCCACGATCTGCAGTTTTTCACTTCTCTTGGTTTCCTGTCAGGACGCAGTTGATCAACCTGCGGCGGAGAAAGCGGATGCCGAGGGTTGGATCACGGACTATGATGCCGGTCTTACACAGGCGGGCAAGGAGGATAAAATGGTGCTGCTAGATTTTACAGGATCCGACTGGTGCGGGTGGTGTATCAAGCTGGTCAAGAGTACATTTTCCAAACCGGAATTTCAGAAGTTTGCTGCCGCGAATCTCGTCCTCGTTGAATTGGATTATCCTCAGGGCAAGGAGCAATCGGCCGAGGTGAAGGCGCAGAATGAGAAGCTTTCCAAGCAATATGGTGTCGAAGGATTTCCAACCCTTGTCCTGTTGAATTCCAAAGGGAAGGAGATCGCACGCAATGTCGGATATCTGGCAGGGGGCCCGGAGGGACTCGAAAAATGGGTCGAGGCGGCGAAGGCCAATTGATCGGCGGCATCTTTTTTGTGCGTTCGTCGGTGACGAGGGAAGGCGAAGCTTGATTTCATCACGACCAGTGGTGACAGTCGCGTAGGATTGACTCGGCGTGGACAAGCAAACTTCCCCTCTTCCCCCAGATTTTGAAAATCAGCCCTCGCATTGCCGGGTGTTGATTGTCGAGGATGATCGACCCACCCGCATGTTGCTGGAGCGCATTATCCATTCCCGGGGCCATGAAGTCGTCGGCTGCGAGTCGGCGGAAGCCGCCCTTATTGAGTTGGAAAAGAGTTTTTTCCCCATCATCACACTGGATATTCAACTTCCGGGTATGAGTGGTCTGGAACTGGCTCGATTGCTGCGCGCCCGCTCCCATGGCAGCCATTATTATATTCTCGTCGGTACGGCCAACAATCGGGCTGAGGACCTTCGGGAAGTTCTCGGAGCCGGAGCCGACGACTACATCGTGAAACCCTACAATCCTGGGTTGCTTGATGTCCGTTTGACCGTGGCCGAGGCAGCCGTAAAGCAGATTGCCCGCCGCAAAAAACTGGAGGCTGAACTCAAGTACATGGCCCAGCATGATACCCTCACCCGGCTCTTTAACCGGAGTCAACTCGACTCCGCCATTCAGGCTGCCATTCAGGTTGCACGGGACGGGAAATCTGGGGCGGTGCTTTATCTGGATCTGGATAATTTCAAAATCATCAACGACACGCTTGGCCATGGTGCCGGGGACAAGTTGCTCGTGAAGGTTGCGGGTACCTTAATGGCTCATGTCCGGGAAGGGGACTTTTTGGTTCGGTTTGGCGGGGATGAGTTTGTCCTAATTCTTCCCAACTGTACGGTGGAGGATGCGGTGGGCATCGGAGAATCCCTGGTGGCGCGGATTGGGGAAATTGTCTTCGCGGAGGGCGGACGCACCTATCACGTTGGCGCCTCGATTGGGATTTGTGAGATCGATGGTGATAGCGATGCCACCGTGGTGATGGGTTCCGCGGACGCCGCTTGCTATGCTGCGAAGGCGCATGGGCGCAACCGGGTCGAGGTCTATACTGAGGAAACGAGCGAAATTGCCCGCTTGGTTTCAGACACGGATTGGTCGACCAGTATCCGCGAGGCGATGTTGGACGGCTCGTTGCAAGTTTGGTACCAGCCGGTGGTATGCGTGAACAGCGGCCGGATTATTTTTCAGGAACTCCTTCTACGTTATTTTGACCCCGACTCGGGCCTGCCGGTCAGTCCGACGGTTTTTCTATCGGCCCTGGAACGCTTTGGTCACTCCACAAAAGTGGATCGATTTGTCATCGAAAAGGCCTTCGTCGCCCTCGCGGAGAATCCAGAGCTGACGCTCTCGATTAATATTTCGGGAGGTCTCTTCGGCGAGGCGTCCTTTTGCGGATATGTTGAGGATTTGATGGCGACTTCTGGGATCCTGGCCGGACGGGTGATTTTTGAGATTACCGAGAACGAGCTCATTCCCAACCTGCTGGACGCCTCGGACGCCATTGAGCGATTGCAGGCTTTAGGGTGCCGGTTTGCCCTCGATGATTTTGGCAGCGGCTTCTCTTCCCTGACGTATTTGAAAAATTTGCCAGTGGATTTTATCAAGATTGACGGGACCTTTGTTCATAAGCTGGCGAGCCATTCATTTAATCAAGCGGTTCTCCAGGCGATCAACATCATTTCGGATGCTCTCGGGGTTGAAACCATTGCGGAATTTGTCGAGGAGCAGGGGGACTTCGATCTCTTGCGGAAGATTGGCATCTCCATGGCCCAGGGGCACTTTTTTGGGCACCCTCGCAGCACACCGTATTTGCAATCCGAAATCAGTATCTTCGACGGGGCTGTGGCTCTGAAATAGGCGGGAAGATGGACGATGGGATCAAGCGCGCACCCGGCGAATCGCAGCCAGGAGGTTTTTTGAGAAGATCGCCTTGGCATTCGGATCGCCCGGGGAATTGATGGCCTCGATGGTTTGGGCAAAGGTGACGTCGTCCAGTGCCGGGCTGAAGTCAGATCCCCAATAAAGCCGAGAAGGGCCGAAGCGGTTCCGCAGAGCCCCAAGGACTTCCCGCAATCCGGGGTGAGGGTAGGCATTGCAGGCGTATGCTGCGGAAAATTTTACCCCGAGATGAGAAATGACGGCCAGGTCCAGAATGGGTTTCAATTCCTTGCGGGCGTCGGGCAGGGTGCCAGGCAGTCCGAGGTGGCTGAGTAAGATACGAGTTTCACCCAGACGGTCAAAAAATGGTCGCAAGGTCGCGACGATTGCCGCCGGCGCGTTGATGCTGACGAGGGCGCGTTTTTCATTCAGAATCTCCAGGGTTGGGTCGTTCCACGTCAAGAGGCGTCTGGCTTCGGCTTGGGTGGCCGCATAGATTGAGATTCCTGCGAAACCCTGATTCCACCAATGGCGCAGTCGCTTCGGGGTTGGCTCGGTTGTGGGATGGCAAAATGCCAGGGGCGTGATCCATGAGAAGTTTTTGGCCAGTCGGGCGATGTAGCGATTGTTGCCGACCGCCCAGGGATGACCTTCGTAACCGATGACCAGGGCACGTTCGATGCGGTGCACTTTGCGGAGCCGTTCATAGATCGTGATTTCGCCGCCGCGCGGAAAAAGAGGCCCGTATCGTCCGGGATAGCCGCGGGCAAAGAGGTGCATATGGGAATCTGAAAGCTGGGTCGTCATAGGGCCAGGGTGTCGAGGGCTTGAAAAAATTGTTCCACATCAGAGAGCGTGTTGTAACCGTGCATGGACACTCGCATTCGTCCCGCCTGGTGCATGATGTGAATATTTTGTTCGTGGAGGGTCTGATGAATCCGTTCGGAGTCCGGGTGTTTGAAGGCCACGATGCCGGATGGTGTCAACGGGGCCAGCGGGTTGATCCGACGGGAAATGAGGCCCTCGTGGACGGCCTTGACGAGGGGATCGGCATGGGCCGCAATCGCAGGGATGCCGACATCGAGCAGAAACGCCATGGCGGCGTTGAGGGCATAGATCGGGGCAAAGCTGGGCATGCCCACCGCATAGCTGGCGGCCCCGGACTTTTTATCCACGCGCTCAAAGCGGTCGGCATCGAAAGCATTTCGGATGTGGTACCATCCTCCGGCTGAGGTGGTGAGCCGATTGGCGGCGTGGGAGGGGACGCCGACGACGCAGCTTCCATGGGTTCCGAGTAACCATTTGTGGGTGCTGGAGATCATGATGTCTGCTCCGGTACAATCCAAATCGCAACGGCCAAGGGCCTGGGTGAGATCGACCGAGACCACTGCGTTCGGAGCCTTCTCGCGCACAACGCGGAGAAAGTCATCCCAGGGGATCCGAAACCCGTTGTAGAAACTGACAAGGGAGACTTGGACGAGACGGGTTTGCGGACCAAGGAGTGCGGCCAAATCAGAAACCGCGAGGGAGCCGTCGCGGGATTCCCAAAGGCGGGTGGTGACTGGGGAGTTGCCCTGGACCCACGGGGTGAATCCCGAGGGGAAATCGATGTCGCTGATCACCACCTCGTCGCCCTCGGCAAGCTGCAATGCGGTGGCAAGGAGGTTGTACGCTTCCGCGCTGCAGGAACAAAAGCCGACTTCAGATTCCCCGAGGCCCAGGAGCCTCGCCGCGTGCCCACGCGCGCTGGATTCCTGGGCGAAGTGCGCCTCGCGGCCGTCCATGCCCAGAAGTTTGTCCTGCCAGTATGCTGTGAGAGCAGCACCGACCGCAAGGGGTGGGATGCCTTCGGCGGCGGTGTTCAGATAGCATTTTGTCTCGAGAGAGGGAAAATGGCGATGGATGGCGTCAGGAGTGATCATGTTTTTTGGCAATTTCGAGAAGGCGTTCGATCCAGACTTGGACCTGCAGGGCATCAGCGATTTTACAGCCGTCGGGCACCTCACCGCCGCGGCAGGCCGCGAGGAAACGGGTCCATACTGCGGCGAGCATTCCGCTGTCCGGATGAATTTCAAGATTCACCGGCCACGTCGTTCGAGAGTCGGTCCACGTCCAGGGAGCGGGGTTGGTGACAATCTTGGAATGGAAGCCATCTCCAAATGCTTCAAGGCTGTCCCAGCCCTCTGCCGGAGAGCCGTCGGGGAGCATCATGTGGCAATGAAATGTTGCCACGCGATTGTCGGCCCAGCGCAGGGTTGCCCAGGACATGTCTATGCGACCGTCGGGGTTGCGGGAGTCCATAGCCGCGTACGACTCCGGCTCCGCTCCCTCAAAAAGGTGGGCGGCGACGTAGAGGTCATGGACCATGGTGAGTTGGATGGGGTGATCATCGGGGAAATGTTGACCGATGGCCTCGGGGCGATGCCGGGTGAAATGCAGGGCGCGGAATCCGGTCTCTCGTAGCCGGGCCGCAGCTGGAACGATGAGGGAATGAAAGAGACAAAGGTGGTCCACCATGAGGACGGTGGAAGTTTCTCCCAGGCGGCTCTGAAAACTCCGAATTTCGTTTGCGCTGTTGGCCAGGGGTTTTTCCACCAGGAGATGGAGGCCCGCCGCCGCGGCTTGGGCGGCGAGCGGTAGGTGGGAGTCTGCCCGGGTGGCGATCACAATGGCATCGGCCGCACGAGCGGCAATGAGTTCGTCCAGA
>CALBXK010000288.1 GCA_937890535.1 uncultured Spartobacteria bacterium
CCCCCACCAGCCCTGCCAATTGAAACAATGGGAACACTAAGAGGAACAGTCCATCAAGATAGTTCCAGGATTGCAAATGGGGGAGTACATTAAAAAAATTGGTCGATCGCAGTAATAGGTCGGGGCGGTTCAATATCACGTCCACGGTTGATCCCAAGGCCTTTAATGTAACCTCCGGATCTTTGGCATACATTGTGACCTTATATTGAATAAGTATGCAGTATTGCGCCAGCATGGCAGACAGGTAGCCGATGACGGCAACACGCAACCCCCATTTGGACCCGGCTTCTGAAATACGCCATAGAAGATTGCCCAGTCCCAGCGCAAAGACAGGCAGGGCCGAGATGAAATGCCGATGTCCGTATGAAGCAGAATCCTCCGGGTACAAAATCACAATTGCAGAAATTCCTGCCAGATAAGCGAGAAGTCCCGGGCGAATTTCTTTCAGCCATTCATTTTTGAGAAATAAACCCACCCCTGCCGCCAGGGCCAGAGGCATGGAAAACACCAAACCCCATTTGGCAGAAAAAAACAAAGCCCATATCTTTTCAAGTAGTGGCAATAAAGTGATGCCGGATAACCCCTCACCGGCAAACTTCATATGTCTTGGCGGAAAGGAACCCCGTTCAACTGGTACCAGCACACGATCTGGGGAAGCATGACCAGGAAAAATCCACCCAGCCCCGCCCCACCCAATAGGCATAATTTTTTAATCGTGGCAGGTGATTTCAAGTCTGCGCGAAAACTCCATAATAGGTCCACCGCGAACAGGGCAAAAAATGCGATGTTGATCACCCTCATCATGCAAAGGAATCCGAGCAGAGCACCCATGACAGCGTGACGGACCACCAACTGGCCCTGGCTTTTTTCTGCGCCTGGGGATGCGTCTCGGCCCACCGAGTCATTGCTATCCGCGGCTAGTGGGCTATCTGCCTCCCTAGCTCGAGGACGGAAGTGGATCCAGGAAAATATCAAAACGGCGGCGAAGAAAAATTCAACGGTATGGGCCATGCGCTGGCGAATGAACGAAAAATATATCAGCGGAGAGGCCAGCCAAATGGAAAGTGTTACAAGCAGGGCAAAGCGTTTGTCGATAAAGGAACGCAGGGTTTTAAAAACCAGAATCAGGCCGGCAAATAAAAACGTGACCGAAGCCACGGCAGTCGAAATGTAATAGGGAGAGGAATAGCCCCCCACCGAAATAGGGTAACCCAGCGCCTGATAAAGAAGCGCCAGCAAATGACCGACGATAAAAAACGGCAGAAACAAAAGCGCCTGACCCATTTGCCAGTTATTAAAAACGTAGCCGGTGGGCATGAATTTATCAAAGTGGGCATAATAACGTTCGTTAAAAAAGTCGAGATCGCCATCAAAAAATGGAGAGCGCAGGAAGGCGTAATAGCCCGAATCATCGCCTTTATCAATAGTTGTTACAGAGTAATATCCCGTATGAACATTGGGAGGAATCCAGTCATTGAAAATATCGAGGGGAGTGAGCAGGAGAAAAGCAAAAAATAAAATCCCGCCGAGGATGAGGCGTTGGGACATTTCGTTTTCTTGACCACGTCCGGTCATGCTTCACATTCCAGGAATAGTTTCCCTCCGAGGGGGTCGGAGAAACGATGGTTATTTATGGGCAACCGGTTGCGTTTCCAGCACAAGGCCTTTTTCAACCAGTTTTTGATGGGCATCCCCGACGCGCGAAACGGAATATTGGCTATCGCTCCAGGCAATCAGGTCTTCGAGGCCCTGTCTCAGCGATAATTCGGGTGCAAAACCCAAGGCTTTGATTTTCGAAATGTCGGCATAACAATCGCGAATGTCACCATTGCGGAATTTGTAAATTACATCAGGGCTGAAGTTTTTGCCACAAAGTTCGATGAGGGTTTCCGCCAAATCAAGAATCGAGGAAGGCTTTCCGGTGCCAATATTGAAAATATCATAATTCGCATCAGGATGATCCAGCAAAAGAAGTTTTCCGCGCACCAGATCCCGAACATGAATAAAGTCGCGACGCTGGTGGCCGTCTTCATAGATCAGCGGCGGAGAATCATTTTTGATAGCTGAGCAGAAAATAGCTGCGGCTCCGGTGTACGGATTGTTCAGCGACTGGCGCGGACCGTAACAATTGAAATAACGGCAGGCCACGACAGGAATCTGGTGAGCCTTGCCGATCATCAGAGAATAGACTTCCTGATCTTTTTTGCTTTGCGCGTAGACCGAGGTGCAGTCCAGCTCCTTCTCCTCACCGGTGGGAGCGGGCGTGACCGGCGCAGCGCATTCAGGACAAAGC
>CALBXK010000289.1 GCA_937890535.1 uncultured Spartobacteria bacterium
CATCTGCTGGGCGCAGTAGGCTTTGCGGAACACGGCGCTGCCCCGGAGGGTACCGTCCTTGAAGCGGTCGAGGTATTCATCCATCACCTCCCGGCTGCGGGCAAACTGCTTGTCGAGCGAATACGCCATCCCCCGCCAATAGGCCACCGCTTCCGCCATTTCGTGCTTGGGATGGGCCTTGGGAAATTCCTCAAAGGCCTCGATAGCCTCCTGATTTCTTTCCGCCAAGAGGAGCGAAAATCCCTTCATGAACTGTGCCCTGGGCGCAAATTCCGACTGGGGATATTTTTTGGTAATGGTGTCAAAGGTTGCCACTGCCGCCCCATAATCAAGAGCCTTCTGCTCGGCGATGCCCTCCAGATACAGGACCAGAGGCACGCTCTCCGAGTCGGGAAACTTCTCGATAAAGGCCTGGGCCGCCTCGATGGCCTTCGGCCAGCGTTCGATCGCGTTCCAACTCTGCACCAGATTCACAGAAGCGCTCTCCACCACCGGATCCGGCGGCATTTCATTGAGCATCTCCTCCATGATGAGGGCGGATTCCCGGTAGCGGTTCATGGCCTGATACGCCATCGCAAGCCGCATCCGCAGGGCGGAGTCAAAATTGTCGATCTTCTGGAAGCTCGCGATCTCACGTCTTACGTTGGTTGCCATCCGCCCATAAAGGAATTTCGTGTAGGGATCGCTCCGGGGATTGGCCTCCGCCGCCTGAAGCTGAGACTCAATATTCGCGAGTCGATCTTCCTGGTGTTTGAGCAGGCGTTCCGACGACCACACGCGTTGGAGGCAAATGATGGCCTTACGAAGTTCCTTTCTTTCCAGAAACCGTGACCCAATTTCGAGCGTCAAGGTCTGGAAAGTCACCAGCTGCAGCAGATCACCCATGCTGGGAAATTCCTCCATGACAAGCGCCATGGCGCGGTCGTCGGCCGGGACCTGAACAAGGGAATACAATTCGAGCACGGTGGCACGACCACGCATCACCGGATCCAGGGTGGGCTTGATGGAGGCATAATAGTCGGCTGCCTCCAGAAACTTCCCCTCCAACACCAGACAGGTCCCGATCAGCAGCCGGGCCTCCGGGATTTGCCGGATGGCGGGAAATTGCCGGACATAGTTCGGGTTGCGTTCCGCACCCGGCGGGAACATCTCAAGAAATTCTTTAAGCGATTTTCCAGCCGCCTCGTACTCTTCATCCTGCATTTCGCAGATGCTCCTCCAGAAAACAAGATCCTGCCGGAGGTGTTGGTCGATTGGCGGGTCATGGGCCAATGCCGCCGTAATCGCTTCCCTCGCCTCGGAGAATTTCTTCATTTGCAGCAAGGCAAGCGCCAACCGAGGAAGCATCAATCTCACCGACTCCTGAGCCTCCTCGGCCAAGCTAAAACTAGTGAGGAAGCGTTGATATTCCGCCGCGGCCTCCGCGTACTTGCCCTCGGCGTACAATCCGTGCGCCCGAACCAAAATCTCGTCAGCGGTCAGATTTTGATCACTGACAGAAACCGCACCGGTCTTAATTTGAGCCTGGACGGGAACGGGAACGATGCCCACCCCAAGAAGACAAACAAGGATCAGATTCCGAGACATGACAGGTACTTTTTCCTTACAGGAAGACGCCCAGGTGCCCGGGGGAAGCAATCGAAGGGGAGATCATTGCGGGAAATATTGATCAACAGGTTCTCGCATTTATCGAAAGAGGAGAAGGATATTTTCTGGGGAGCGCACGCGGCTCGCGGGCGTGGTCCGGCGGCTCGCCGGACCAATTTCCTCAGCGAGCCGCCGAGGAATCACACTCGAGCCGCGTGTGCTCCCCGAAAATCCAAAAATTCCCGTACGCCTCGTGGCTTGGGTTGATTTCAAATTGAATCTGCGGTAAAAGGACGGTTCCTCCTGTGGCCACCAAAGATTCCATAACCACCGACGGCTTGGTCGTTGATGTTTTGCCCGGAACCATGTTTCGGGTAAAGCTCAGCAACGGACACCTTATGCTCGCTCACATTTCGGGAAAAATGAGAAAGCATTTCATCCGGATCGTGCCCGGGGACAACGTAACGGTCGAGATGTCCCCTTACGATCTGACCAAGGGCCGTATCACTTTTCGGGAGTCCACCCCGCCGCCCCAGAGCCGTCGCTAAATCCGCTCCTGATCACGAATGGCCCGCATCAGTGAATCAACCCTCGCTCTCCTCTATCGGGATGCGGCGGAGCGTTATGAAGATCTTCCCGCCTTTGCGTCCAAAGGCGCAAGCGGGGCTTACGAATTTCTCTCCTACCGTAAACTCTACGAACGCGGACTCGCGCTCGCGACGGCCCTGATCGACCTTGGTCTCAAGGAACGCGAAAACGTCGGCCTCCTGGCGGACAATCGGGAGGAATGGATTCTGTGCGACTACGGCGTGCAGCTCGCCGGATGCGCCGACGTGCCCCGGGGCACAGATGTCACCGAAACCGAAATCGCCTATATCCTCAAGCATGCCGACGTGCGCTTTGTCATCCTGGAGAACCTGGCGATCTGGGAAAAATTTTCCCGGGCCCGGGCGGGATTGCCCGGGGTCGAAACTGTCATCCTCATGGATCCGAAAGCGACGGCTCCAGAGGGCGTCTTCGCTCTCCGCGATCTGGTGGCCCGCGGAATGACCCTTCGGGCGGAGGGAGATCGCCGCGCCGAGGCCCGCATCCAGGCCGTAAGTCCCGAGGACCTCTTCACCCTCATCTACACCTCGGGAACCACAGGGACCCCCAAAGGGGTTAAGCTGACCCACGCCAACATGGCTTCGCAGATCCGCAATCTGCCCTTCGAACTCGCACCCGGTGACCGGATGCTTTCGATTCTTCCGGTATGGCACAGCTATGAGCGGGTTTTCGAGATGGTCTCGATCAGCATGGGGGCCTGCACCTACTACACGAGCTTGCGTTCGATTGGAGAAGACCTCAAGACCGTCCGCCCGACGATCATGGCCTCCGCGCCGCGGCTCTGGGAAAACCTCTACCGCAAACTCATGACCCGCACAGCCGAGGCTCCGCCCCTGCGGCGAACCCTTTTCCATTTGGCCCGTTCCTGCACCTGCCACGTGAAGCGGGCCGAACGATTCTTCGTCGGACAGGAACTCGATCTGCCCGGACGGAGCGTGCTGGAAAATTTTTCACGGGGCACGGTTCATTTCATGCGCTGGGCGGTCTGTTTCGTCCCCCATCGAATTCTCGACCGGATCGTGCTGGCCAAGGTTCGCGAAGCCGTCGGTTGTGGAGACTTCCGCGGCACCATTTCGGGCGGAGGGGCCTTACAGCCCCATGTGGACGAGTTTTTTAATTTCATCGGAATTCCGGTTCTAGAAGGATATGGTCTCACGGAGACTTCGCCCGTACTCGCGGTGCGGACCTGGAAGAATCTTGTCATTGGTACGGTCGGTGCCCCCTATCCGGAGACGGAAATCCGCATCATGGACTTGGAGGGCGGAACGACCCTCTACCCGGATCCCTCCCGAAAGGATCTCGGTCGTGGACGACGGGGGGAAATTCACTCCCGTGGTCCCCAGATCATGCAAGGGTACCACAAGGATCCCGAAGGCACCGCCCGGGTCCTCAAGGACGGCTGGCTCAACACAGGTGACATTGGGATGGTGACCTTTAACGATTGTCTGAAGATCCTGGGACGGTCCAAGGACACGATCGTTCTGCTCGGCGGGGAAAATGTGGAACCCGTGCCCCTCGAATGCCTGTTGGTCCATTCCCCGCTCGTCGATCACTGTATGGTTGTGGGACAGGACCAAAAACATCTTGGGGCCTTGATCGTGCCTTCGTTGGATGGCTTTCGAACCGCAGGAATTCTCGTGGCCAACCTCTCGGAACTCGTTGCTCATCCGGACGCCCGCAAGGCAATGGCGGCGGAGATCCGACGATTGGTCAGCACGGCTGAAGGATTCAAAAGCTTCGAGCGCATAGCTGATTTTCGCCTGCTTTCCAAATCCTTTGAAGCGGGCTGTGAACTCACCGCCACCTTCAAGCTCAAACGGCACGTGATCACCGACTCCTACCAGGACCTTCTCACGGAAATGTATCCGCCTCAGAGCTGAAGGGCTTTAGATTAAGGCTGAGCCGCCGCCGGCGATGCTTCCGCGGCTGGCGCAAGCATGGCACGAAGCGCGTTCAGCCAGGTCCCGAAGTCAGGATGGAGGGGAAACTCTTTCACCAAGGCATATACCTCGGTCGCTCCGCGATTTTTTTGACCCACGACCATCATGTCCTTGGCCCGAGAAAATCGGAGTTGAGGTCCCTTGAGAGCGTTGTAATCGGTGGCATCGTGCGCCCTTCCCCCGGCGGTGGCCCTCGCCGCCTCGATTTTCATCTCGATCTCCCAAGTTCCAACCACCTTGGGATCTGCCGCCTGACGCATGAAGGTTCGAACATTCTTCTCCAGGATTCCTGAGAGGTTGCCCGGAGCAAGTTCCCATTCCCCTTTCGGCAGCCAGGATTCCATGCGAAGCCATTTGACAAAAGGGCTGGCGGTCAGTGACTTTTTCAAAAGGTCATCGCACAATTTCGCAACCTGCTTCAAAGCAGGATTCTTTTTTCCTGCCTCGTCGAGATCTTGCGCAAAATCGAGAAACTCCTGATCGGCCCTGGCAAGTTCCAGGACATAGGCGAGAGATGGTGCCACAAAGCGTTCAGGTTCATCCGAACCCCCTCGATCCAAGGAGAGCATCAGATAGGTGAGATGGAGGTGAAGTGCTGCCTCCAGCTCTTTGCTCCGCAACACGTCCGACATCGAGCTTTTCCAATCCGCAAAGGCCGCTCCCTTGCCGGGAACTCCTGCAAACTGGGTTTCTTCAACCGCCTGTTTATACAAGCTCTTGGCGGCCGAGGGACTCGTGGCCGCCGCCCTGATCTTGGAAATCGCGGAATTTCGAGATGATTCGAGATCCTGTATTTGTTTTGCCTCGATCTTGGCCAAGTCCCGAAGGATGGCTTCGACGTTCACTGGAGAGCTATCCTGCTGGGCTCGGCCACTTGGAAGAAAAACACCCAGGGCAATAAAAATGACGGGAATCGTTCGGAGAATCAACATGACGGCAGACCGTGAGGAGATTCCCGGCCTCTGTCAATATCCTGGAGCCCGCCGCAGGGTGTGAATCGTCATCTCTGGGGGACAGAAAAAGCGAGCCGCCACGCCACATCCCCCAGTGCCACGCGAGGTGTACCCTTGCAGAGTTCCCTGCGACCAAGGGCCCGCCAGCAGACGACGCGGGATCGGAGCATTTTTTAGGAGGGCGAATCCCCCCGGCAAACAGAGTTGCCCTCCATGGGTGTGGCCGCTCAGCATCGCCGAATACCCCAGGGCCGCGGCCTCCAAGTAGGTTTCCGGGCTGTGACTCAAAAGAATGGACGTCTCCCCGGCCCCGACCGGGGCCATGGCCTTCTTCAGGTCATGGGTCTGAAAGTAGTGCGGATCGTCCACCCCGCAGATCCAAAGCCGCTCGCCTCCCCGCTCGATTGAGCGGGCCTCGTTGAGCAACACCGTTAGACCGGCCTCCTCCAAATAGACCACCTTCTCGAGAAAATCATGGTTGCCCAATATGGCAAAACCCGGCGGCTTCAGGTGCGCGGCAAGACGCCCCATCAATTCAAGAGAGGCATCATGTCCGCCCGCAATCTTGTTGTGGTAGTCGCCGGTCAACACCACCGCATCGTATGCCAAACCCTCCAATTTTTTGATCACCACCTCGATCAGGGCGGGCTCAAGATCACAATGCAGATCGCTCAACTGGAGAAGGCGAAATCCCTCAAACGCCACCGGCAGGTCCGGCAGACACAGCCCATGGGATACCTTGCGCACATCGAGGAAATTTTTCCGACCGACTCCGGCGAAACCACTCAGCTTGAGAGCGGTCGCGATGAGCGCATCCAGAGGAATCAGACGTTCCAGCCTAAAAAAACCCCGTCCCTGGTGGACACTCCTGGCCCAGAGCCCGGCCTGCTTTCGAATTCGTCTCTCCAGCGTCTCGCGACCCATTCGATGGGCCAAGCCGCGATAATCAGTCTGTCCGGAAGCTTCCGCTGGATGCATCATTCTGAAAGAAAATTTGAAGGATTATAGCGAGGTGTTGGATGGCGGGCATCGACCAAAATCCGTTGGTGCGCCTATTCAAAAGGACGCTAATCTGCTTCAGCCACAAGCCGAAAAACATTGTTTTTCGGCTTCCCGCCTCAGAGAACTTCCCTGATGCGACTCTTGTTCTTCCTCATGGCTCTGCTCCTTCTGACCGGTTGTCCGTCCCCATCCCCCACCGATCCAGAATCCTCTCCTCCTCCAGAACCCACGGCTGGGATGATCCCCCTGCCGACAAACATTGAAGGCGTCTGGACCACGACCGACACCCAAGGCCGGAATTTTGACCTTGTGGTCTTCCCCAATGGGCAGGCCGTAACCAATCGGAACGGTCATGCCTTGGGGGAACGCGGGTTCTGGCGCACGGAAGGCAATCGCTTCATCGCCTTCTTTGAGGATGGCTGGACCCACATCCTTGAAGGCGGCCGGGGTCACCTGGTCTACTGGGGTGCTGAACCCGGCGCGTCATTGGACACTTCGCCGGCCGCATCAACAGCAGCCACGCGCGTCGATGACACCCTCGCTCCCTTCGTCGGAATCTGGCGGATGAACAAGGAACCCGACGGTTCCTACCTCTACCTGGCCCTTCAATCAAATGGCCAGGCCCTCAGCACCATCAACGGGGGAACGGAAGGGCAATGGGAACTCACGCCAAAGGGTGCCCTCTGCACCTGGCCGGACGGATGGGTGGACCTGATCGAGCGCATTCCCGGCGGCTGGCAGAAACGCTCCTGGGTGGGCGCGGAATCCGACGCACCGGCCGACCTCTCCAAGGCAATCCGCGTGGGCGAGGCCCGCTTCGAAATCACGCCCTGAGGCCCTCCCCGGGCCGCACCTAAGCGTGGAGTCGAGGCAGGACGGGGGCGCTCTCGGGGTGCCAGGGGTTAACGGTATACTCTGACGCGAGAATTCTGGCCACGTAGTCCTCCATCATCCCAAAGGTCACTTCCAAATCCAGTCCGAGGTGCATCGGGCGGTAGGAGGCAAGATTGGCTTCCGCCAACCAAAAAAGACGCACGGCCGGATACAAGCGCCGGCCATCCGTAGGATGATGAGGGCGGGCCTTTTGCTTTTTAAGGTGAACGAAAGCGCCTGCCAGCTGAATTAAGCCTTTGTAAAAGGCGTAGTTCTCATCCCGACCCTGCAACCAGAGGTGCTCAAGAACATCATGGGCCTCGTAGTACTCTCCGGCATTGAAACACCTGAAATAGCCAAAATAGCAAGGGTCATACGCCCCGGCCTCCAGTCCGAGAGACTCCACATGGGCCGCGATGCGGGTCGCTTTATTTTTCGGATGGATCGTCATGGCGGAATCCAAGCTCCCAACTCACAATCGATCGCCTGTCACGAGGTCCCCCGACACCGGGAAACCCGGCGCGAAAGAAATTAGTTCGCCGCCGACTCCGCCTTTGGTGCCGACTTATTGAGTTCCGTGATGATCTCAGCACTGAAGTCAATATCATCGCGGGAGTAGAGAACCACCGGGATTTGCCCCATGCTGGCACCACTCTTGTCGAGAACCAGATCGTATCCGGCTCCCTTCACCTTTTCATTCACAACCTTCATGATGTCCTTGATGATATCCGTCCGCATCCGGAGAAACTGGTCTTGCAGTTGCTTCTCGCGACCGCTGCGGAATTCCGCAATCTGACGATCCAAGTCGCGCGCTTCCTGAACTTTTTCATCCCGATCCTTGGCCGCCTTGGCCTTGCCGTCCTCGCTCAGCTCGGGCTTTTCCATGTCCTGGTTCATCTTATTGATCCCGTCCATCGCCTTTTTTAAAGTTTCCAGACGGGTATCCAACTCGGTCTTTGCCCCGGCCCGCTCATCATTGATTTTCTTCTCGGCATTCTTCGTCTTGTAGTAGGACGTAAAGATTTGGTTCATGTCCACCGTGCCAAGCTTGATTTGGGCGTGAGCGGCCGGTGAAGCGGCGCAGAGGACTGCGGCGGCAAGAAGAGAAGAGACGATGAGTTTTCGCATGGTATTGGTGTTAGTTGTGGTTGTGTTGATAAGGGAAAGGTTGATTGGTATTTCAGGTTTTGACCACTTCGGGAAGGAAACGTTCAAAACTGGTAACCGATATTGAAGTTGAATTTTCCGGGAGGTCCGTTGAATCCATCGTGCATTACAGGGTATCCATAGTCCACCCGGATCGGACCGATGGGCAGATCGAGACGGAGTCCAAACCCGATATCAGCGTTGAGATTCGAGCTTCCAAAGTCATACGATCCCTCGTTGACGTAACCCGCGTCGCCAAAGACAGCCCCTCGGACCCGGCTCATAATGGGGAAGGTGACTTCGACGGTAAAATAGGCCAGCGAATTACCGCCAATGGGGTTGTCGTTCAAATCGACCGGACCAACTTCTCGGAAATTGAAACCCCGCAGGTTGTTGGCCCCACCCAAGTAGAGTCGATCAAAAATCGGCACTCCGCCGCCGTATCCGTCATCATCATTCGAAGAATCGCTGCCCCAGCCATCGACAACTGCCACCTCACCTTTAAGAAGAAGGATAAGGTCCCACGGTAGGGAGAAGTATTTTGCGATCTCCAGGGAGATTCCATAATCCTGCACGTCGCCGCCAAGCGGACCCCCGGCGATAAAGCCGGTCAGTTCGATCAACTCCCCACTCCGGGTGAGGAAAAGGCTGTCCCGCGTGTCCCAGATCAATCCCCCGGTGATCACGCTCTTGATGTAGGTGCCAGCGGAATCCTGAATGACCGGACCGGCGCTCCCGGTGCCGGTGAAGTTGTCAAACGTGAAGCCATCATCGGTATTATTGTTGATGTCGAAGATACGGATTTGCTCAATGCGATATTCCACCCTGGCAGATAAATTCCGCCAGATCTGCTTGCGGGCCTGAAGGGCGAACCCGATGTTCGACTGCTTGTACACATCGGAGAGAAAGTTTGCCTCCCGGTAATAGGCCTCGCCACCCACCGAAAGCTTGTAGCCAAGGAACCACGGCTCAGTCAGCGACAAGACAAAGTCCTTACGCTCAAGACCGTATTGCCCGCGGATCCGAAACCTTTGGCCCGCCCCGATGAAGGTCGGCCAGTTGGTCACATCGAAGTTCGACTGCTGAATTTCCGCAAATCCAACCAGGCTGTCGGTGGTGCTGAAGCCAGCACCAAAGTTGAAGGAACCGGTGCGTTTTTCCTCAACGATCACATTGAGATCCTTGCGTCCTGGAATAATCGTATCGGTCGGGGCCATCTCCACCCGGGAAAAATAGTTAAGATTCTCGAGACGTTTTCGGCTGACATCGACCAAGGTGGCATCGAAGACATCGCCGGGCTTGACGGCCAACTCACGACGGAGAACACGATCCTTGGTTTGCGAATTGCCCTGGATGTTAATGAGATTGACGTAGGACTGCAGACCCTCATCGACGCGATAAACGATATCCACGCCACCCACACCCGCAGGCAGAATCACCGGCTGGACGATCATGTCCACATATCCGCGGGCTCCGTAAACATCGCGCAAGGTTTTGAGATCTCCCCCGAGGCCCGTCGGGGTAAACAGCGCCCCTTCACCCATCCTGAGGCGGACAAGAAGCTCCGCGGAGGAAACGATGTTCACTCCCTCCATGCTCACGGAGCGGACATTGTACTGGATACCTTCGGAGATGGTGATGAGCAATTCAACGCCATCGCTCTCCAAGGGCAGGGTTTGAATATCCACAATCTCGACGTCGGCAAAGCCTCGATTCTGATACAAGGAGCGAATGGCCTCGCGGTCCTCCTCCATCTGGGCGGGAAGCAGGCGGCCGCTCTTGTTGAAAAACGAAAGAAGATTCCAGGTCCGCGTCTTCATCGCTCTTAGGATATCTCGGGGGAGAATGCTCTCATTGCCGACGAAAACGATCTTGCGCACGACAAGGCGGGGGCCCTCGTTGATCTGAATGATAACCCGGACGCGATTGCTCGCATCGATTTCCTGCACCCGATACTGCACGTCGACATCGGAATAGTTTCGATCTTCGTAGATCTTGAGAATTTTTTGACGATCATCCTCAAGCTTCTGCTCGCTCAGTACCTCTCCCACCTTCGATCCGACCTCCCGACGAACGCGGTTCATGGGAATTTGATCGGCACCCTCAATGATAATCTCTTCCACGACCGGTCGGCCCTGGAGAAGGACGGTCACCTTAACGCCATCGCCCATGGGCTCGGCAAAGATTCGCACATTGGCGACGCCACCGGTGGCATAAAGCGCCCGGATGTCCGCCTCGGCGGCCCGCTCCGTGTAGGGCTCACCGACTTTCGTGGCCATATTGTCAATGACACGTCCCTCCGTGATCGACGGAGGCCCGACATATTCCACCACGATGTCCCTGACGATGGGACCTGTCCTCGTTTGCGCCGAAAGAGGCGCCACCAAGGCAGTCAGGATCAATAGGATGGCAAGGGTTTGAAAAAATCTCATTATGGCAGGCAGACGGCCACCCGGTTCGGAATTCCGAACGGGGTGAAGCTCGCAGTGCATCGCGGAATGCAGACTAAAGGTCAAGCTGTGTTTTGCTGGGGATCCGCTCCTTCTTCCAGACTGGCCAGAATGGCGGGGATTTCTGCGAGGCCGGCGATGGTGAAATCCGGTTCTACATCCGCAGGTTCCTCGGACCCGGGAACCTTGATCCATATCGAGAGAATACCCGCATTCCGGGCGCCCGCGATATCCCGTTCGAGACTGTTTCCGACCATGACGACGTCCTCCGCGGCCACGTTCATCGTGGCAGCGAGCCACTGAAAAATCTCTGCCCGGGGTTTGCCGATGCCAAATTCTCCGGAGATCGCCACGGACTGGAAAAAATTCCCCAATCCACTGGCGGCAATTTTTTCCCGCTGGAGATCCGGGGCTCCGTTGGTCAACAAGCCGAGCGCGTAGGCTCCGGACAGCCGGGTCAGAGTCTCGCGCGCATCGGGCATCAACCGTTGCAGGCGGCGGCGGGCGGCGGCAAAGGTCTCAGCCAATTCCTGACCGCCCATCGCACTCTCAATCATCTGGGCCCGCAAGGCCGCATCAAAAACCCGAGCGCGATAAGTGATGGCCCAAGCCCGCAGGGCCATCAAATCCTCAGCTTCCCCCTCAAAGTTTCCCCAAAGACACTCAAATGCACTGATACCGATGGCGCGGCAGTAGGAATGGCTGGTTCCGGCTTTCCAATGGGTCTGGGCCAGCTCGACAGCGTCGCGCGCAAACTGTTCCGGTTCAGCGCCATGATGCTCAAGAGCCTGACGGGCAGTGTGTTCCAACGCACGATGCGAGACGATCTCGTCCACGACCAGAGTGTCGTCCAAATCAAATAATACGGCTTTCATTTTCACAGAAATACAAAGGTGCGAGCAGGGATTGCCAGTTCGGGTCCCAAACCACAATTCAAAAAAGCGTCAGGTCGTTTTTACTGTCCGTCCCAAACTTCCAATCCAAAATACTGGCGGGCATTCTCATGGCACACATCGCGCACCAGACCGCCCAACAATTCCATGTCGCGAGGCAGCTCGCCGCGTTCGACGTCGGCCCCGAGAAGATTGCAAAGAATACGACGAAAGTATTCATGCCGGGGAAAGGACAAGAAGCTCCGGGAATCGGTCAGCATTCCGACAAAGCGGGAGAGCAATCCAAGGTTCGAGAGGGTGTTGATCTGCGCTTCCATTCCGTCTTTTTGATCGAGAAACCACCATCCACTTCCAAACTGGAGCTTTCCCGGAACCGATCCGTCCTGAAAGTTTCCAATCATGGTGGCAAAGACGTGATTGTCTGCGGGGTTGAGGTTGTAAAGGATCGTCTGCGGGAGTTCGTTGCCCGAATCCAAGGCGTCAAGGTACCTCGAAAGCGCCGTGGCCTGCGACCAATCCCCGATGGAATCAAAGCCCGTATCGGGACCAAGCGTCCGCAAAAGGCGGGAGTTATTGCCCCGGATAGCACCGAGATGCAGTTGTTTGGTCCAACCGCGACGGAAGTCCAGACGACCAAAATAAAGCATGAGATGGCCCGCGAATGCCTCTCCATCCTCGGCCCGGGCGGGGATTCCACCACGAGCGGACTCAAAAATATCCGCCGCCTGCCGATCGTTGGCAAATCGCCCCGGGCAAACTGACAGTCCATGATCGCTGAGGCGACAGCCTTGTTCATGAAAAAATGTATGCCGCTGCTCCAAGGCACTCAAAAACCCATCAAAATGCGAACAGTCCTTGCCGCTGGTGGCTTCGAGGGCGTCCACCCAGGCATTCCATTCCCCAGGCCGCTCAACCGCGAGCGCCTTGTCGGGCCGGAAAGTGGGGTAAACCCGGGTTTTCAGGCCCGTTTGGCTGCTAAGGAGATAATGGGCAGCGAGATCATCCACCGGGTCATCCGTGGTGCACAGGGCCGACACTTGATGTCTTTCCAGGAGGGCATGAACCCGAAAATCATCTCCCGCCAAACATTCATTGGCTCGATCCCAAATCGCCGGGGCGCTGGCCTCATCGAGTAAATCGTCGATGCCGAAAACGCGGAGAAGTTCGAGATGAGTCCAATGGTATAGCGGGTTGCGCAGGGTGCGGGGGACGGTCCGTGCATAGGCGAGAAACTTTTCCCGATCGTCCGCATCGCCGGTGCAATATTGCTCCGAGATCCCATTGGTCCGCATCGCGCGCCACTTGTAGTGATCCCCGGCCAGCCAGATCTCAAACAGATTCGCGAAGCGATGGTTATCCGCGATCTGGGCCACGGGGAGATGGCAATGATAGTCCAGAATCGGCTGCCCGCTCGCCCACTCATGATAGAGGGTCCTGGCGGTCGGGTTGGTCAGCAGGAAATCTTCGGTAATAAAAGTTTTCATGGTTCCAGTGAGGATCAATCGTCCTGATCCGGAGTGTGAGTATCGATCGCTCGCAGCTTCTCAGTCTCCCCCGGAGTGGAAAGAACTTTACCAATGCACCAGGCAAAGAGCCCCAAGACCGATCCCACCGAAAGAATCATCACCATCCAACCTCCGGGCGTCATCGTTCCTCCTTGGGGGGCGCACTCCGCGGGGAGGTTTTGTAGGCCTCCGCCTTGGAAATGAGCAGGGCGCAAAATGTCGCAAAAATCAAAACGAGGCCAACGCTCATCCACGCCACGGGATTCGGGAGGATGAAGAGATCTTTGACGTATCCACTGATTTCGACCGGTCCACCGGCGGGATTGAATCCGAGGACGTTGAGGCAGACCCAAAAACCAAAGATGAGGATCAGAAATAGGGGGCAAATATATTTCATGATGGGATAAAACCAGCCTGGGATGCGAATCGCAGAGCCCCGGTGTGCTTCCCGCAGACCGGCGTCCACCCCCATCCCCCAGGAGAATACCATGATCTGAATGGTGGCGAGGACAAAGATCAAGAAAGTCCCGATCCAGAAATCCAAGGTATCGAGCGCCTTGAGATCCTTGCTGAAATAGACCACATATCCACAACCAATGGCGGTGATGAACCCGAGGATCGCTACCGATTGTTTTCGGCCAATCTTCAGGACTTCCTCCAGAAAGGCGATGCCAGGTTGCAACATCGAGATGGAACTCGTGATCGCGGCCAGAAAAAGCAGGAAAAAGAAGAGAAATCCAAAGACCCATCCGAAAGGCATCTTGGAAAAGACCAACGGCAAAACATTGAATCCAAGACCGAAGGTGCCCTGCCCCGCCACTCCGGCCAGACCCAGAAATGCCACCCCCGCAGGAAGCGTGATCAACCCGCCCAGGCCCACCTCGCAAAATTCATTGGCACTGGCCGCGGCCAGCCCGCTCAACACAATGTCATCCTTCTCGGACAGGTAACTGGCATACGTCAAAATCACGCCAAAACCCACGCTGAGGGAAAAAAAGATCTGACCCGCCGCCGCCAGCCAAAGTTGGGGTTTTCTCAATTGCTCAAAGAGGCCGATAGTGCGGAGACGAAATGCCTTGGGATCGGCGGCAACCCGGGCGGTAGCGGCGGAGATCGCAGCCTGTCCAATGACTTCATGATCGCCCACCCACTTTCCATCCACAGATTTTTCCACCATGGTTTTTTGCGGATTCCACATGAACCCGAGACCATTGTTGACGTTGTTCTCAGGCTGCGCGGAATCCGGGGTTCCCAGGGTCAGGACGCGGATGAGGATAATGACGGCAATCACCATCAAACCCGGCATGGCAATCGCGCAAAACCACTCGATCCCCTTAGAAATCCCTCGATAAATAAGGAAAAAATTGAGGAGAAACACCAAAAGCAAATAGCTTCCCGCCTGATGAATATGAAGCCCGATCGCCTGCCCGTCCGCATTTGATCCAATAAAATTTGCAAAAAAATCGCCCGCTTCCGTTGCGGTTGTAAAATGAACATGCCCGACGAGAAAACTGACGGCGTACCCCAGACACCAGGATTCGATCACCACATAATACATGTAGATGATCACGGGAATGGTGACTCCAATCACCCCGATGTATTTGGCCAGCGGGTGTTTGAGAAAAGCGTGAAACGCCCCCGCCGCAGAGTGATATCCATGACGTCCCGCATAACGTCCCATGGTCCATTCCGCCCACGCGATCGGCAGCCCGATGATAAGGAGAGAAACAAAGTAAGCCAGCATGAAGGCTCCGCCGCCGTACTGGGCGGCCTGACCGGGAAATCTAAGAAAATTCCCCAAGCCGACGGCACTTCCTGCCACCGCCAGGATCACACCGAATCGTGATCCCCAGCGTTCTTCTTTGACCTTCATTGGCCGCGAACCGTATGCCTACCGCCCCTTGGGGTCAATCTTGCGATCACGGCGAAGCCTTTGACTCCTCCCATTCCACCAGCGTATCGTTGGTGGTTCGTCGCACATGCAGATTTTTCTTCGAGTCCTACCCTACGCCAAACGCTATCCCCGACTGGCCCTTGGCACCCTGGCCTGTGCCATCGCCAGTACCCTGATGGTCATCGTCTTTCCGGTCGTCACCCAGCGCATTGTGGACTCCGTCATCCGCGACCAACAACCCCAGCTCCTCCTTCCCCTCATTGCCATCGGACTGGCCGCCTTCGTCGCTCAGGATGGGCTCAACGGTCTGCGCATCATTCTCAACAATCGCTTCGAGCAGAACGTGATTTTCGATTTGCGCAGCGAACTCTACGCTCACATCCAAGCCTTACCTCTCCCCTGGTTCGATGATCGAGCCACCGGCGACATTATGACCCGGCTGGTCGAGGACGTGACCGCAGTCGAGCGGGTCCTCATTGACGGCATCGAACAGGGCCTGGTCGCTGTCCTGCAAGTCTTCATCGTCGCCGGGGTGATGCTAGCCTACAGCCCTCAACTCACCCTCCTTGCTCTCGCTCCCCTCCCCCTGCTCGCCGCCGGGGCCTTGCTCTATACCTTCAGCGCCCGTTCCCGCTACCGAATGGCCCGCAAGGCAGCCTCCGCCCTCAACTCCCTGCTGCACGATAACATCGCCGGCATCCGTCAAATCAAGACCTACACAGGTGAAGCGCGCGAACACGAACGTTTCAACGCCACGAGCGAATCCCTACGGCAAGCCACCCTCACCATCATGCGAACCTGGGCTCTCTATAATCCGACGATGAACTTCCTCGCCTCCTGCGGGATGTTGCTCATTGCCGGATTTGGAGCCCGGGAGGTCTTGAGTGGCAACCTCGATATCGGCGATCTGGTGGCCTTTCTCGTCCTGGCCCGCTTTCTCTACGAACCGGTGGGTCGCCTCCATCAGCTCAATCAACTTTTTCAGGCGGGTCGGGCCGCGGGAGATAGGGTCTTTGAGATTTTGGATGCACCCGTCGAGTCCGATGCCACCCCGTCCACCGACCTCCCCCCCCTGCGCGGCAAGGTCGAGTTTCAGGACGTGAGTTTCTCCTACACGCCGGAGCGCCCTGTCCTGGAGAAGATCAATTTTGCCGCTCAATCCGGGGAAATGATCGCCCTGGTGGGACCGACCGGTGCCGGCAAGTCAACCATCGTCAATCTTCTCGTCCGTTTTTACGAATTCGCCCACGGCACCATCCTTCTCGACGACCAATCCCTTCATGCCCTGCCCCGCGCCTACACCAGGGAGAACATTGCCATGGTCACCCAGGAAAGCTTTCTCTTCAACGGCTCCACGGCGGAGAACCTTCGGATGGGAAAACCTGCCGCCAGTGAGGCGGATATGTGGGAAGCCCTCGAAGCCGCCAATGCGGCCGCCTTCGTCCGCAAACTACCGGAATCTCTACACACGCCGCTCGGCGAACGGGGCGTCAAACTCAGCATGGGTGAAAAACAACGCCTCTCCATCGCCCGGGCTTTGCTCAAGAACCCTCCCATCCTCATCCTCGACGAAGCGACGGCCAGTGTGGACAACGCCACCGAACGCCTCATCCAAGAAGCTCTGGATCGGCTCATGCGACACCGCACCAGTTTTGTCATCGCCCACCGGCTTTCCACCGTCCGCCACGCAGACCAGATCCTTGTTCTGGAACACGGAAAAATTGTCGAACGGGGACGCCATGAGGAATTGCTCCGACAAGGCGGACTCTACTCCGGCCTTTGTCGCCAGATGGAGAACGCCGAGGGAAACGCGGAAGAATGATCCAAGAAAAGGCCCATCATTCTCCTCTATAGGCTCATCGAATTTTCCTATGCGGATTTGCAGGCCTGGAAACTTGGGTCGTGCCAGTGAACTCCCGCCAAGCGTTTCCACCTCTCATTCAAAACGTCGGCGTAGGCCGTTTTCATTTCTCCGGACAGGAAGCTCTCTTGAAGCAGGGTATTCCATTGCGGGGCGGCTTTCTGAAAACGCTCGAAGATATCGAGGCAGACGCGTTCGTTGATCTGGAGACGCTCGCGTCCATAGTAAACCAGAAAGTCATTCCTAGTCAGGGTGGATTTTTTTCCTCGGAGCGGCAGAGCCAGTTCCTCCTGGGGATTGCGCAGAGCAATGGTGGAATTCACAAAGTCATAGGCCGGAGCGAGACTCACCCGACCCTGGCGCGTAATGAGCGAGAAGTTTTTGAGATGCATATCCTCGTTGCCGGTAAGAAAAGCAAAGAGCGTTCTCTCGAAGAGTTTGACCCGCTCCACGGCGGGAAATGTGCAAAACTGATCGATTACGCCTGCCACTTTTTCCATTGAGGATTCATATTTGGTTTCCCGGCTTTCGCCAGAAAGCTGCGCAAAATCCTCAAGCGGGACCCGCTTGCGGCCCACCCGATCAAAGCGTTTCACAAAATAGCTCAGACTTCCGTCGTTGGCGTAAATAAGACCATGAAACGGCACCTCGATGCCCACCGTCGCCGCGAGACGCATCGTAAGATCCTCATTTTCCGGCAGGTCGGGATAATCCGCACTGGGAGGCTTGATAATATAGCGCCCTCCTTGATCCACGATTTCAAAGCGGTGCTCTGCCATTCTTAAAACAGCACTGAGTTTGAGTTGAACCCCCTGAATGGACATTTTTCCGGCCCGGTCGAGGGCTTCCTGACGTTGCTCCTGAGCGGAAAAAGGCAATCGATCCAACTTCGAAAGCTTCAAGCCCAACATTCGCAGTCCTTCCTGCGAATAGTCCCCCTCCCCTTGAAAAGTCTCGTAGGTGATGGGGCAACGTTTCATGAGATTTCCTTCACCTGCAATGAGCCGACCAAGTCCCCTCCCACCAGAAGCAACTGGCCGAAAAAATCGTCACGATCCAGCTTGTAGCGCCGCAGCATCGCCGCGAGTTGGGCTCCCTCCGGAAGAAGTCCCTCGAAAACCGCAGGAAATCGATGGAACTCATAGATTTCTTCGGAGACCGGCATGGTCAGTGACACCGGCTCTCCCGAGTAATCCTTTACATATCGAAACGAAAAGTGTCGCCCTTCCCCAACGAGCGCACCGGCCAAAACGCCCTGCTGGTAAATCTCGGCCTTTCTCACGGATTGCCCTCACTTTCGACTGGGAACTCCAAAACGCTTTCGACTTGCTTCATGACCGGGCTCTCGAGTCGAATTGAGATGTTCAGGACTCTCAGGATTTTCAGCAAGGTATCGAGCTGGATGGATGCCTTGCCATGTTCCAGATCAAATACGACCGTCTTTCCCACTCCGGCCATCTTTGCCAGATTGGCTTGTGAAAGTCCGCTCAGGCGCCGATGCGCCTTCACAATATCATTTAATCGAGATGTCATAATTTGCCGCCATGGCGGTAAATATTGCAGTATTTAGAAGTACCAATGCCATCCAGCTACGTCAATGAGATATTCTACCGCCATGGCAGTAATTTTCAACACTATTACCCAATGATTTTCGAAAGCACATCGCTTGATTTCGCCACCAGAAACTATTTTTGCGCAAGATCGCCGGGGCCGTTTTCGGAAATCCGTTTTTCTTTTTTTGAGCTATTGGCAACCACACCCACTGCCACACCCACCGCCGGTGGGCTCACCGGAATCCGGAGGAACTTCGTCTTCTGTGATCTGGATCAGCTCAAAGGTGATGTCTTGAAAAGCAAGCTGCTCGCGCATCCGGCGGATAAGGTCGGACGTTTTTTCCTCCGGCTCGTGGACACTGCGCAATTGGATTGTCACAGGCTTGTTGGTCAGTTGCGGGAAACTTTCCGCCATCTCACCATCCAGAATGAAAGAGAGATAGGCGTTAAGTTTTTCCTGAAGCTGAAGCAAATGGGCCTCTTCGCCGCTCCAGAGTCGGGTTTCGTACATGGCCAGGACCAGTCGGTCGGAGCGGGTGTCGTGAGCGAAAGCGTCAAGTACAGCAGGATATTCTAGTCCGTTCATTGTTTGGGAAACCATTGGTAGAGGAAAAAATAGATCAAGACGCCCGTCACCGAGACATAGTACCAAATGGGAAATGTCCATCGGGCCCAGGCTTGATGGGTGGCGATGCGGCCGGCCAAGGCATGGCTCAACGTGATGATAACAAGGGGAACGATGGCGATGGCCAAAAGGACGTGCGAGATCAACATCGTATAATAGACGGTGCGAATCACCCCTTCGCCGCCAAACGGGGTATGGATGCCATGGACAAGAATTTTGTGCAGCACGTAGGTGACGAGAAAAATGGCCGAGACCACCACCGCCGATCCCATGCAGATCCGATGAGGCAGGATACGGCGTTGTTTGATGAAAAGGAATCCCGCCGTGAGCAAGAGGGCCGCCGTCCCGTTGAGGCCCGCATTGAGGGCGGGCAGATCACTGACCGTCATCGGCGGTTCTGCTTCTGATCAAGCCGTCGGCAGGTGCGCCAAATATAGAGCGACATTCCGAAGACGATGAGCATCACAAACCCGAGCATGAACATCACACTCCAGGAAAAGGCCATTCCGGCCAGAACGGTTGAGTTCTCATGCTGCAGAGTCAACGAACCCGGCTCCCGACATCCCACGCAGGCCAGTGCGGGATGGGAGATTAACGCAAAAATGACCGCGCCAATTCCCGCCATTTTCGACATTCGATTTTTGATTTTCGATTTCATTTTGGCTGTGTCCCCGAAGGTTCGCGCAGGACATCTCCGATGTCCATGAGAACCTTCTGCACGATCTCCGGATCATTGCCATCGCGAAATCCCCGCATCCAGCCCTCGCGATCCACGAGGACAAAGCGGGTGGAGTGAAGCGGGGCCCCCGAGGGTTCCTTGGTCAGAGACTGCAAAAAACCCTCCCGGATCGTCGTTTCCACGGTCTCGATGGGGCCGGTGAGAAATTTCCATTTGGCCGGATCGGCCCCTGCCTGCTCGGCATATTCGCGGAGCACCTCGGGAGTATCGTACGCGGGGTCCACTGTGATCGAGATCAACTCCACCTCCGGAGCCCTGTTGCCCAATGCCTGATTGATCTCCGCCATGCGAGAGGTCATTACCGGACAAGGTCCTCCACAACGGGTGAAGATGAAGTTGGCCACCCAGACCTTGCCTTTGAGATCCGCGGTGGTGACGGTGCTTCCGTCCTGGGCCGTGAGTTGGAATTCCGGGGCCGGGGCGTGTTTCGGCAGGGGCGCAGAAAATGTACGCGAGCCCAGGCTTTCGTTGAATTGCATGTAGGCCCAGGCAATGACCGTGGTGGCGACCAAAAAAGCAATCGCCCACCCCAGGCGGGGAATCCGGGTGGGTGGTTCGTGACTCCCCTGCGGCATCAGATCAGATGACGTAGAGGATGGTGTAGAGGAAGATCCAGACGACATCCACAAAATGCCAATACATCCCGACATTGTCGAGCGAGGTGGATTCCCCCGGATGATAGCACTTGGTAAAGAGCTGGCGGAGGAAAACCCAGGTGATCAACAGCACTCCAATGACCACATGCAAGCCGTGAAAACCCGTCATGACGAAAAAACAGGACCCATAAACACCATAGGTATCAAACCAAAGGCCCTCGTGATACAGGTGCATCCACTCCCAAGCCTGGACCCCAACAAAGATGCTGCCGGCCAATATGGTGGCAATCAACCAACCCAGTCCGGATTTGCCATGCTTTTTGATCGAGACCTCGGCGGCATGAAAAAGAAAACTACTCCCGATGAGGACGAAGGAGTTTGCGATCATCACCCAGTTCAATGGAGAAAGTGGCCAGGTGACTCCAATGTCAGGCGCCCCTTCTGGCGGCCAGACCGAGAGGCCGAGTCGAAGCACGATGTAAGCCCCGATCAACCCGGAAAAGAGCATGGCCTCGGAGGCAAGAAACATGATCATACCAAACTTGCAGGTCGCGGGCGAGGCGGTGAGTTCTTGGTCGTGGTTCAGTGCGGCAGTGGACATAAGCGGTGCAGGATTAACGGGATTGAAAAGATTAACAGAAAAAAATCATGGCATGACCGCCGGCCCCCGGAGGAACATCAAAAAGAAAACCGTTCCGCAAAGTAAAAACGCGAATAGCCAAAGCATGGCCATCACCAGAACATTGCGAGGATTTTTCATTTAACGGCGGGTCATCACCAGAAGGCCGAGCAATGCTGGAAGATAAAGAATGGAGGCCAAAAACAAGGCCCGGGCGGTCCCGCGGTCCCGACGGAACAAAAACCGGACCGCCATGGCACAAAATCCCACCCCGAGGGCAAGAGCCCCAAAAAAGTAAGCGGCTGAGTTGAAGGCCATCAGCGCCGGAGTCAGACTCACCATGAGGAGGCAGAGCGAATACAAGCACGCTTGCCGGGCGGTGGAAAATCCCTGCGGGTCACTTCCCGGAAGCATGACAAATCCCCCCCGGGCATAGTCCTCACGATACATCCAGGCAATGGCCAGAAAGTGAGGCATTTGCCAAAACCAGAGAATGGCAAAGAGCAGTCCGCCTTCGAGATGGTAGGAACCCCGTGCGGCCACCCAACCGATCAGAGGCGGCAGAGCCCCCGGAATGGCTCCGACGAGAGTGTTGAGTGAACTAATGCGCTTCAAGGGCGTATAGACCAACACGTAAATCGCAATGGTGGCAAAGGCGAGAAAGGTGGCGCGGGGATTAGTGAAAAGCCAGAGAATGACGAGACCAGTACCGGAGAAAAACAATCCGAAGAGGAGAGCGTCGAAGGCGTGCATCCGGCCGGCCGGGACCGGTCGGTCGCGGGTGCGCTCCATGAGGGCATCAGGTTCGCGTTCCCACCATTGATTCAAGACCGAGGCTCCGGCGGCGCAACACCCGGTGCCAATGAGGGTGGCGGCCAGAAGCAAATAGTTCATTGGCCCCCGCCAGGCCACCAAAAATCCCACCAGGGTGGTAATCAGAACCATAAACGACAGCCTCGCCTTGGTCAGTTCGAGCAAGTCGTTCAGCAACGTCTCTTGACGCGGAGTGGCCAGGCTGGCGGATTTCATACGGAGCCCTCCATCAAACGGGAATTTGGCACGTCTGGCAAAGCGAAATCCGAGGTTTTTGCCCCGCAGAACAACCGGAAGGTCAGCAAAGCACCCAGAAGAAGTGACAATGCCCCGAGGGCCATGTGGGCCGTGGCCACGTCGGCGGCCTTCTGCGACCAAATTGTCCAGGCTCCGAGGCCGATCTGGAGGCAAATCATGAGAAGCCAGACCCGACTCCCCTGCCGCGTCGCCCGGGAGCTGAGCCGAGCTTTAACCGCCAGAGTGCCGACCGCCCCTACAATAAGAAGCGCCACGAGACGATGAACCATCTGCACCCAAATCTGCACGGCCGTCGTGGGCATGGAGTGACCAGCCGCCCTCTCCGCATTGATGCGGAGCATTGTCACCGCATCGGTCTGCGGCAAAATCTGGCCGTAGGCCAATGGAAAATCTGGGATGGAAAGCCCAATGTGCTCATGCCTCATCGTGGCTCCCAGCCCAAGTTGGAGAAAAATCAAGACCGTCGCGGTCAGGGCCCACCAACGCAAGGCGGGATTCGGTTCATAGTCGGCCCAGCGTTTTTCCATAAACCGACGACTGCTCATCACCGCCAATATCGCGAGGAAAACAAAAAACGATTGGGCCAAAAGAGCGTGAAAAATTCCAATCTGATCTTTCAACCACACCACCCTCAGCCCACCGAGCACGCCTTGCAATACGACCGCCGCCAGGGCGATCACTCCCAACCAACGCAATCCGCCGTCTCCGCGACCATATCCCACCATTCCTCCAAGGATCACGAGCGGAGCCAATGCAGCCAGAGTCAGGTAAACCGGCATCTCCCTCACTCCCAGAAATACCAAGACCGCAACCATGGTGGCCACCCCCGACCAACGAACACTCCCGAGCGTTTCCCTCACCCACATCCAGACGGCCAGAATGGCGGTACAAAGCCCCACCAAGGTCGCGATCAGGCGATGGGTGTGTTCAAAAAAAATCCCCTGCACCCACCACGAAACAGGGAACGCAAACATGTTATAGCCAAAACTATTTGGCCAGTCGGGGACGGCGAGCCCCACGCCGTGAGAAGTCACCAATCCTCCACTGCAGAGCAAAACAAAGGTGAGCGCCGCCGTAAAAACGGCCCAAGCGTGAAGCCAAGGAGAAAAGGATTTCGAAGAGTTCACAGGCCCAGATTCCCGTTCACAATACTGATCCAAACAACGCCTATCCCCGACCGCTCCGATTTCCCTGAATTTATGGATCTGAACGACATCGGCAGCAGCATTCCATCAACAGAATACCGGGGCAAGCATCGGTTTTTCGTTCTCATGCGCCTCCTCACCCCGGTTCCTTACAGCCCCAATTTCCCTTGAGTCACCTCGCAGGGAACTTTAAGGTTGAGAATCTGTCCATGAAGGAGCTTCTTTCAACATGATTCCCGGCTTCTTGTCGCCCCACCGAGAACGACAGAATTTTACGGCGCTAGTTTCCCTCCTGATCGGCTTTGGGATTCTGATGATGCCGGACCTTGCCGCCGAAAACGCCCGGATGGCTCCGAACATCATTTTAGTCATTTCCGATCAAGAGTCGTTCCACCTCAACACACCACCAGAGTACCGATTGCCAGCTCGCGAAGAGCTGAAACGCCGGGGCGTGACTTTTCTGCAGCACTACACGGCAGCGGCAATGTGCACCCCTTCGCGCGGGGTGATGTTGACGGGACAACCCCCTCAGGTGAACGGAGTATTTGACCAGATGGAGTTGGGCTACGTGCCGAATATTTCGACAAATCGCCCCAGCATGGGAACCGCCATGAAAGAACTCGGCTATGCAACCGCGTATTTTGGGAAATTCGAGCTGGACCGGAAGCTGATCAGCCCGAGCAACACGATCAACTACACCGAGGCGCTGCGAAAATACGGATTTGATGTGTTTCCGCCTGACGGAGATAAAACCGGAGCCCCCGATCAGGGATACGATACCGACGAATACACGGTCTCGGTTGCCAATCGTTGGCTGCGCACCCACGCCCGGCAATTGAATCGCGCAGGCAAACCCTGGTTGTTGGTGCTTAGCATGGTGAGCCCGCATGATATCATGTACACTGACGCCAACTTGCCGGGAGAGGATGTCCAAGCCTCCATGGTGGGTCAAACCCTCACGCCGCCGCCGGACAATTCAATTTACCGGAAACAATGGAAATTTCCGCTCTACCCCAGCCTTTCCGAATCCCTGGAAGGTTCCGGACATCCGGGTTCGCTGCGCCAGTATCTCGAAGGTTGGTCGTACTGGGTCGGCTTCATACCAAAAGATCGTCTGGATATGTGGAAGCGCTTTTACAATTGCTACCTCAACCTCATTCAGGATAACGACCGCAACCTCCAGCTAATGCTCGACACAATGTCCGAGCTGGGTCTATGGGAAAACACGGTCGTTGTATTAACGGCGGATCACGGCGAGCTTGCCGGCAGCCATGGAGGTCTGCGTGGCAAAGGTCCCTTCCCCTTCGAGCCGATGGCGCATATTCCGTTCATCATGGCGCATCCGGACCATGCGTCGGGCACAACGTGTAACGCCGTGACCAGCCATATCGACCTGCTCCCGACCATCGTGGGACTGACTGGGCGGGCGGAGATTCAGCGCAAGCAGGTAACCGCCGACATGCCCGGGCACGATCTCACGTTCCTGCTCGAGGATCCGACATCGGCTAGCCCACACGCCGTTCGGCCGGCGGCACTCTTCAATTATGTCGGAATCCAACTCATCGATGCGGACTATTTCCGCAAAATCGCTCCTTTGCAGGCACGGGGTGAGTACGCCCCGCCACTGACAGAATTGAAACCGAATCTGAGCATGCGGGGCCTCATGAGTTTTGTCTATGACGGGCGCTTTAAATTCGCGCGTTACTACGCGCCGGACAATTTCAATACGCCAACCACTCTCGATGAGATCTACGCGAACAACGACCTTCAGCTGTTCGACTTAGAGGAAGACCCCGATGAGATGAACAACCTAGCCGTCGATCGTGATAAGAACGGCAAGCTTGTTCTGAAAATGAACAAGCTAATGAACGAGATGATTGCTGCCGAGGTGGGCACGAACAATGGCGTTTTCCTGCCCGAGCCAGTCCGCCCCGCCGGGCTTAAGTAATACGAACTTCAAAAGCTAAACCGTCCCGGCGCTCTCCGGCGACAGCGGACACTCTTGGACCAAGGTCTTTTCTGAAATCCTCAGTGTACGTCCAACCTCACACCCTCCGGCGCCGGCTCGTCCTGAGGCAGAAAATCCTGATCCATCCCGGGAACACTATATTCGTAGGGGCCGTGATAAACAGTGGGTGTGACCGGGAAATTCCCATGCCCGGGAGGGGACGAAACCGTCCACTCCAGCGAGTTGGCATGCCAGGGATTGTTGGGTGCCGGATTGGCTTTCCGGTTCAAGAGAGTGAAGAACACATTCCAGAAAAAGATCAACATGCTGAAACCCAGCCCGATGGCTCCCAGGGTGGAGATCTGATTCAGCGGCTGAAGCTGCCGGAGATGTTCGTAAACCGTTGGGTCCGCGATCCGTCGCATCATCCCACCGAGTCCGAGATTGTGCATCGGGAAGAAGGCGAGGTTAAAGAAAAGGAACATGGCAAAAAAGTGGACCTTGCCGAGGGTTTCGTTGAGCAGACAGCCAAACATTTTTGGGAACCAAAAATAGAGTCCCCCAAAGATGGCAAAAAGCGATCCTCCAAAGAGCACATAATGGAAATGGGCCACGATGAAATAGGTATGATGGACGAACAGATCCACCGGCGTGGAAGCCATGAAGATCCCGCTCAGGCCCCCAATAACGAACATGCTCACAAACGCCACCGCAAAGCACATCGCGGTGGTGAACTCAATCGAACCCCGCCAAATCGTACCGATCCAGTTGAAGGTCTTGATCGCCGAAGGCACCGCAATAAACATCGTTGAGACCGAAAAGGTGGCGCTCAAAGTAAGATTCATTCCGCTGGTGAACATGTGGTGCCCCCAAACCACAAATCCGAGGAACCCAATCGCAATCAAGGCATAAACCATGGCCTTGTAGCCGAAGAGAGGCTTGCGGGAAAAAACCGAGAGAATCTCGGAAGCGATCCCCATCGCCGGGAGGATAAGGATGTACACCTCCGGGTGACCAAAGAACCAGAAGAGATGTTGCCAAAGCAGCGGCTGTCCACCACCCGCAGGCTTGAAGAAGCTTGTCCCCAGATTCAAATCGCAAAAAAGCATGGCCGCAGCGGCGGAAAGCACGGGCACCGCCAGCAGAAGGAGGATGGCGGTGACAAACAAAGCCCACGTTGCCATTGGCATTCGAAACATGGTCATTCCCGGAGCCCGCATGTTGACGACGGTGGTGATGTAATTCGTAGCCCCCGCAATGGAGGAAAGCCCGTTGATGAAGAGGGCCAGCCCCCAAAGACTCTGCCCCATTTGGGTGCCGTTGAATTTCCCCTCCGCACTCAGTGGTGCGTAGGCGGTCCAGCCGGTCCCCGGAGCCCCGCCAGGAACAAAGAAGGTGGCGAGAATGACGAATCCGGAAATCACATAAAGCCAATAGCTCACCTCATTGAGCAACGGGAAGGCCATATCGCCGGCTCCAATCTGAAGCGGAATGAGGAAATTTCCAAAGGTTCCGATCAACAATGGCATGAGGACAAAAAACACCATGACGGTGGCATGCATCGTGACCAGCATGTTATATCCCCCGGGAATGATGGCTCCGTCCGACGCTACGGTCTCTGGAAGCAAATGGCCGATGATCGGCACCACCGTATTGGGCCAGGCGAGCTGATAACGCACCAGGAGGGCCAATCCCCCGCCGATGAAGAGGAAAAACAACGCCGTCCAGAGATACTGGATGCCGATCATTTTGTGGTCGTAGGTCCACAAGTATTTTCGGATAAATCCCACTTCAGGATGATGGGCGTGTCCTTCGGAAAGGACGGGTTCTGCTGTTATGGTGCTCATGGCTATTTTCCTGCGACGCTAGTTGATGGTGACCTGCCGGTCGGAATCGGCAGCTTTTGAAGCCTGGGCTGTCGCAGCACCCTCGACCTTTTCTTGATACCATTGATCATATTCCTCCTGAGAAAGAACGCGAATCGGAGCCATCATATTATAGTGTCCGACACCACAGAGCTGACTGCAGGCGAGTTGCAAATCAATGGGTTCCTTCACTTCAAACCATACCCAGGAGATCGTGCGTCCAGGCACAATATCCTGATAAAGTCGAAAGCTCGGGACATAGAAAGAATGAATCACGTCGCGGGAATTGAGGAGGACCTGCACCGGCCGGCCCGCCGGAATGACAAAGTCAGTGGAGACAAAATCGTCGGCGGCGGCCAGATCATCGCTCCGGATCCCAAATTTATTATCCATGCTAATTAAGGTGACATCCGTTTCGCCCAGTTTCCCATCGGCACCCGGGTAGCGGAATTCCCAGCCGAATTGGTAAGAAAAAATATTGACCTGCAAGGTGCCAGGAGGCGGATCACGGAACAGATCATTCCAGACCCGGTTGCTGTAGATCGCAAGCCCGAGAAAAATCAGCACCGGAATCGTCGTCCACACGATCTCAAGAAAGTTGTTCCCGTGACTGTAATGCGCCTTCACGCCGGGACGGCGCCGGTACTTCACCAAGTAGGTGATATACACGACTTGGGTCAGGATGAAGACCACAAAGGTGAGCCAAAAGATGAAATTTAGGATCGTGTCGATCTTTTCTCCGCCGACCGTGACGTTGGGAGGAGCCCAATAAAGGTTCTTGAAGTCGGCAGCCATCGCCGGGGAGACACCAAGCAGGAAGAGCGGCAAAATACGGAAGAAATTTTTCATGGTCAGGCGTCAGGCCCCTGGGGTTGAATCGGTTGCGGGGGCAGTTTCAGGCGCAGTTGGAGCCTCAGCGGCCGGGACGGCCACCGCATCGACCTGAACACGTTCGATACTTTGAAGTTCCGCCTGGGTCCAGGGATCCCTTCGATCTGCATGCTGGCTGCGAATTTCGGCCACGAACTCAGAAGTAATCGCGGGAGCCTCATTACCCCATTCATTGCGGACATAGGTGAGGACCGCCGCCACCTCGGAATCCTTAAGAATAGCTCCCCAGGGAGCCATGGCGTTGTTATAAGCCTCGCCCTTCACAGTCACAGGTCCCTGGAATCCGTCGAGGACGATGCTCACGATATGATTGTCGCCATGCCAATCCTCAGAAAGGACCCATTCACTCCCGACCAAAGGCGGGAATTGCCCGGCCACGCCGAGTCCGGACGCCTGATGGCAGACGGCGCAGGTGCGGGTAAATACTCGTTTGCCAACGACCATCGGGTCAGGGGGAGCCGCCGCCCCGCCGGAGCCGGCGCCGGACCACGAAACGGCATTGGCATTATAGACGTTGGCTTCGAAGCCTCCGCTGTTCGCCCAGAGGAACATGCCTCCTCCAAACATAAGAATCATAATCAGAACGATCAACCAGACACTGACCGGTTCACGCTCGGTGACGGCATGCATCTCGGTTACGTCCCGCGTGCTGGCGAGTTCGGCCTCGCGGAATCCTTCGTCCATCGGTTTCTGGGAATTTGGTGTGCTCACAATTATTCCGTGGGTTCCACCGGTGCTTCACTCAGCGGATAGTTGCGTTTCAAGGAAAGCAGATACGCCGCCAGGACTTTCGCATCCTCGGTTGGCACCACTTCGTAACCGGGCTCAGGGGCATGGGGACCGGTCAATCCGGTGAGCGCCTCATTCGATGGCTGACCGGAAATTTCCCGCAGGCTGTAGAGATAGCGATAAGAGGGCATGATCGAATCCGGCGAAACGATTCGAGGATCGTAGAGATGGCGATGAATCTCACTCAAGGTCGCGACGCGTTTTTCGAGTCCATAGTTGGCCAAATCCGGACCGATGCGTTGCAGGCCGATGAAAGCGGGTTGATCCCGCAGATAGTCACGTGCCACCGTCTGGCGCAAATTGAGGTCCGAGTCCGGCTCGTTGCCATTTTCGACAGCCATTTCCCGGGCAATATCATTGGCCAGATAGGCGGGACGAACCATCTGGCTGTGGCAACTGACGCATCCATTGGCGGCATAGACCTTTTGACCAGCCACTGCGAGGCCGGACAGCAAGGGAGGGCTCACGTCGCCGGAGTCGGCATCCGTTTCGGGCTGTAGATTTCCAAGAACCAGCACCGGGTAGGCCACGAGACCGAGCCAAGCCGCAGCAAAGGCCAGAAAAATTCCAATAAGAAGCAAGGGTATCCGATTCATACAGTCACGGCCTGGGATGGGGATTTCGTTTCTTCAAGGGCACGGAATATGGAGAGAAACAACAGGGCTGAAAAACATTTACTCCCCACAAAGAGGACAATCAGGGAAAGAGCGGTCACGAGCCGGAAGGGGGCCACATATCCCACGGAGGAGGAAAAGCGCACCCCGGGATCGTTCAGCGCATAGCCCTGAAGCAGGCCTCCAAAAATCAGGCACAACCACGCCAGGGAGCCACCGATCAGAAAGAGCCAGAAGTGCAGGGCAATCAGTCCGTCACAACACCAGGGCCGACCCAGCAGACGGGGAACGATGTAATAAATGGCACCAAAGAAACACATGCTGACAAATCCGATCAACAGCAACAGGCCTTGCCCGATGAAAACATCCGAGAAGAAGAAATTTGCACTCGCCGACGGAAGAGCGAGAAGCGCGCCTCCGACATAGGCAATAAGGAATGCGAAGGCACCTGTGACGGTGAAACGCAGGGACGGACTCCATTGCAGGGCGCCGAAGGATCCACTCATGGTTCCGAGAAGATTGATCGAAGTCACCAACACCGGAACGCAAAGGAAGATGCTGGCCACAATACCCGCGCTCGCCATCCAGGCAGGAACCGGCCCGCCGATCAAAAGGGCCGTGCCGGACCAACCCGCAAAGATCGCAAAAGACCAAAATCCAAGCACACTCAGGTTATACGAAACCAAACGCCGTCCCAGAATCTGCGGAATCAGATAAAGAGCGGACGCCAGCGCAATCGGAGTCAGCCAGAGAGCCATCATGCCTCCGGCAAACCAGGCGGCAATCGGGGCCTGGGCGGATCCGCTCACCGGATACCAAATTAGAAGCGCGTTGGCGCTGAAATACATCCAGGGGAACCACAGCAATGCCGCCAACAAATACCATGAGGACGCAAAGACCGGACCGGGCGAGCGATTGCGGAAAAGGACAATCCCCCAAACTGCAACAAAAAGATAGGAGCCGAAAAGAATCGCACTGATGAAACCAGGAAACTCCAAGAGGAAAATGCCGCGACTGTAGCCAGCCAGAATTGCGCAGACGCCAAGGAAAACGCCAAAGTTCCAGCAAATGGCGGCGGCCACTGGCAATACCGCATAGCGGAGAGGAGTGCGTCCCAGGCGGGCCAGCAGCCACAGGGCGATGCCCAATCCGGCTGAAGATGCCCAGCCATAAACGAGCGCATTAACGGCTGCCGGAGCGATCCGACCATAGGTTAGAAATCCAAATCCATCGAGGAATCCCGGCCAGACCAACTTGATGGCAGCGAGAGCCCCGAGAAATGTTCCGAGGGCCAGCCAGCTGGCGGCACATCCAAAAAAGATCATCACCGGCAAACGCACCGAGGCATCAACATCTTTTTCTTGGGACGGTGTGGGAAAAGTCGTCATGGGTTGGGCGAAGGCGTGGTGGACTCGGCGTCCGGACTTTGAGCGGTTCCGGCAGCTTCCACCGGGCTCGGTTGGACAGTGGGTGCGGCTGGAATCGGTGCCGGCAGAACGGGAACAATGGGACCGGCCGGGGTTGGTTCGCCATCCTGGCGTTCCGCCACGACCAGATCCATCGCCTGAGCGATGGGAATTTGAACGATGCCAGTGGCCTTGTCGATCCAGGCGTAGGTTGTAAGACGCTCTTGATTACTGGCGGCGAGTTCTTCCCGGACTTTGACGCGTTCCTCGATCCGCGACGCGTCCTCAGCCGGCAGATCGGCTTGAGATTGACGCATGAACATCACCGCAAAGGCCGCGGCGGCCAAAAGAATAAGAGTTCCGACGACAAACCAGCCGGAGGATTTTGGAATATGGGTTGCGGAATTCGACATTAGGTTTGCAAATTCAGGGATTTCGCCAGACGCGGATCCTTCACCGGATAAAGCGCGGACTCGCCCAGGCGTTTGAGAAACACCGCCGCCAGGGTGCATCCAATGGCGATGAGACTAAACAAATCGAAGAAGCTGAAATGGAACCCGGCTTCATGATACGCCGGCAGAACGATGATATACATGTCCAGCATGTGCATAAGGAGAATCCAGACCGCCACCCCACAGAGAAAGAACGGGGTCTTTTTGCCCTTGTTGAAAAGGAGAAAGAGAAAGGGCGCAAAGAAATGGCCAATGACCATAAATTGACTTCCATACCACCAGGTGCCGGTGGTGCGGCGAAGGAAATAGACCGTTTCCTCCGGAATATTGGCATACCAAATGAGCATGTA
>CALBXK010000290.1 GCA_937890535.1 uncultured Spartobacteria bacterium
CGCAAACTCGACGAAATCCTCATTCCAAAGATTGCTTTTCAAGATGCCACCATTCGTGAGGCGATTGACTTCATCAAACAACGGGCCGCCAGTCTGGATACCACCGAACAGGATCCCACCCGCAAGGGGATCAATATTGTCCTTAATCTGGCCCCGGATGCTCCTGAGGCCAATGCCCGCATCACCCTTTCCCTGACGGACGTTCCCCTGCGGGCCGCGCTCAACTATGTGGCCGGAGCCGCCAACCTAAAACTCAAAATCGAGCCTTATGCCGTAGCGGTTGTGCCGCTGAATACGCCCACCGATATTCTTATCACCAAGGAATACAAGGTCGCACCCGGCTTCATCTCAGCCCTGCCTGCCGCCTCTGGCAATAACCTCCCGTCAGCTGGCGCCGGAGGAATCAATGTCGCTCCCGGATCCCTCACTGCGCTGCCCTCCCGTTCAGGGGCCAAGGAATTCTTGGAGAATCAAGGGGTTCTCTTTGGACCCGGCGCGACCGCAAATTTCATCGCCAGCAGCAGTAAATTGATCGTCAAGAATACCCAGGCCAATCTCGATATTGTCGATTCCCTGGTGGATATATCAATGTCCAACCCGCCGAGTCAGGTGGAGATCGAATCGAAATTTCTGGAAGTGACCCAAAATAATCTCAATGAACTTGGATTCGACTGGCTGGTCGGCCAGATGTCCATGCCTTTTGGTTCCGGGATCTACGGCGGCGGAGGAACCCAGGGCTATGGAGAATCGATCAACGGAAATTCCTTTCCTTTCGCAGCGGGCGGTGTGCCGGTGGGAGCCTCGGGCGGCAGTCAGGGTCCTGTCACCGCGGGGAATCGATCTGGCAGCACCGCCATCAGCGTCAACGCAGTGGATGCCCTCTTGTTTGGCAGCCCGCTCGGACCGGCACCCGCCATCATGGCCGTCGCGGGCATATTTACCAATCCCCAATTCCAAGTCGTTATTCGGGCTCTCAACCAGCAGAAGGGCGTCGATCTCGTCAGTGCTCCCAAGGTGACGACCAAGAGCGGGCAACGGGCCACCATCCAAATCGTGCGCGAATTTCGCTATCCCTCGGAATACGATCTGCCCCAGGTGACTCAGGGGCCGGGAACGATTCTAACTCCGGCTACGCCCACTACTCCGACTGCCTTTGAAACCAAGCCAGTCGGGATCACCTTGGAAGTGGAACCGACCGTCGGACCGGACGGCTACACGATTGACCTGATTCTTTCCCCGAGAATTGTGGAATTTGATGGCTTTATCAACTATGGGAGTCCGATTTTTAGTGATGTCACCGTGGAGGGATTCGGGATTTCCGCCAATGTACTGCTGACCCAAAATATCATCAATCAACCCGTATTCTCCGTCCGGGAGGTGGTCACGGAGGTGACGGTTTATGATGGCCAAACCGTGGTGTTGGGGGGTCTCATGCGTGAAGATATTCAAAAAGTGGAGGACAAGGTGCCAATCCTCGGGGACATCCCGCTGGCGGGCCGACTCTTTCGCACCACGGCGGACCAGCACATCAAGCGCAATCTGATCATGTTCGTGACCGCTGGCTTGATGGATCCCGCCGGACAACCTCTGATCAAAGTTGATGATGAGGAAACCATCGTGGCGGAGCCCAGTGCGGTCGGGCTTGAAAGCGATGCCATTCCGGGAGACATCCTCTCCGCTCCCATGCCTCAATAAGCAACCAATATTCACGGATTATGAAATTTCTCACGCCTTCCCTTTCATTGCGCTTGATGCGGCGGATTCTGGCCCTTTTGGCCGCTGCAGCCGCCTTGGTGCCGACTCACCCGGTTCAGGCCCAACAAGGCAGTCTTCAATCGCTGGCCGATCGGGAAATTGTTCGACGCCAGGAAGATCTTCTTGTGGCCAAGCAACTCGTTCGCAAGGCGGATGACGCCGCCGGAGCCAAGGATTTTGAATCGGCTTATGTCCTGTACCTTGATGCGCTGGAAAAAATCCCCAATGGAGGGGCTTCCAACGATCAACGGGAGGACGTCGTGGAAGAATTTGGCAATGTGGCGGTTGCCTATGCGCAAGAATTGATTGCCAACGGGCGGTATGGCGAAGCGGAGAGGGTCGCCAAGACGATCCTCCTTCCCCAGTTCGATCCGAAAAACACCACGGCCGTGCAATTGCTTTCGAATCTGGAGCAATCCGACTATTATAATAAAACCACCACTCCGGGTTTTGCCGCAGACCGAAGCGAAGTCGTCAAGCTTCTCCATGAGGCGGAAGGATTTGAACAATCCGGGCGCTACGACCTTTCGCTCAAGCGCTACGAGCAAGTCCTCAATATCGACCGATACAATACGGCTGCCCGCAGAGGCATGGAGGATGTAACCAACAGAAAGTCCAAGTACTATGGCAATGCCTACAATGAGACCCGCAGCCGCATGCTGTGGTTGGTGGAGGAGACTTGGGAACGACCGGTGCGGAATTTTAAGGGCAACCTCTCCACGGGTGCGGATATCAAGTCCTCGAACGATCCCCGCAGCACGGAGGTGATTACGGCAAAACTCAACCGGATTATCATTCCGAAAATCAACCTGCAGGATGTCACTGTGCGTGAGGCCGTTGAATTTCTCAAGCAACGGAGCCGCGAACTCGACAACACAGTCACCGACCCCGATGAGAAGCGGGGAGTGAACCTCGTGCTCAAACTCCCCAATGCCCCCGCGGCCAGCACCGCAGTGGAGCTCGCCGAGTCAACGCCGGGTGCGGAAGATTCCACTCTTTCCGATCAGCCTCAGGGAGGGAACGCGGACACCAAGATCACGCTTACGCTTACGAATGTTCCCATGATTGAGGCTCTCCGCTATTTGACCGAGTTGGCGGGCCTTAAATACAAGATCGAGCCCTACGCGGTTTCCATCGTTCCCATCACGGAAAACACCAGCGAATTGCTCACCAAGCAATATCGGGTGCCCCCGGGATTTATCCCTAACACCGCCGCACCGGACGACACGGGATCGACACCCGGCGGAACGGGCTCAGCTGCGCTTGCAGGAAAGCAGAGTGCCCAACAATATCTCGAGTCGTTGGGCGTTCCCATGCCTACCGGGTCTTTCGCCCAATATGTGGCGGCTGGCAGTAAGCTCATCGTTCGCAATACCGCGGACTCTATCGATATCATCGATTCCTTGGTGGATGCCGTCACCGGAGTGCAGCCGACCCAGGTCGAGATCGAGTCGAAGTTTTTGGAAATCTCTCAGAACAATCTTAAGGAACTGGGATTCGACTGGCTTCTCGGTCCACTCTCCATTGGGGGTGGAGTCTATGGCGCAGGCGGAACCCAGGGATATGGGGACGAAATTAATCCCACCGCACCGGCCGCCGCCGACTATCCATTCTTAGCTGGAGGGCAGCCAGTGGGACAAAATCCCGTGACCGCAGGATTGCGTTCCGGTTCCGGAATCGGACCGAATGCGGCCGTCACCGCCAATAGCATCAATGCTCTGCTGGAATCGATCCCCACCGGAGTGGCACCGGGAATTTTTGGACTCTCCGGGATCTTTACCAATCCCCAGTTTCAAGTCGTGATTAGGGCCCTCAATCAAAAGAAGGGGGTTGATCTCATGTCGGCCCCCAAGGTGACCACCAAGAGTGGTCGCAAGGCGATCGTGAAAGTGGTGCGGAGTTTTCCCTATCCTACCGAATTTAATCCCCCGGAGCCTCCGCCTACCGCGACGGGTCAGGGCCAACAAACAACCAATCCCATCGGTGCTCTCATCAGTGGTGGCGTGGTCACACCCTCCACTCCTACGACCTTTGAAACCAGAGATATTGGTGTGACCATGGAAGTCGAACCGATCATTGGCCCCGACGGCTATACGATCGATCTCAACCTCTCGCCCGAAGTGGTCGAGTTTGACGGATTTATCAACTATGGATCGCCGATTTTGGGGGCGATTTTTAATTTTACTACGCTGTCCATTGGTCAAACCGTTCTGACACCAAACGTCATCAATCAGCCCATCTTTTCCACCCGCAAGGTGACGACCAGCGTCAGTATTTGGGATGGTCAGACGGTGGCATTGGGTGGCTTGATTCGGGAAGATGTGCAAAAAGTTCAGGACAAGGTGCCCCTTTTGGGAGACATCCCCATTATGGGTCGCCTGTTCCGTTCCAATGTGGATCAAAAGATCAAAAGTAATCTCATCATTTTTGTTACCGCCCGTTTGATTGATGCGGAGGGCCGTCCGGTCCGGCAGGATGATGAGCTTGACGAATCGGTGGATGCTCTGGGTTTGCCGAAAGATCTGGCTCGCCCAACGTTTGAGACAGCGCGCGGCCCTGGAAAATAGCGCGGAGAAACGCAGGGCGAGGGAATGGCGCGACCGCAGGGACTCCGCCCTGAATCGGGAGCGCAGGAATTATCCTAGAAACAGAAATGAACCACAGAGGACACAGAGGGAAAATGGATAAGAAGGAGTCAGTTACGAAAATCGTGACACGCTGTGGAAAGTCATCCGTAAGGCGGGTCGCAATCGAGGCTCTGTTTTTCTGTAAGTGCTTTGCTCTGTGATCTCTGTGTTCTCTGTGGTGAATCTTTATTTTCCTTTCTAGGATTATGCCAATCATTGGAATCACCGGCGGGATCGCCTCGGGCAAATCCCGTTTTTGCCGACAGCTTCTTTCCCGGATGGATGCGGATCTGTTTGACGCCGACGCCTGCGCTCATGAATTGCTCGAACACGATATCGAAGTTCGGGAGCAAGTGATCCGGGAGGTTCATCCTCGAGCTTGGGGAATCGATGGACGGATGGACCGTCGCTTGCTTCGCGAAACCATTTACCACGCTCCGGAAAAAAAGCGGCTTCTGGAGGGCATTCTCCATCCTCGCATCCGCCAGCGCTGGACAGACCAAGCCCAGGCCGTTTCCGCTGGCGGTCGGCGGCTTCTCGTCGATATTCCCCTCTTGTTCGAAACCAAGTCGGAATCACTTTTTGATCGTATTGTGACCATTGCCTGCTCCCGGGCTACCCAGATCCTGCGCCTCACCGGGGAGCGTCGCTTGAGTGGAAGTCTCGCCGGGCAGATCATTGCCTCACAAATGCCTCTGGAGGTAAAAATGGCCCAATCTCATCAGGTGGTCTGGAACGATGGTTCGTCCCAGGCCCTCGACGCCCAAGCAGAAATCTTTTCCCGCAATATTCATGACCAATACGGTTGAGACACCAATTTCAGAGGCAACTCCGGCGACCGGAGACTTGTTGCTTCTCGACGAACTGCAATCCCTCCCGCTGGAGAAACTCGGGGAGCGAGCTCTGACCCATGCCCTCAAGGTGCGCCCGGATGCCACCCGGCGGCACATGATTTTTGATCAAGCTCGCCATCATTTGAGCCAGGGGGGACGTTTGGAGGCCACCGGCCTCCTTGAAATGAGTGGCGACTCCGGAACTTTACGCTGGCCGTGTTTTCAACTGAGACCCGGACCTGACGATGTCCTTCTTTCGGCGTCCCTGCTGCGCCCTCTGGGTTTGCGGCCGGGATTGATGCTCCGTTGTGCATTGCGCCTGCCCCGGGATCGGGAGCGTGGCCTGGTGGCGGAAGCCATATTGGAAATCGAGGGCGTGCCGATGGCCGAATGGTCCTGTGAGGCTGATTTTGACAAATTAACGCCACTGTTTCCCGACCAGCGCATTCTTTTGGAGAACGACGGAGACGATGCCCTGAGTGCCCGGGCCGTGGATCTTCTTGCCCCCATCGGAAAGGGGCAGCGCGGTCTTATTGTGGCGCCGCCCCGCGCCGGAAAGACTCTCATGCTGAAGGCTCTCGCACGGGGTATCCGTAAGAACCATCCCGAAATCGTCCTCATTCTTCTCCTTGTCGATGAACGCCCCGAGGAGGTCACCGACTTGCGGAGGGATCTGGATTGTGAAATTTACAGTTCCACTTTTGACGAACCCGTGACCCGGCATGTCCAGGTTTGCGAAGCGGTTTCGGATCGAGCCAAACGTCTCGTCGAGTTGGGCCGGGACGCTGTCGTGATGGTGGACTCCGTCACCCGGATGGCTCGTGGTTACAATAATTTGCAGCCGGGAAAAGGCCGGACGATGAGTGGCGGGGTGGACGCCAAGGCGCTGGCCAAACCGAGGAAGTTCTTTGGGTCGGCGCGCAACGTGGAAGAGGGGGGCAGCCTCACGATCCTGGCCACAGCTCTGGTGGAGACCCGGAGTCGGATGGATGATTTGATCTTTGAGGAGTTCAAGGGCACCGGGAACATGGAGCTGCACCTTGACCGCTCCATTGCCGAACAGCGGGTATTTCCCGCCATTCATATCGTCAAATCAGGCACCCGGCGGGAGGAGCTTCTTTACCATCCCGAGGAATACGATCGCATCGTTCAACTGCGCCGTCAGCTTTCCGATCTTCCCGCCGCCGAAGCCATGGAGGTCCTGGTGAGCAATCTCCAGCACACCGGCTCCAATGCGGAGTTGTTACTCTCCGGCCTGAAAGGAATTTGATCGCGGGGCGAAGGGCGATCGCCTGCCCGGAGGATTGAAGATTGATTATTTTGACAGGTTGGGTAGGCTCACGTCCGTATGAAAAAAATTATCACATCTTCGCTCGCCGTCATCCTGGCAACCTCTGTCGCTGCTTGGGCCGGAACCACCCTGAAAAAATCTGAAAAAGCATCCGACGAGGCCGTGAAGTCCTCGGAGACCACCGTTGAGAAAGCCGCCGGGAAGACGGAAGGTGCCGTTAAGACTGCCGCGGACAAAACGGGTACGGCAATCAAAGGTGCCGCAGTCGCGACCGGAGACGCCGTCAAGGGAGCAGCAGTGAAGACCGGAGATGTCGTCAAAGGAGCAGCAGTGAAGACCGGAGACGCCGTCAAAGGAGCCGCGGTGAAGACCGAAGATACCGTCAAGAAAATGGCCGGACAAACCGACGCCGAGGTCAAGAGCGACGTGGTCAAGACGGACGCGGCATCCACAAGTGCCGTCAAAGCCGTTGACGCAGATACTACGAGTGCCGCCGTGAAGACCGGGGATGCAGTCAAGAAAGCCACTGACGAAGTGACTGGTGCTGCCAAAAAAGTCGAATAGGAAAAGGAGTGCAATTTTCGCACGATCCCCTGGGGATCGTGCGGAAAGGAACTCCATAAGGGGTGCGTTCGACTATTCTCCGTTGGAGCTGTCATCGTGCAAGCAGCGTCGTTTTTCTTAAACGGCGACTCTGTTTCAAGAGCGGATAGTCTCTGAGGTCAGGATTTCGAGCCGCGATGGCGGGGCCAGGCGGGCTGCAGTTTGGCAGAGATCAGGAACGCAAGGCCAATGAGGATCAGAAAGAGGGAGAGAAATTGTCCCCGGGTGAAGGGACCAGTGAGGGCGGCATCAGGTTCCCGAAAGACCTCGGCGACGCTGCGGAGCAGCGCATAGCCGACGAAGAAAATTCCGGTCAAAACTCCATTACGGAGACGGAACCGGGTTCGCAAGATCCAGAGAATGAGAAAGAGTATGGCGCCCTCCAGCACGGCTTCGTAAACTTGGGAGGGATGGCGAGGTGAAAGAATCTCGCCGAGTTGGATCCGGAGTTCGGGAGAGGTTCCGACATTGTCCACCAGGGCTTGGGGTGTGGTCCAGGCTGGGTTAAGCTGTTCGGCCGCAAGCACTGCCCGACGAAGGGTTTCTGGCGGGGCATCGAAAAGTTCTTTGGGAAACTGGATGGCCCAAGCAACCGAAGTGATCCGTCCGTAGAGTTCTCCATTGATGAAGTTTGCGATTCGTCCCAGGAAAAGTCCGATGGGGACGGCCACCACAAGATTGTCTCCAATATTGCGCCAGGACAATTTGTGCCGCCAGGCATACCACAGGGTGTAGAACGTCACTCCGAGGATGCCGCCGTGGGCGGACATCCCCCCGTCCCAGACCTTAAAGATGACGATCGGGTCGTGGAGCAACTCCCCGGGACGATAAAATAGCATGTAGCCGAGACGTCCCCCCAAAAGGACCCCGAATATGGCTGTTCCGATAATGAAGTCGGAAACATTTTCGGGAGGGATATCGCACCATCCACGGCGGGAAAGAGAACGCACCACCACGATGCCAAGCAGGAACGCTGCCACGTAGGCCAGTCCATACCAACGCAAACCAAAGTTTTCGCCGAAGCGGACAAGAAAAGGGCTGAGGTCGTGAACGTAGTAGGCAAGCATCCCAAAAAAGTGTTCCGACATGAAAGGGATCGTCGGAGGG
>CALBXK010000291.1 GCA_937890535.1 uncultured Spartobacteria bacterium
GTGTCAAAAAAACGCACCCCTTCCTCCAGGGCCGCTTCGATGGTCGCCTGGGCCAGGCTTTCGGTGGTCCATCCGATATGGAATCCGCCCAATCCCAAACAAGTGACCTTAATACCGGAATTTCCCAACGGTCGCAGGGGCAGCAGGGGACCGAGTTCATCGGACGGAGTGGATTCCGCCCGTTGGCTGGAAAGCGGTGCGGCCGCAGCCGCTCCGGCAAGGATTTGAAGAAACTTCCGACGTTGCATCAGTGGCAGTCTCTCGCCAAGAGAGGGAATATTCCAGTGATCTTTTGCGCATTCGAGCGCTCGGTTTGGATTGTGCGTTAGCTTGGGATTTTCCTCTCCCACGGCGGATGAAGCGGGCTCAGACGAGGGCAGCGACTGCCGCCGTTCGATCCGGGTGGATGGATAGCAGGGACTTGAAGCCGGATATTTCGAAAATTTCCATAATCATGGGGGCGGGCGCCGCGATGGCAAGATCGCCATCGCAGGCTGAGAGGCGCTTCAAGGACTGAAGGATGGAACGCAGGCCGATGCTGCTAATGTAGGTCAAGCTCCCGCAATCGAGTACGTATTTGGTAGCGCCATTCGCGTGGGCGGCCTCGAATGCCGTGTCGTAAATTTCCGCAGTGTTGGTTTCCAGACGACCTTCAAGACTGAGGATGGTGACACCGTGTTCTTCCGAGGAATGGACTTTCATAATCGGGGGCAGAGTGAGCGAATTTCACAGATTGCGAAAGTCAAATCCGCTTTCGTTCCGATTGCGAAGCGACGTTGACAAGAACGGATTCCATTTTCATCGTCTGGAGATGTCCATTTCGCTCCATCTCGAAACAGTTGCTGCCACGAAGGTTTTCCGGATTGTGGGCCGCCTTGATGCCTATGGAGCCGAGCAGATCGAGCCCGACTTTGATCTGGTCGAGGGGACGAACACGGTGATTGTGAATGCCCGGGACGTCACCTATCTCAGTAGCGCGGGCATTCGCATTTTGGTGAAACTGCACAAAAGGCTACAAGCCCGCGGGGGCCGCCTCATGTTTGTCGAACTGCAACCGTATTTCCTGGCGGTTGTCAAAATGGCGGGCCTGGAAAAGGAGTTTTCGATTTTCAAGTCCATCGAGGCCGCGATTTCCGAAAGCGGTGTGGCCCGCGAAGTGCATGAATTGCCTTGTGGACGGCTAATCTTTCAAAAGGGGACGTCGGCCCCGGGGACGGTGGAGGTGCTGGGGAACATCGAGGATGTTCTCTGGGCACGAGTGACTATTGATCAAATGCGGAAGAAAACGTTTTCTGATAAAGCCTATTCGTTGGGGCTGGGAGGATTGGGCGCTGGGGTGGGGGAAGTCCTCCCGATCATGGGGGAGATGATGACGATGGGCGGGACCATGGTATGGCTCCCCACCGATGGAAATGACACCCCGGATTTTTTAGTGCCCCGCCGCGACAGTGATCAGGTCATGATTCATACCGGGTTTAATGTTTCCTTCCCTGCGACTTTTAATGAATATGTCGAATTTGAGGCGGCGTCTCCGGAGGGAGCCACTCTGACGGAACTTTATCGGGCTCTCTTTGATCTCGCGATGGCGGAACCTTCATCGACATGAGGCACCTGTTTGACAAAACGACCATCCTATGGGCCCTGATTGGAGTGGTCTATGTGCAGGATTTTGTTCGGGATTCGGAATCCAAGTGATGCTCCCTCATTCGATTCTGAATTAGACGCCATCGACCGCCGTCATTCCCCCCCATGGGAGGATCTCTCGAGGGTGCGGTGCGGAGGCACCCCCGTCGTCAATCTCGGCGGAGTGACTCCGACCGATTTATAGAATTCACCCGGGGCGGAGAGCACTTCTGGATCTCCGGGGTTTGGAAATTGTTGACACTCTTTGGCTCGGGACGGGTCGAAGCTTGCCGGAGGGGACGGGACTTGCTCAATTCAAGGAATGGAATCAATCAGCGAGTTGTTGGCCGTGCGGCGTCAGAAACTGGAGGCCTTGAGCGTGGCGGGGGAATCTCCGTTTGGCGGGCGCTTTGACACCGACGGGGGCGTCGCCGAATTGCGGGCCGGCTTCGTTGAGGGGGCCGGGGTTCGGGCCGCAGGCCGTATCACCGCCCATCGCGATATGGGCAAGAGCCACTTTCTCGACATTTCGGATTTCTCCGGACGGATGCAAATTTTTCTTCATGCCAAGGAGGTTGGACCCGAGCGCTACGCGATCTTCAAGCATCTCGACATTGGGGATTGGATTGGTCTGGAGGGGGAATGTTTCACCACCAAATCCGGGGAGCCGACGCTTCGGGTCAAGTCCTTCAAGGTCCTTTCCAAGTCCTTGCGGCCGCTTCCAGAGAAGTGGCACGGGGTCCAGGACGCGGAGACGAAGTACCGCCAGAGGTATTTGGACCTGATTGCCAATCCGGATTCGCGGGAGAAGTTTCGCCAGCGGATTGCGATTGTGCGGGCGATCCGGCGATTCCTGGAGGATCGGGGTTTCCTTGAGGTCGAGACCCCCATGATGCAGGCCATCGCAGGAGGGGCTGCGGCCCAGCCTTTCCAGACCCACCACAACGCTCTGGGAATGGATCTATTTTTGCGCATCGCGCCGGAACTGTATCTGAAACGGCTTCTGGTCGGTGGGTTTCCCAAGGTCTTTGAACTCAATCGGAATTTTCGCAATGAGGGAATTTCCCGGCGGCATAATCCGGAGTTCACCATGTTGGAGGCGTATTGGGCCTTTGCAGATTTTGAGAAGATGGCCGAACTCGTCGAGGAAATGGTCTGCCATCTGGCGGAGACGATCTGTGGTGGACTCCGGATCGAACACAAGGATGCCGACGGACAAGTGACCAAGACCATTGATCTGACCCGGCCGTGGAAGCGGGCCCGCTATGCCGACTTGATCGAGGAAGCCGTGCCGGGGTGGGGGGCCATGACTTCGGAAGAGCGTCGGGCCCGGTGCGGCGAATTGGGCCTGGATGTCTCACATTACGGCGAGGACTTCGAGGTCGCCCAACATGTCTTTGAGAAACTGGTTGAGGAAAAATCCATCAATCCCCTTTACGTCACCCATTGTCCGAAGGAGCTGGTGCCACTGGCGAAGCAGAACGTGGACGACGATACTGTGGTCGATGTCTATGAACTCGTCATCAATGGACAGGAGATTTCGCCCGGATATTCCGAGCTGAACGACCCTGATGTGCAGCGAGCTCGTCTGGGGGCTCAGAGCGGAGGCGAGACCCAAAAACTCGATGAGGACTTTCTTAATGCCCTGGAGTACGGCATGCCTCCGGCGGGTGGTATTGGGATTGGTATTGATCGGTTGGTGATGATGCTCACCGGCGCAGAAAGTATTCGCGACGTGATCCTTTTTCCTCACATGCGAAGGCGGGAATGACGGATCTTTCGCAGATATATTCAGTCGTTCGGCATAGGGTGTTGGACGCCGAAGGGATCTGCTCCCTCGTATCTGTCGGATTATGAAATCCGACTATCCACCAGGTTCGTTCAATGCCCACTGGTTTCAGGTGTTCAACGCCATATCGTTTCAGATCATGATGGGAGCCCCCATCATCCTCTATACGAAATCGCTTGGCGCCAGTTCGACGGTGTTGGGAATCGTTGCGGCCATGACACCTCTCATGACCGTATTTCAGCTCCCGGCGGCAAAATATCTTCCCCGCTACGGCTATCGACGTTTCGTTGTCGTCGGTTGGAGTCTCCGCACTGTTGTTATTTTTATGGTGTGTACCGTGCCGATGATGGCCTTTCTTGATGACGTGGCCAAAATGGTGGTTTTGCTGGTTCTTTTGCTTGTCTTTAATCTTTTACGCGGAATCTCCACGACCGGTTGGATGCCTTGGATGACGGGGCTCATTGAGGAGCGACAACGGGGCCGTTTTCTCTCCATTGATCAGATATTTATTCACGTGGGCTGTCTTCTCTCGCTCGTATTCGCGGCGGTGTTGATGACCGGGCATGTGGATCAATGGGAATATGCTTTGGTGTTGTTGGTCGCTGCCGTGGCCGGTGCGGCAAGTGTGTATTTCCTCAGAAAAGTCCCTGATGTTCCCCCGGGTGAAACCATCCGGAGGAGTTCCCAGAGCGTTCCCTGGCGGGCCATCATTGGGTATGTTCCATTTCGAAAACTTCTGACCTTTAACGTCATCTATATGACGATGGTTGGAAGCCTCGGGGTCTTCACGGTTGAGTATCTGAGGGAAAATTCGCATTTTGAGGTTTCGACTGTGCTCTATCTTTCCGCCTTTGCTTTCGTTGGAGCTCTGGGAGTTTTGCCATTTGTGGGTTGGCTGATTGATTCCATCGGGAGCAAGCCCTTGATCCGGGTGGCGACGGGAATTTTTTCGCTAATTATTCTGCTCTGGTTTCTGATCGCCTCGGGGATATTGTCCTGCCGACCAGGATTGATCGCGACCATGAATCTCTTGGCCGGTGCCGCGTCGGCCACTTTCAACGTGGCCAATGGGCGCATCGTCATGGCGACAATGCCGGAGATGGGGCGCAACCATTTCTTTGCCCTCTTCACCGTGATTGCCAGCCTCGGCCTGGGCGCGTCTCCGGTACTCTGGGGCGTCGGTCTGGATACCATCGGGTCTTTTGAGGTGGTGACCGGCGTCTTTCATTGGAAGCGCCACAGTTTCTACTTTTTGGCGTTATTGGTAGTGAATGTGATTGCGTTTGCCTATGTTGGCCGCCTCCATGAACCTTCCGGCTCAGGTCCCATGGCCGCCTCGCTCATTTATGGGCGATTGAGGCGAATGTCGCGGCTCTGGCTCAGATAGCTCACTTATGAATCTCAAAAATTTCAGTCTCTTTCTTGCGCTCCGCTATCTCCTTCCGAAGCGGATGTTTCTGCTCGTTATCACCATAATTTCCATCGTGGGGGTGACGTGTGCCATCGCGTTATTGATTGTGGTTATGGCGGTCATGACCGGATTTGAGCTCGAATTGCAGCGCAAGGTCATTGGATTTGAGCCCCATGTGGTCGTGAGCAATTCCGGGGTGCTTGACGACTGGTCGGATCTGCGGAATCGGGTGGGGGAGGTTCCTGATGTCACCGCCTCGGCTCCCTTCGTGCAAGGGCCGGTCATCGTCGAATACCGCGGCCGGCGCATGGCCCCGAAGATTCGTGGGATTGACCCCGAGTTGGAAGAGGACGTGGTGGCAATGCGTCCCTTTCTCATTGCTGGCGAATATGATCTCGATGGAAACAAGGCCATTCTGGGATCGGAGCTCGCGAGAACCCTCGGGGCCGGTGTGGGTGACACCATCAGCGTATTTTCGCCGGGGAATCTGGATGGCGTCATGGAGGAACTTAACCGGCTGGAGGCCGACGGCGGTGCCGCAGACGCCAGTGCCCTCAAACAGATGATCCTGCCCACAGAACTGGAAGTTAGCGGCATCTTTGAGAGTGGTCGCTATCTCTACGATAGCGACTATTTGCTCGTCCCCCTGCATATCGGCCAGGAACTTTACAATCTCGGCGGCGGAGTTCACGGACTCGCCCTCAAGACCAGCGACCCCTACCTGGCCGGTCCGGTGCGGGACGAACTCGACACCATCCTGAAGCCTCCGATGTACGCCCTCACCTGGATCGACATGAACAAACAAATCTTCGATGCCATTCGCACCGAGCGCAATGTCATGTTTATCATCTTAACCATGGCCATCATTGTGGCGGCTTTTTGCATCATGAACACGCAGATCACCACCACCGTGCAGAAAACCCGTGACATCGGGGTGATGAAGGCCTTGGGGGCAAAGAGCCCGCAGATTGTGGGGATCTTCTTCATTCAAGGAGTCATCATAGGCATCTTTGGTACTCTCTTCGGGCTGGGCTTTGGGGTGGGAGTGGTTCTTCTCCGCAACGACTTCAGCCGATTCCTGTACAATGTCTTTGGCCTCGAAGTCTTTCCCCGGTCCATTTACCAATTTAGCGAAATTCCCGCTCAGATTGTTCCCCAGGACGTGGCCATCATCTGTGCCAGTGCCTTCGTCATCTGTTCGCTCGCCGCCTTGTTGCCCGCTTGGGTGGCCTCCCGACTCGATCCGGTGAAGGCCCTGCGGTATGAATAGATTCTGACCAGCGGGTACAAACCTCGGACCCGTTCGACCCGTTAGGGACGCACTCCTGGGAACCCATCGACAAACTGGACCGTGAAGTCCGGAAATGAGTTCACAATCTGAATCTTGTAATCGGGAAACGAATCGACGATCTGCCAGCGGCCGGGCCGATCCGGGAAACTCTCCACCGTTTTCACCCGAAGATCCGGAAAATTGGTGACGACTTTTGCCTTGTAATCGGGAAATGAGGTGACGATCTGGATCCGTCCGTAAATTTTTGAGACATCAACCGACTTTTCAGCGGCGGGATGCGAGGAGCAGGGGAGGAATCCCAGGGCGAGCGTGAGGAAGACTGTCGCCTTCAAACGGCGGGGGATGAGGCGTGTCATGGGAGAAAAACGTTCAGTGGAGGAAAATATTCACAAAATCCGATTTGACGTCCGAGGGCAAGACAGCTTTAGTGACCGCCTTACAAACGCAGCCGTAGCTCAATTGGATAGAGCATCTGATTACGGATCAGAAGGTT
>CALBXK010000292.1 GCA_937890535.1 uncultured Spartobacteria bacterium
CTAGAAACTCGAAGCCATTCCAGCAATGCCTGCGCAGAGTAGGCTCAGATTGTGCCAACTTGACGTGTTTTGGGTCGCCGCATTCAGGGCAGAGTAATTTAGATGTCAATACCCCGGACGGTGTTTGCTTAGCAAACTGGCCTTCGACTATGGGACATCCCCTAACTTCGTGCCATTTACGTCAGACTTTGTCTCATTTATCGAACAAATTTCCAGTTAACAAAATGAAAAATAATTATACCCGGGAAATCCATAAGCATTTTGCCTCCATCCGCCACCCGATTGGAAAATTTTTCCTGTGCATTCTATTGATAACGATGTTTAATGGGACGGCGGCAGAACCTGAGGATTCTGGACAGAATACAGTGGAGAAGTTGGATTTGGCCATTCCTTATAAGCCGGATCCTCCGGTTAGTATGGACGGCATCCTCAACGAGTGGGCCAAAGTGCCGGTCTATCAGTTAAATCGTGAGGAACAGGTTATTTATGGCAAAGACAAATGGGGCAGCACCAACGATCTTAGTGCCAAGGTCTGGTTGGCATGGCGCGAAGAATGCCTTTATATCGCAGCAGATGTTCGCGATGACGTCCATTGCCAGACTGATCGTGGGCGGGACCTGTATAAGGGGGATCATGTCGAGTTATATTTGGATGTCACGCCCGATGTCGATTCAGGCCGGGATCCGTTTGGCGACGGCCAGTGGATCATTGCATTCAATCCGGGTAATTTCCAGCACACGGGCGATCTTTTGCAGGATATCAAAGCCGAGGCTTGGATTTATCATCCCACTGGCAGGTCAGCAACGAAGATCATGGTCGTGGCCCAACGTACCGAAACTGGGTATGCCATCGAAGCCTCCGTGCCATGGCCCTTGCTGGGTGTCAAACCCGAGATCGGCACGGGACTGACGTTGGAAGTCGCCGTATCCGATTGTGATGAGGCGGTGGGAACTCAGCAAACGATGATGACGATATCTCCAGAAAAATGGGCGGGCGGATTCCGTAAAAGAATGATCCCTGCGGTGCTTGCTGGCTCGGATGCCAAACCAGTTCCAAGAAAAAATACGATGCCCGGCATACCAATTTTTAAACATGAGGAGATTCCCATCAGACAGGAGAAAGAAATCACATTTTCGGTGGGTAAAATTCCGTCGGATCGTGAAGCGGTCTTGGGGATAAATGCGCGTCTGGAGATGGAATACCCTGGGGGATACGCCGTTGCCGCCATGAAAATCGGGATCAACGGCACCTGGGTCACGGCGGACAGCCTAAGAAATAGAGCCATCACAGAAACGATGCGGCGGGGACAGTCACTCAACATGGCGACGGGGGAGACGTTTACCGTAGGCTATAGCAATACGTTCAGGGCTCTAGACGCGAGTCCGGAATATGGGTTGAAAAATGGCAAAGCCAGCCTGGTCGAGGTGGATGTCACCAAGTTGCTAAAACCCAATGCCGAGAATACACTCACTATTGCCAACTCCGGCAACGCGAACACCCTTCCCCTGGTGGTGGGCCATGGGAAATTGACCTTCCAAACCGCGCCCCCTCCGCCCCGGGTCAAGGCGGGAGCGCCCACGGGGGAATTGCCCGTCTTTACTCCGGCGGCCTCTCATGGAGTGGACTACACGCTGGAAAATACGAAGGACGGGAAACTAACGATTGGCGTCCATGGAGACACCTGGCAGGTCACGTCACAGTTTTCAACCCCGGCCCCAGCCTGGACCAACCAGTCCAATACGTATTTCACTTTCAAACGAACCACTGAAAAATTGCCTGAAGCCATTCTTGTCAAGGATACCTTTACCAATTTAACGAAGGAAATCCTCCCGGTTATGCTGCGATACCATGCGGGACAGACGGGAGGGAAACTCCCTGAAGTCGCCCAAATTTATCTGGCCGGGCTGCCCGTATCCTCGGATATTTCGATTGCCAGTCAGGCATCGCCAGCCCACCCGAGCGCCTTCGGAGCTTCCAAGGCAAGTGGGCTTGCCCTTCTGGCTTTGGATGATGTGTTTCGTGTTCATATCGGATCATTTGCCGACATGACGGAGAAAACCTTCGGACTGACGGACAAACAACTGGTCATCCGCCCCGGCGAAAGCCATACGGTCGAATGGGCGATCTTCCCGGTCGGGGGAGCAGATCCTTATTATGCTTTTGTCAATGCGGCCCGACGGTTGAATGACGTCAATTTTATGATTGATGGCTCGTTTTCCTTCATGCGGGGCGATCCGGGGGCGGAAGGGCAATGGAGCGACGAAAAATTGGCGGATTATATTAAATACAAAAGTCTGAAATATGGATGCTTGTATAATTGCTATCCGGCGGGGCGCACGCCGGGGGTCCCGCCCCTGGGACTGGAGTGGCAGGGACTCGATATTTCCGAACAGGTCAAACTGGTCAATCGATTGCGCCAGATCGCGCCGACCCTGAAGAGTCTCTACTATTATCATTCATTTTCCGACACCTCGGAAGAAGCTATGGCGCTATTCTCCGATGCACGCTTGCTCACCTCCGCAGGGGAACATGCGGATTATGGAAATGCGGAACTCAAGCTGTATATACCGACGGAAACCAATTCGTTCGGGGTGATGACCGCGAAATCGCTGGATATCATTCTCGATAAAATTGGCGCCGACGGGGTGTTCTGGGACGAATTCGAATACTCGCGCTACGAATATCATTATGGGGAACCCTGGGATGGTTGTAGTGCGGACATTAATGCCAAAACCATGACTGTCGATTCCCTAAAAAGTTCCGTGACCCTGCTTTCATTGCCGTGGCGCATGGCGCAGGCAAAACGCATTCTGGCCCATGGGGAGAGGCCGATCCTGACCGGCAACGGTGCACCCCGAACCCGAACCACCGCCAATCTCCATTTTCCAAGGTTTGTGGAGACTGGGTCCAGTGAGAATTGCGCGGACATCCAACTCTACACCCCCATTGGTTTGGGAGATCATCTCACCGAAAGAGAGGGAGTGGATGCCTACCGGAGCATGCTCCGCAATTTGGACTACGGGTGTGTGTACTACTGGTATACTTCCAACGCTACCATGGCTTTCCCAACTCACAAATTTTTGACGGAGTATATGTTTCCCATCACTCCCGTGGAGTTGCACGCGGGATATATCATTGGAAAAGAACGAATCATCACAAAAAAGAGCGGCCTATTCGGATGGAGCGACCTCAGCGAGCATGAGGTGCATGTTTTCAACGCGGAAGGAAAAGAAGCCGTAGGGTTCACCGCTCCCATGTTAACAAAAAATGGCGCGAATTTTACCGAACTACGGCTTCCAGAAGATTGGAGCGCCGCCATCCTTAGGAAATTACCAAAATGAGTGCAATAACAGACCTTAAATATATCGTAGTCGGCATGACAATCTGCCTCCCATCCTTTGCCATGGGAGGAGTGCTCTGGGACAGCCATGGATTTCAAAGCCCGCAATACCATCTCGGGCCGTTGACAGGACAGGATGGGTGGGAGAATCTCCAAGAGACATCTGAAGCGCTTTGCGAAATCACGTTCGACGAATATTCCGATGAAGATCGTCAGGTGTTGTTTATGAAAGGAGGATACGGAAGCCGCGAGGAATTCGCGTGGGTGGAACGTTCTTTGGTCTGGTCTGAAAACGCTGAGACGGGACGCTATACCCTGACGTTTAGAGTCTTTCCGCTGAGTGCAAGCGGAGTATCCCAAATACCCAAAATATCGCTTTTCACTGAAAGCAATGTCGAGATTGTGGCGCTGTCGAATTATTCAGGATACTTTGTCACCAAAGATGGTGCTCCCACCCTGATGCCGATTATCGCTAAAAAATGGTATGAGGTCAAAATAGTGGGCGACTTTATAGAACGTGAATGTGAGATCACGATCCAACAATTAGATGCCAAGGGGGCGATCACCCTGGAGGTGAGGGAAACCAGAGAACTTGATAGAACCGCCGCGATGCCGCCCGCAAGATTGGAAATGAAAGGGGTTTTGGTAGAAAATAGCGACGATCCCTTCACCGGCGGTGCGTACCTTACGGAAATGAAAGTGGAATCTGATGGTGAGGGGCAGTAATGCAAAAGTTTTTAGCGAACAGCGAATCCCTGTTTTCTGGAAGTGTACCAAACAACTTTCCGAATTCGGTCGGAGGCAGACGAGGCTTCACTCTGGTCGAATTCTTGGTGGTTATTGCGGTTGTTGCAATTCTTGCTGCCTTGCTTTTTCCGGTGATCAAGAGCATGGAGGATTCATCCCGGGGTGCAGTTTGTATGAGTAATCTCAGGCAGGTTGGCATAGGGCTTCACCTTTATGCCTCTGAAAACAAAAACTCATTTCCAAAAATGTATAATGTGGCGACAGGTAAACTATGGAATGAGATGCTAGTAGATGGGGGCTACCTGCCTGATGCGAATAAAGTCGGACAACACTCTGTTTTATTATGCCCTTCGCAAACACCAAAAAAATGGAAGGAACCCTCATACACATATGGAATGAGAGTTCCTCCTGCCCCTGCAACGATGTGGAATGGAGACTGGTGGCAATATCGCATGACCGGCGGAAATATAGGCGACATCAACAACCAACAATATGGTCCGGGCAGTCAGTTTATGATGGTGGGTGATTCCGTCTATATCGGAGGTGGACCTGCAGAGAACCAGCAATTTTATTACTTTCAGACAAATTCAAATGTTTTGCATGTTGCCCATTTGCGACACAAAAATCATGGCAATTTTCTTTTTGGAGACGGACATGTGGCGGCCTTGGATACAGCGGCATTGTTGGATGATCCCGTGAACCCCACTCTCCCCTCGCAAATATCCACCGCGTCGCCGCAGTAATCCTCTTATGACAAAACAACTAGCATTCACTGCGGGCACACGTCCACACGTGGCCAAAGCAGACAACATTATTTTCGTCGGAGGTCAGATGTCTCTTGATACGACGGGTCGGGTTCTTGGTGCCGATATCACAACACAGACTCGTAATGCCTTTGAGGCGTTGAAACGTGCATTAAACGAAGCCGGAGCAAGCATGGCGGATGTCGTTAAACACAATATTTACTTTCGTTGTGATGGCGATGACGCCGCGATTGCGAAGTTTTTGGAGGAACTCGATCAGGTGCGAATCGGATATTTTTCCGATCCGGGCCCCACCACGACCGAGATCCGGGTTGGATTTAGTCGGGACGACGTCCTCATTCAGGTGGATGCGTGGGCGGTGGTGGGAGGCGAAAAAGAACGCCTAATGCCTCCCGGTCATTGGAATTGGGGGCAGGATCGTCCCTGGTCACATGGATGGAAGGTGGGAGATATGATCTTCATCGGGGGACAACGCTCCCTCGATGACGCCGGAAATCCCATTGGGGTGGGAGACATTGAAGCGCAGACCGCCAATGTCTTCCGGAATATGGAAATCCTTCTCGAAGCCGGGGGGGCGACCGAAATAATCTGATGCGGCAGAACACCTATTTCCGCTTTTTTGGCGAAGGTGCTGAGGTGACAAACTATTGGGAGAAGATGACGAATGTGCGACGGCAGTATATGTCCATCCCCTCGGCGGCTGGGGCGGGGTTGCGGATCACAGGATTTCCCTATGCCCAGGAGTTGATCCAGGTCGAGGGGATCGCGGTCTTGGGAGCAAATAAGCAACGCCTGCAACCTGCGAATCATTGGGATTGGAGTATTCCAAACAATTCGTTCACCCAAGGCTGGAAAATTGGAAATCTCGCGTTCATCGGCGGGCAGATCTCTGCCGACGACAACGCGCGAGCGGTGGGTAAAGACATGGCCACCCAGACGCGCAACGTGTTCAATTTCATTCGCAATACCCTACGTGAGGGTGGTCTTGACGAAAGTGATGTCGCGAAGCTCTACATCTACTACTATGCACCTGGCGATTGGGCGAGTATTGCGGAGACAGAAGCAACCATTGCTGCGGTGCAGAGAGAGTTCTACCCGGAACCTGGTCCCGTCGTAACGGCTCTCAGGGTTGCGGGATTCGCGTTTGAAAATCTTCTGATTGAAATCGAGGCGATGGCAGTCTGTCGCAATGAGCAATGATGGCCCCAAAATCCCCCGGTCGGGAACTTATTCTACGGAACTGTCAAACCGATTTCTACGGAGATGAAATCCTCTCGGAATGGCAGAAATTCGATGAGGCCTATTTTGATTCTGTGCGGGACGGGGGATACACCGCCATATGGTTGCGCGGGCAACTGCGCGATTTGGTTCTCTTTGAGGAGGCGCCGCACTGGAATCATCGGAATCTCGAGCGGGTGGAGGCTCTCAATCGCATTGTTGAGCAAGGAGCTCGTTATGATGTGGGAGTTTTTCTCTATATCAATGAACCCAAGGGATTCCAGGAAATGGATCCCATTTTTGAGAAATATCCTCACCTCAAGGGTCCATTCAATCCGCTATCTGAGCATCCGTTGTGCACCTCCCATGAACCCAGTCATGCGTTTTGCACCCAGTGCGAATTTACGGATACCTATTTGACCGGAGGTTTTCAAAAACTCTTCGAACAATGTCCGAAAATCCGGGGAGTGATCACGATCACGGCATCCGAAGTTCTGACCCATTGTTATTCAAATGTGGATCTCAGAAATCTGCT
>CALBXK010000293.1 GCA_937890535.1 uncultured Spartobacteria bacterium
AATTTTTTTCGATCCCAACGTCCGGCCTTCATACTGGCATCGGCCTGGGGGATGCTGCGGGCGATGGAAACGAGAAGGGAAAAGGCGTGCTCGGCGGTGGAGATCGTATTTCCGCCCGGGGTGTTCATCACGATGACACCAGCCTTGGTGGCGGCTTCAATATCAACGTTGTCCACTCCGACTCCGGCTCGTCCGACGACCTTCAAGGAGGTGGCGGCGGCCAGCACTGCGGCGGTGACTTTGGTTTGGCTGCGAACGACCAAAGCGGAATACGCGGGAATGATTTTGATGAGTTCGGCTTCGGTCAATCCGGTCTGGACCGTGACTTCGAGAGTTCCGCCGCCGGCAAGCTCGTCCACACCAGTTTCGGAAATGGGGTCGGCGACGAGGGCTTTTAATAGTGAGGACATGGGATGAATGGGATACGCGATGCGGATTGATGTGAGAAATAGAAAATTCGTCCCCGCCGGATGCCGGCCCGAACGAGGGCGGCATTAGAGACGAAATTTCAACTTCGAAAATCTAAATCTTTTTTGAGAGGGATATGCGCAGGATGAGGGTGGGGGGAGTGGGGCTCGATCTGGCGAATATTTTCAGAGCCGCGCGGAGCGTGGAGATGAGGGATGCATTGGCGGAGGATGTTTTCGTAGGATTTTGGGACAGCGCGACGGATTTCCGTAGGGCGGGAATTCTGAAAACACTTGCTTGGTATCGAAGATTCGCGAAGGTGCCCTGCCGTGAAAGGATCGTATCGCATTGCAAGAGTCGCTGGAATCGACGTGCGCGTCCATGTGACGTTTTTTCTTCTCCTCGCTTTCTACGCCTGGAGTTTTTACGAGACCGGCGGTTTCGCGGGCGCTGTGGCCGGGGTCACCTTGATGTTGCTCCTGTTCCTCTGTGTGCTTCTTCACGAATTCGGTCATGCGTTTGCTGCCCGCCGCTATGGGATTCGCACCCCGGACATCACTTTGCTGCCCATTGGCGGGCTCGCCAGGCTGGAACGCATGCCGACCTCCCCCTGGCAGGAATTGATGATCGCGGTGGCGGGTCCGGCGGTGAACGTGGGAATCGCCGCCGGGATCGCACTTGCCATCTGGCACGTGCCTGATCCCCGGACCCTCTGGCAGGGAGGAGGCGGGGAAGGTCTGCTGGAGATCTTGTTTTCACTCAACGTAATGTTGATCGTTTTCAACATGATTCCGGCATTTCCCATGGATGGGGGACGCGTCCTCAGATCGCTTCTCGCCATGCGACTGACTCACGTCCGGGCCACCACCATTGCCGCTCGCACCGGCCAGGTCATCGCTGTCATCTTTGTCGGCCTGGCCCTCTTTACCGGAAATTTTATTTTGGGGTTCATTGCCCTCTTTGTTTTCATGGGAGCGAAGCAGGAATTGGCCCATGCGCAAATGCGGGATTCCGTGCAACTCCTGCGTGTGGGGGACCTCATGAATACCGAATTTCGGGCCTTGCCGTTTGACCTCACAATCGGGGATCTGAGCGCCCGGCTCTCCGGCAATGCCCAGGATGTTTTTCCTCTCGTGGATGGCGCTCTCCATCTGCACGGAATGGCCAGCCGGGAGGAACTGCTCCAGGCGGCCCGGGAACTGCCGCCCCAGTCGCAGGCCCGATCGGTGGGCCGAAAAATTCCTACCCTACGGCCCGAGACTCCCCTCGGCGAAGCCCTAGAAACCCTCCATCGCCTCGCCGAGCCAGTGCTTCCCGTCGTCAATCTCTCAAGTCAGATCGTTGGCCTCTTCAGCCTCGCCCATCTCCAGAAATTTTCGGCTCAGCAACCCTCGTCTTAGACCCCTTGTGAAATTTTTCACAAATAGGGCTTGCGCAATAAAACGACGCTGCTAAAAAAATTTCTCGCCCTATTTGGGAGGAAGCAACGCTGTCGTATGGCAGACATCGTGGCCGAGCTTTTACCTGGTGGGAACGCGAAACAATTTTCACATGGATTTCCATTTTTTCATTGCCTCAGGATTGACCCTTGATGCGCCGAGTTTTAACCAGGCGTATCTTGGTGTGAGCTATTTGGAATGGCTGACGAATTCTCTTCTTGTCTCTCTGATTGTCGTCGGATTCATCCTTTTCTGGGCCCGGAAATCCACCCTCCGGATGGAGTTGATCCCTGGCCGCGTGCAAAATCTTTTTGAGGCAATCGTGGAAGCCTTGTACGATATGCTTGAGGGGATCGTCGGGCGCCACATGATCTCGCGGGTCTTCAGTCTGCTGGCCACCTTGTTTCTTTTCATTCTTGTATCGAACTGGTTTTCGCTGATTCCCGGGGTGGGTTCCATTGGATGGGGGCATGAATCGGATCACGGTTTCGAGGTGGCCGTGCCTCTTCTGCGTCCCACGACGGCCGATCTCAACACGACACTGGCTATGGCGGCCGTGTTCATGGTGTTGTGGATTTATTGGACCATCAGGGAAGCGGGCGTCTGGGGGACACTGGTGCATATTTTTGGACCGAAGGGAGGATTGAAGGGTGCCATGGGCTTCTTCTTCGCCTTCATCTTTTTCTTTGTCGGCATCATCGAGGTGATTTCAATTCTGTTCCGGCCCGTTTCGTTGTCGCTGCGACTCTTTGGCAATGTCTACGCGGGGGAGACCCTGCTCACCTCGATGATCAACCTCGGGCACGATCTGGGCCTGCCGAATATGGTGGCTTACATGATGAGTGTCATCGTTCCTCTCCCCTTTTATTTTCTTGAGCTCCTCGTGGGGGTGCTTCAGGCCCTGGTGTTTACTCTCCTTTGCGCGGTTTATATCCAGCTTTCCACCGCCCTGAACGAGGGAGAATCCCACTGATAACAATTCCATAAAACAACAATTTTTCCGCCGGGACCGTGCAAGTCTGCGGACGGCGGAAAAGACCAAAACAAACCAACCATAACCTAGATAAAATCCTATGATAGCCACCATCCTTCCCATCCTGGCGGAAACCGCCGTCGCCACCGGCATCACCGGCAGTTTCACCCTCGGCATGGCGGGCGCCGGCGCCGGCATCGGTGTCGGTCTCGTCGGAGCCAAGGCGGCGGAAGCCGTCGGACGCAACCCCGGAGCATTCGGACGCGTTCTGACGATCGCCATTCTTGGCATGGCGCTGGCGGAAGCCATCGCCATTTACGCCCTGATCCTCGCCTTCAACGGACGTTAACTTTCATGCGGTGCCCCGGTCGAACGGGGCTCCGCATCACTTTTCGCTCACGTTCATGGACGTCATTACTCAAATATTCGCAAACTTCGGAGTGACCTGGCCCAAATTTGGTGCCCAAGTTATTCTGTTCCTCACCGTGTACTGGATCCTTAACAAGAAGGCATTTGGACCGGTCATCAAGATGCTCGAGGAACGCCGCACACGCATCCAGGAAGGCCAGCAAAACGCGGAAAAGATCAAGAAGCAACTCGCAGAGGCGGAGCTTCGCTATCAAGACGTGCTGCGCAAGGCCAACGACGATGCGACCAAGTTGCTCGATGAGGCCCGTGCCAGTTGCGAGGTCCACTCGCAAAAGCAGACCCAGCAGGCGATCAAAGATGCCGAGAACATTATCCTCAAGGCTCAGGAAACCATCACTCAGGAACGCAATAAAATGGTGGCCGAAGTGAAGAAGGAGATGGTCGGCCTCGTCGTCAATACCACGGCAAAAGTCGTGGGCAAAGTGATCACTCCGGAGGATCAGAAACGGCTCTCCGAGGAAACCACAAAGGAACTCGTCTCCTGAGCGTTTCAGCCAATTATGAAAATTAGCAGGGAAGCCCGTCGCATCGCCCGGGGGTTGTGTAAACTCAGCTTGGTGAATGGCCATGTCGATCCCACCCGGGTGGAAACCATTTCCTCCGGGATCGTGACGGAAACCCCCCGCAGTTTCCTGCAGATTCTCAAGGAATTCACTCGTCTCATCCGACTCGAACTCGAAAAGCGTCACGCCGTGATCGAAAGCGCGAGTGCGCTCGATGCCACCGGAGTGGCGGAGATCGAGAACAATCTCAAACAAAAATTCGGCAACGACATCACTGCGGAATTCCACACCGTTGCCGGGCTGCTGGGCGGCATGCGCATCAAGCTGGGCAGCGATGTCTGGGACGGTACCGTCCGCGGACGCCTTTCCACACTTTCCAAACAACTTTAACAACCGGTCAATCCCATGAGCAACATCCTGCAAGAACTCGAAGCAAAAATCGAAGGCATCCAAAGCGCTTCCAACACAAAAACCAATGTCGGCACCGTCCGCGAAGTCGGTGACGGCGTGGCTAGAATCGAAGGCCTCAGCGATGCCATGCTGAATGAAATGTTGGAATTTCCCGGCGGTCTTTTCGGACTGGCACTCAACCTTGAAGAAACTGAGGTGGGGGCGATTATTCTTGGCGATTACACAACCATTGGTGAGGGCGATGAAGTTAAAACCACCGGACGTTTGCTGCAGGTTCCGGTTGGCGAGGCTCTCTTGGGCCGCGTCGTGGATGCTCTCGGCCAGCCACTTGACGGCAAGGGACCGATCGACGCCAAGGAATTTTATCCGGTCGAAAACGTTGCTCCCGGCATCATTCGACGCAGGGGAGTGACCCAACCGGTGCAGACCGGCATCATGGCCATCGATGCCATGATTCCCATCGGACGCGGACAACGGGAGTTGATCATCGGAGACCGCGCCACCGGCAAGACGACGATCGCCATCGATACGATTCTCAATCAAGCCAAGGCCAACAAGGCCGGCGAAGAAGGAAATGATCCCGATTTCCGGCCGCTCTATTCGATTTACGTCGCCGTGGGACAGAAGAACGCAAACATCGCGCGGGTGGTGAATACTTTGGAGGAGAACGATGCGCTCAAATACACCATCATCGTGGCATCCGCCGCTTCGGATAGCGCCACCAACCAATACATCGCCCCGTTTTCGGGTGCGGCCATCGGCGAGTGGTTCCTCAACAATGGCAAGGATGCGCTTATCGTATTTGACGATCTTACGAAGCACGCCGCGGCCTATCGCCAGGTGTCCCTCCTGCTCAAGCGTCCTTCCGGGCGAGAAGCCTATCCCGGGGATGTCTTCTATCTTCACAGCCGCCTTCTGGAGCGTTCCGCCCGGGTGGGAGAAAAATATGGCAACGGATCCCTCACGGCCCTGCCGATCATCGAGACCCAGGCCGGGGACGTGTCCGCTTACATTCCCACCAACGTGATCTCCATCACCGATGGGCAGATCTATCTGGAAACCGACTTGTTCTATCAGGGCATTCGCCCGGCTATCTCGGTCGGTCTTTCGGTGTCCCGCGTCGGATCGGCAGCCCAGATCAAGGCTATGAAACAGGTCGCCGGCAAGCTCAAAGGGGATCTCGCCCAGTATCGGGAGTTAGCGGCATTTGCCCAATTTGGTTCCGATCTTGATGCCCGCACCAAGGCCACTCTGGACCGCGGAGCCCGAATCGTGGAGCTCTTCAAGCAACCACAATACCAGCCGCTCCCCGTGCAATTGCAATCCGCCATTCTCTGGGCGATGCAGAATGGGTACTTGGATCCGGTCCCAGTCGAGCGGGTGAAGGAATTTCAGACCAAGCTTCAGGAATTTCTCACCACCCGTAAGGAAGCGGTGCTGAACAAGATTCTCATTCAGAAAAAAATCGATGATGAGCTCGCGGCGGAACTCAAGACCGCCCTCGAGGAATTTAAGGTCCTGTTTAACTGAGAATTGGGAATTAAGAAATAACCCATGGCCAGTCTCCGCGACATTCGCCGACGCATCAAGTCGGTTAAGAACACCGCCCAAATCACCAAGGCGATGCAGATGGTTGCTGCCTCAAAGATGCGCAAAGCGCAGGAGGCGGCCCTCAACGGGCGCCCTTATGCCGAGCTCATGAATCGGGTCCTCGTCTCCCTGCGAGACCGGGTGGGTCCCACTCTCCACCCCTTATTGGAAAAACGCGAGGTGAAGAACGAACTCGTGATTCTTCTCAGCACGGATAAGGGGCTTTGTGGCGGATTGAACACCAACCTTTTTCGCGAAGCCGCCGGCTACGATATCGAATCGACCCAGTTCATTTCCGTGGGTCGCAAGGGCACCCAGTTTCTTGCTAGGAGTAAACGCAAAATGATCGCGGATTTTTCTCTCAAGGATCATCCGAGTTTTCTGGAAACAAAGGCGATTTCGAAATTCGCCATCGAGAAATTCCTTTCCCATGACGTGGACAAGGTCACCGTCCTCTATCCGCGTTTCGTCAACACGCTCACCCAGGCCCCGACGAAATTGTCCCTCCTGCCCATCACCAGTCTGGAAGAGGCCGGGTTGGTTGCTACGGACGAGCCACCGATCGCCGCCCCTGAAGGTGGATTGCTTTTCGAGCCCAGCGCCGAAAGCATTCTCGATGCCATTGTGCCGTATTACGTGCATTACGGCCTTTATCAAATGGTTCTGGCCACCCGGGCCTCTGAACACAGTTCCCGCATGGTCGCAATGAAAAGCGCGACCGACAACGCCCAGCAGCTCGGCAAGGATCTCACTCTCGACTACAACAAGGCCCGCCAGGCCGCCATCACCACGGAGCTTCTCGAAATCTCCACCGCGCAACTCGCGCTCGGCTAATCACTATCATCACCATGAGCACCAAAGGAAAAATCGTCCAAATCATCGGTCCCGTTGTGGACGTTGAATTCAACCCGCAAGACGGCCCGATTCCCAAGATCTACGACGCCTTGGAAATCCATTTTGAGGTCGGCGGCGTCGCCACCAAGGTCACGTTGGAGGTGCAACAACATCTTGGCGAGAGCTGGGTTCGCGCCATCGCCATGAGCGGAACCGAAGGATTGAAACGCGGCACCGAGGTGCTGGGAACCGGTGCACCAATTTCCGTGCCGGTCGGCGAGGGAGTTTTGGGGCGCATCTTCAACGTTGTCGGTGAGCCGACTGACGAGCGGGGACCGGTCACCTTTGAGAAAAAGTATCCGATTCACCGGGCGGCGCCTCCCCTGATCGAGCAGGACACGAAAGCGTCCATTCTCGAAACCGGGATCAAGGTCATCGATCTGATTTGTCCCTTCATCAAGGGTGGTAAAGCTGGCGCCTTTGGTGGTGCGGGCGTGGGAAAGACGGTCGTCATTCTCGAACTCATCAACAATATTGCCAAGGAACACGGGGGATATTCCGTGTTCGCCGGGGTGGGGGAACGGACCCGTGAGGGCAACGATCTCTATCACGAAATGAGCGAGGCCGGAGTCATCAATCAGGACGATCTTTCCAAGTCCAAAGTGGCGCTTGTGTATGGCCAGATGAATGAGCCTCCCGGAGCCCGATTGCGAGTGGCTCTCACCGCTCTGTCCATGGCGGAATATTTCCGCGATGAGAAAAACCAGGACGTGCTTCTTTTTGTCGATAACGTTTTTCGATTTTCGCAGGCGGGCGCCGAGGTGTCCGCTCTCTTGGGCCGCACGCCATCAGCCGTCGGATACCAGCCTACCCTGGCGGCCGAAATGGGGGACCTTCAGGAACGCATCACTTCGACCACCAAGGGTTCCATCACCTCGGTGCAGGCGGTGTATGTGCCCGCGGATGATTTGACCGATCCCGCTCCGGCGAACACTTTTGCCCACCTCGATTCGACGCTCGTGCTCGAACGTTCCATTGCGGAGCTTGGCATTTACCCTGCGGTTGATCCCCTCGCTTCCACATCGAAGGCTCTCTCGGCCGAGATTGTCGGCGACGAACATTATGGCGTCGCTCGTGGCGTCCAGACGGTGTTGCAGCGCTACAAGGATCTGCAGGACATTATTGCCATTCTCGGTATGGATGAACTCTCGCCTGAGGACAAACTCACCGTCTTCCGGGCCCGAAAAATCCAGCGTTTCCTCTCCCAGCCCTTCCATGTGGCGGAAATCTTTACCGGCACGCCGGGGCAATATGTGAGCATCCAGGAGACGATCCGCGGCTTCAAGGAAATCCTCGACGGCAAGCACGATGACGTGCCCGAAGGGAATTTCTATATGAAGGGCGGCATCGATATGATTAAGGAATAGAGGGAGTTCACAGTGTTCGGCGTTCTCTATGGGCTGCGAGCTCTTGGGAAACGAACACTGCAAAAAACCGAACCCTGAAAACTGAACCCTAAAAACTTTTCTTTATGGCAACCATCCGACTCGAAATCGTTACTCCCGAAGCCAAAATCTACTCCGATGATGTGGATTCCGTGGTCATTCCCGGATCGGAAGGGGAAATGGGCATTCTTCCCCAGCACGCCGGATTGATGACGCAGTTGCTGCCGGGGGAGTTGCGCATTTTCAAAGGCGGCGAAGAATCGCGGCTGGCCGTCGGTGAAGGATTTGTGGAAGTGACGGGGGAAAAAGTCTCCGTGCTTACCGATATGGCTGTGGCCGAGAGCGACATTGATGAGGCGGCCGCGGAGGAAGCGATTCGCCGGGCCGAGGCCGCAATGAAAGAGGAACACCTCGATGTCGAAGGCCATGCCTCGGTGCAGGCCTCCTTGCTGAAATCCCTTGCCCAGCTCAAGGTCAAACGTCGCCGGACGCACTGAAGAAAATTAGGAGCCGACGGCAGGGAGACAGACTGGCTGGCGTCTGCCTGACAGCCCGAAGGCGAATCAATTAGGAATTATGAGCCGACTGTCTGGCGTCAGCCGCTGACTTAAAACTCTCAACCTTCTGCTCAAACCGTTTTTCCGTGCGGCTTGCTGACGGCTTTAACTCTGGTAGCATAACGGTGATGAAGGCGCTTCTTTTGACCAATGAGTATCCACCGAATATCTACGGTGGAGCAGGTGTCCACGTGCAGTACCTCGCTCGCGAATTGGCTAAGCTTCTTGCTGTCGAGGTCCGGTGTTTCGGCGAGCAGAATCTTCCGGACGGAAACCCTGTGGTGCGGGGTTTCGGATTCGATCCCTCACTCTGCACTGGGCCCAAGGCATTACTCTCGGTCTTTGGAGCTCTTCAGCGTGGGTTGGAAGCCAACATGGTCAATATCGACGCCGATGTAGTGCACTGTCACACATGGTATGCCCATTGGGGTGGGATTCTCGCTAAGCTCAATTACGGAATCCCGCTCGTCGTGACCGTGCATTCGCTGGAACCCCTTCGTCCCTGGAAGCGCGAACAACTCGGCGGCGGTTACGATTTTACCTGCTGGCTCGAACGCACCGCCCTTGAGATGGCCGATGCGGTCATTGCCGTCTCAGAGGAAACCAAGCGCGACGTGCAACGGCTCTTTCAGGTGCCTGACGAGCGGCTCCATGTGATCTATAACGGCATCGATCTTCAGGAATACCGGGTAGTGACGTCCCAGACGGCTCTCCAGCGCTTTGGAATTGATCCCGATCGGCCCTATGTCCTCTTTCTTGGCCGCATCGCCCGCCAAAAGGGAATCATTCATCTCGTCAATGCCATCAAACACCTCGATCCTGGTTTTCAAGTCGTTTTATGTGCGGGAGCCCCCGATACGCCGGAAATTGCCGAAGAAATGAAGGCGGCCGTAACCATGGCCCAGAGGGACCGGGAGGGAGTGATTTGGATCGAAGAGATGGCCGACATTCTCACTAAAATTGAACTTTACAGCCACGCCTCGGTTTTCGTTTGCCCGTCCATCTATGAGCCCTTTGGCATCATCAATCTGGAGGCAATGGCCTGTGGTACCCCGGTGGTCGCCAGCGCTGTAGGGGGAATTAAGGAGGTGGTTGTCGAGGGTGTCACGGGGACTCTGGTGTCTCTGGAGCAGATGACCGAAACGCCATTCGAAGCCAGTGATCCCGAGCAATTTTCCCGCGATCTTGCCACCCAAATCAATGCTCTCATGGCGGATCCTGCGAAACGGAAAGCCTTCGGTGACGCCGGACGCCGGAGAGTGGAGGGGATTTTTGGATGGGATGCCATTGCCAAGAAAACAGCTGATCTTTACGAGTCGTTAATACCAGTAAAACAATAAGTTAGATATAATTATTATGAAATTTGTAGATCAAGTTAGGATGTATGGAAAGGCGGGAGATGGGGGAAATGGGTGTTCCAGTTTTCGGCGGGAGAAGTATGTTCCGCGAGGTGGTCCTAATGGTGGGGACGGAGGGGATGGGGGCAACGTGATCCTCAAATCGGATGTGCATACCGACAACCTGGTCGCGCTCTATTTTGAGCCGCATCGGAGGGCCCGGCGAGGGGCTCACGGGATGGGCAAGGACATGCATGGCAAGAATGGAGCTTCGACGATTGTGAAGGTGCCGGTGGGCACGTTGATTTATCGCCTTCCCGATGAATTTCGACCCCGGGACGCGAATGAGGCCTGGGCAGCTGAGGAGGCCGGGGAAGTGCCCGAGGTCCGGGCAAAGAAGACGCATCTGGATTTGCGGATCCTCGAGCCCTTGGCAGATTTGGCGGAACCGGAGGCTGAGTTTATCCTTTGTGCGGGAGGCAAGGGGGGGAAGGGCAATACCCACTTCAAGTCCTCGACGAATCGCGCCCCGCGCCGCACCACGGACGGGGACACCGGGGAGGACGGATGGTTCGCCTTGGAATTGCAGACCATCGCGGACGTGGGATTGGTTGGTTATCCCAATGCGGGCAAGAGTACCTTGTTGGGAAAAATCTCGGCCGCGCATCCCAAGGTGGCCTCCTATCCGTTCACAACCTTGAACCCGGTGGTCGGGGTGGTGAATCTCGGAGCCTATGCCCGTGCCACGGTGGCGGACATTCCTGGACTGATTGAAGGCGCCCATGATAACCGGGGCCTGGGTCACGAATTCCTCCGGCATATCGTTCGCTGCAAGGTGCTCCTCTTTGTTCTTGATATGGCGGGCAGCGAGGGGCGTGATCCGGTGAGCGATTTCCAGACCCTGCGCACTGAGTTGAAGCTCTACGATCCGACTTTGACGACCCGTCCGTATGCCGTGGTGGCCAATAAGATGGATTTGGAGAGTGCAGAGGAAAATCTGCAGGTGTTTCAAAATCGCTTTCCCAAAGCGAGGGTCCTGCCGCTCAGCGCCGCCAGCGGGAAGGCCTTGGAAGGGGTAATGGAGGTTTTGACGGACGCCGTGCAATTGCGGACCTCGGCTCCTCTTGCCGAGTCGATCCCGGAGGAGAAAGAGCCAGAGGGGCCGACAGGCGAAACTCAGGATATTGAGGAAGAGAGATCTGCCGAGGCTTGATTTTCTGATTCTGGCTTGAGGTCAACTGAAATTGATAAACCTAAATAGGAAAATGGGCGAGGTGGTTTGCCGCTGAAGATGTCCGCAGCGCGACCGGGTTGTTTTGGCGGGATTTTTCGACCAGCCTCAGCCGCTGAGGGACGATTTTGGGCACATGGCGGCTTGGCGAAACGGCCATTTTGGGGAATTGACAGGTCAAGGAGGGGTATGAGAGGGAAGGGTCGTGATAAATAGAATTCGGTGGCGATTGGCTACGATTGGCGTGGTGTTGGGTGTGTTGTTCTCAGGAATGAGTAGTCTCTGCCGGTCGTGGCTGGAGATTTGACGATTGCTCAACCAAAAATGGGACAGATTCGCGAAGATGTGAGGTTTTTGCTGCTGGTCATCGTGGGAGCGATCTTGCTCGGATTTTTTATTAATGGCCTGCGTGACGATCCGCTGCCATTCCTACGCGAGGTCGAGGATTTGCGGCTGGCGCGAACGGTGTCCGATGGTGCATTGGTGAAAATTAGGGAGGAAACTTCGGTCATCAATTTTGACGATACGGTAGCGGCTTTTGAAGAGGCACGAAGTGTTCTTGTTGATGCGCGGCAGGAAGCGTTCTTTGGCCTCGGGCACATTCCTGGGGCGAGGAATCTCCCTCGCTCCGAGTTTCGTAGTTCCTTTGGGGATTTTGCCGTCCAGATAGCGCAAGAGGAATCGCTGATCGTCTATTGTTCGGATGCCGAATGCGAGGACAGCGCGATTGTTGCAAAGGCATTGATGCGTCTTGGATATCGGAGGGTGCTGGTCTTCAAGGGGGGGTGGGAGGAGTGGACGGCGGCGGGCCTGTCGCAAGAACCATGAATTGGGCACTGCATCTTATGCGGTTTCTTCTCGCCGGGATTTTCCTCTGGGCTGGAGGGACCAAGCTGATGGGCCCGTGGGCATTTGCCGACGGGGTTGCGGATTTTCAGTTTTTTCCGGACATGCTGGTCAACGGAATTGCCATTGTCGTGCCGATGG
>CALBXK010000294.1 GCA_937890535.1 uncultured Spartobacteria bacterium
CAGCAATATTCCGGAGAATGAAGGCAACATTGGGCCGATAATTGGGCATGGAAGAGAATGATGAGCCGACCGTAGGGAGACAAAACCCTACGCGGAAGCGTAATCTGAAAGAGGGCTGCAAAATGTTTGGTCTGGGAAGACAAACGAAAGGCAGGCTTTAGCCTGATAGCCCGAGGGGGAGCCGAAGGCGAATCAATTATGAAGGGGAAAAAATTTGCCTTTGAGTGGACTTCCCGTTTGCCTGCCGGGGAAAAAGCTGGGACGGTGGGTCTCGAAACTCTGGAATCATGTTTGCAAGCCAAGCCAAGAAAATCTTTTCCGTCCGATCGACAGCGGCCTTCCTGATGACTCTCTCGGTGCTGGCGGGGATGCCGGCAGCGAGCCTTGCCCAGACGGCCAGTCCGACCCCGGACGATACTGCGGCGAAACGGGGGACGTGGACGGCGGAGCTTCCGGGCGGCAAGTACATCGTGATGCTTTCGGCGATCACCTCGATCAGTCAACATGAATACGTCGTTGACGGTGCCGCGCGCGTCACGGAAGTGAACATCAATACCTTCGGCACGATGAAGGCCCGATTCTATTTTATTGGCCCCAACACCCCTCAAGCCCCCGGGGGCATCGGACAAAGCGCAATCGATCTCCTGGAGGAAAAAACCACCGAGGCGATGGGTCGCGTCGCGGGCGATGACGTGTGGGAGAAAGTTATGAAAAGCTATCCGGTGACGACCCATGCCGGCACCATCGAATACCGGATCGGCAGCCTGGAGACGCTGGAAAAACTCTTTAAGAGCGTGGAGAGGTCATGGCTTGGCCGGAAGGCGGGAAAATTCAAGCCTTGAATCATCTGATCGCAGTCTCCATTTTGCCGCCTCCTTCGATCCCGTGCCTCTGAAAACAATACCCACCCACGAATGCGGAGTCTTTGCGGTTCACGGTCATCCCGATGCCGCGATGTTGACCTACTATGGCCTTTTTGCGCTCCAGCATCGGGGACAGGAGAGCGCCGGCATTGTCACAGCCAAGGACGTGGAGGGCGTCTTCACGACCCACAAGGACATGGGCTTGGTTTCGCAGGTCTTCAAGCCCGCGGATCTGGAACGCCTCACCGGCAACCGCTCCGTCGGGCATGTACGCTATTCGACCACCGGATCGAGCAATTTGAAAAATGCCCAACCGCTGGTGGTCAATACCTCCCGCGGCCAGCTCGCGATCGCGCACAACGGGAATTTGGTCAATGCCGCCCTGCTCCGTGAGGAACTGGAGGCAAAGGGCTCCATTTTTCAAACCACGGCGGACAGCGAGATCATTCTTCATCTTTTGGCCCAGCCGCGAGGCAATGGGGGTGGGCTTTCGGCTCTGCGACGCATCGAGGGGGCGTTCACTATTGTATTGATGGGAGAGCGCGAGATTATCGGGTTTCGTGACCCCCACGGTTTCCGTCCACTGTGTTTGGGAAAGAAGGAAGGGGCCTATATTTTGTCTTCGGAGAGCTGTGCCTTTGATCTGATTCAGGCTGAGTTTGTGCGGGATATCGAGCCAGGCGAAGTCGTCATCATCGATGCCGATGGCGTCCGGTCCGAGTTTCCCTTTCGCGCCTCCCGGAGTGCGTTTTGCATTTTTGAATATGTCTATTTTGCCCGTCCGGACAGCAATATCGGCGGGATCAATGTGAGCAAAGTGCGGGTGGAGATGGGGCGCGAATTGGCCCGTCAGCATCCCGTCGAGGCGGACCTGGTGGTGCCCGTGCCAGACTCCGGCATCTATGCGGCGCTGGGAGTGTCCGAAGAGTTGGGAGTTCCGTATTATCCCGCCTTCGTGCGCAATCACTACATTGGCCGCACCTTTCTTCAACCCAGTCAGCAGATCCGAGATTTTCATGTGCGGGTGAAGTTGAATCTGGTGGGCGAGGCGGTGAAGGGCAAAAGGGTGGTGGTGGTGGACGATTCGATTGTGCGGGGAACGACCGCCCGCTCCCGGGTCGTCAACCTCCGCGAAGCCGGAGCCAGCGAGGTGCACATGCGGATCAGTTGCCCGCCGCACAAGCATGCCTGCCACTACGGCATTGATTTTCCCGACCCCTCGAAATTGCTCGCCAATCAATGCGACGAGGAAGCGATCCGAAAATATCTCGGGGCGGATTCCATCGGATATCTCGATGTGGCGGGAATGATCCGCGCTACGAAGCACCCCGCAGAAAGTTTCTGCACGGCGTGTTTCACGGGGGATTATCCCGTGCCCTACGACGAGCGATTTGACAAATATGTGATGGAACAACGGGCCCACCGGGCCGGACTGCTGGAGAAAGAGGAGCCCCGTTTGTTGTGAAAAAAAAGAAAGTAAAAGCCTACGCGCAGGCCGGGGTCGATGTCGATTTGGGGAACGTGGTCAAACGGGGCATTCAAGCTCTGGTGCGATCCACCCATGGGCCGGAGGTGTTGGGCCGTATCGGCGGATTTGGGGGATTGTTTCGGGCCGATTTCAAGGCCATGAAGGATCCCGTGTTGGTTTCCAGCGTGGATGGAGTGGGTACCAAATTGAAGGTGGCCTTCGCGACAAACCGGCACGACACCGTCGGTCAGGATTTGGTCAACCATTGCATCGACGACATTGCGGTGCTCGGAGCGCGCCCGCTGTTTTTTCTTGATTACATCGCCTCCGGGGAGCTGAAGCCGAAGGTTTTCACACAATTGCTGCGGGGATTTTCCAAGGCGTGCAAGGCCGGAAGTTGCGCCTTGGTCGGCGGGGAGACGGCGCAGATGCCGGGAATGTATCAGAAAGGGGAATACGATCTTGCCGGCACCATCGTCGGAGTGGTGGACCGGCCTCTGATGCTGGACGGATCGAAGGTCCGGGCCGGCGATGTTCTCATCGGACTGCCGGCGAATGGTCTCCATACCAATGGATATTCCCTGGCGCGAAAAGTCCTCTTTGAGACCATGGGCCTGAAGACCTCCTCGCGCCTTCCGGGGCTGCGTTTGAACCTCGGTGCGGAATTGCTCCGGGTGCATAAAAATTATCAACCGCTCATGGCCTCATTGCCGAAGGGTCTTCTCCATGCGGCGGCCCACATCACCGGCGGGGGATTAATCGACAACCTGCCGCGGGTCTTGCCCCCGGGGTGTCAGGCGAACATCCGTTGTGCCTCCTGGACCGTGCCCCCCCTCTACCGGGCCATCGAAAAGGGCGGGCGCATTGATGGGGAGGAAATGTATCAAGTCTTCAATATGGGCATCGGGATGGTTCTGATTGTGAAAAAGGCACGAGCCGCAGAAGCGCAAAAATTGACGCGCGGGAAGATCATCGGCGAGATCGCCAAAGGCTCCCGGGGCGTGGTGCTCGGGTGACGGGAAAGGCGTGGTTCTGGCAACCTGATTCGAGCGTTGGTGGAACTCATCAAGGACCACGGCGGGAATGTCGTCACCAGCCAGACCGTGGAACAAATCCTTATCGAGGGCGGCGGGGCGGCGGGGCCTCACCGGGCTCGGGGACACTGTTAGCCCAGAAACTCTTGGCCGAAAACACGAAGTAGAAAAAGGGCACAGTCCGGTCAGGATCTCAGCTTGCCTCGGGGTTCTTTACTGCTCTTCTTCGAGGACCATCGAATCGCGGATGATGCCCAGACGGGGATTACTAAGGACGTCCGGCAACTCCTCTACGCGATCCAAAATTCCCGCGCGAAGGGCGCGAATGGTTTCCCTCGACACCCTCTATCGACAGAGCGTTTCAGCAATCACTCGGTGCATCTTGACAATGGCATGATCTAGTCTAGTCTGATCAATATGATCAGCGTCAATATCTACGAAGCAAAAACCCGGCTTTCCGCCCTGATCGGCGAGGTGGAGAACAAGGGGGAATCTGTCCTGATTTGTCGTAATGGCAAACCGGTCGCCGAGTTGCGTGCGGCGGTATCCGTTCCTGATCCCTTCGCCTGCGATCCCGCTCTCAAGGTGACTTTTCATAAAAGTCCCGCCCTGCCATTGGATCCGGAAGATTGGCCGGAGGCCTTCGCGTGATTCTTCTCGATACTTGCGTGCTTCTTTGGCTGACCTCTGGCTCGACCGAGCTTTCTGAATCTGCCCGACAAGCCATCGGAGATCACCCCGGCTCTCTTACCGTGAGCGCGATCAGCGCTTGGGAGATCGGAATCAAAGCCGCCAAAGGTCATCTTGACCTTCCGCTTCCCGTGGATGAGTGGATGGAACGCGCTTGCGCCAAACACGGAATTCGCCCCGTTGCTCTCGATCACAAAGTTGCAGCTCTCTCTACCCGGCTGCCGACCATCCACGCCGATCCGGCCGACCGTTTCCTCATCGCTACGGCTCAAGCCCTAAAAATCGCGATCATTACCCCCGATTATCACATCCACCAATATCCCGAACTTCAAACGGTGTGGTAATGGCCTTCGCATGATTGCGATCGTCGGAACGATGAACAATAAACAATAACTTCTCACAAAAAAAGGACTTCATTTTTTGGATAATTGTGCTTTCCTCAACGATTGTCCTGACCGTTTTTGACTAATTCGCGGATAAAAATAATTCATGCTACCTGATTCCTTAGATTGTCCGGCCACGGTGCCGCCGTCCTTGTTGACGCGCCGTGGTGCGGTCCGCCTCCTGGCGCTTTCCAGCGCCAGTCTTTTGGCTGGCACCCAATCCTCGGACGCTTTTTGGGATTTCTTCGCCAGTTTGGGCGGCACTCCCTCGGGCACGTTGGAACGCCTCCACATTCCCCTGGAGTGGAAGGGAATTCTTGGATCTCGTCTGCCCGCCTACGCCGACTATCTCCAAAAGGCCCGGTTGAAACACTTTACGGTGCGGCAAGTGATCGAACCCCACATTCACAAACGGGGCCGGGTACAAAACACCCTCCCTCCCCGCGCCATGTGGGCCAACCTCCGATCCACTCTCAAGGTCATCGATGCCCTCGCCGACCGGCTGGATGTGGATGTGGATCGCTGCGTGTCCGCCTATCGGTCGCCCGCCTACAATGCGAGGTGCCGCGGAGCCAAGCGGAATTCCTACCACACCCGCAACAACGCCATCGACATCGTCTTTCCCTGCTCCCCCGGCAAGGTGGCGGCCATGGCCCGTGCCATGCGCGCATCCGGTCTCTACAAAGGCGGCGTGGGACGCTATTCTGGATTCACCCACGTCGACACCCGGGGCAAGAACGTCGACTGGTAGGGAAAAAACTGGCCGATCCAAGCCGGGTAAAGAATCATCTCTGGGGAACTGGGGATTTGCGGGTAAATCCAAGGTCCAAGAGGGGAGCGGTCACCCCCGGCGCCGACCAGGGCGATGCCAGCATCCTCAAGATCGGGCTGACGCGAACGGCGGAGGGGGAATAAAAAATGGCCTCTGGGGCTCCCAAATTATATGAAGTTCGGTGTTCTGCTGCTGACGTGCCTCATGGCTGGACCTCCTCTTTGGTCGGAAATCAGATTCGAGAGCGCCGAATCACAAACCAACCTGCTGGAACTTTTCACTTCTGAGGGATGCAGTAGTTGCCCGCCGGCGGAAACCTGGTTCGGATCGCTGCAAAACGAAGCCGGGCTGTGGAAATCTTTCGTTCCCGTCGCTTTTCATGTGGACTATTGGAACTCTCTCGGCTGGCACGATCGCTATTCGTCGCCCGTATTCACCCGCCGGCAACGTGTTTACGGTGCATTGTGGAACGCCGGGTCGATCTATACTCCGGAGTTCGTCCTCAATGGCCAAGAATGGAGTCGCACGGGCGGAACCCCTCCTGTGCCTTCTGGAAAACGCCCGGGCCGACTCCGGGTTACGGTCGGGGGAGATTCGACAGTCACTGTTCGCTTTCAACCTTTGACCGGATCCCGATTCGTGGCCCACATCGCGCCCCTCACAGGCGGCGTCACCGAGGTTCGCGCCGGAGAAAATGCCGGTCGAAAATTGAGACATGAATTCGTCGCCCTGGCCCTTCTTTCCGCGCCACTCGAATCGGCTGGAGGCGGCACCTTCGAGGCGCATTTGACACTTCCCGAAAAACTCTCCGCCAACGCTCTCGCCGCCTGGGTGTCCTCCCCGGATGATCCCGTGCCTCTTCAGGCGACGGGCGGAATTCTCAAATAGCGGGGCAGTTTGCTGAACGACTGGTCTCTGGCTAGCCCAAAAAAGGAAAATAGGTTGCGAAAGGAGAGGGATGCACCCATTTGGTGAGCGGTTGTTCCTGTCCAAGTTGCCTCCTATCCATCCTGTAAATCTTGTTAATCCTGTCACTCCCCGTTTTTAGGGTCAGCGGCCGATTTTGATCACGGAGACGTCGTCATCAAATTCGTCACCCACCTGGATGGAACGTACCGCGGCAATAACGTCCTTGGCGGAGGGGGAGGTTCGTAAGGTTTCTACGAATTGATCGTAGGTGCCCATGGTGTTGTCGGGCAGGCGGACTTCGTAAATTCCGTCGCTGAAGACGTAGAGCTGCGAGCCGGCGGGAAAAATTGTTTCATCGGTTTCATAGGTCGGCTCTTCGAAACACCCGGTCGGGAGTCCGGGAGATCCGAGGGTCTCGGTTTCCCCATTGGGTTTGACGATCACGGCCGGAGGGTGACCCGCAGCGCAAAAGCGCAACTTACCCGTCGAGATCTCCAACACGCCATACCAAGTGGTGAAATACAACCCGCCATTTTTCTCCATGGGAAACATGCTATTGAGAGATTGGAGGACCTGATCCGGTTGCAGGAAATCGGTGTTAGGCATGGCCCCGGTGCGCATCACATTCATGGCGGATACGGAGAGGAGGGCCGATCCCACGCCATGCCCGCAGACATCAAGGAGGTAGATCGCGAAATGATCGCTGTCCACCCAGTGATAACCAAAGCTGTCGCCTCCGAGGGTGGAGGAAGGAAGAAATTCCCAGCTTGTGGTCACCGGGGTCTCCATATCGACGGGGAGGAGGGAGGTGACGTAGGCGAGGGCTTCGTCGAGTTGTTGATTCACCTGCTTCTGACTATTGAGGAGGGCATCCTTGGTTTGGAGGAGATCTTCCTGCATTCGGATGACATCGCCCAGATGGAGTTCGCGTTCCGCAATGGTACCGAGTTGCTTGAGGATTTGGATCTCTTCCGCGCTGAGTTCCCGCGGTTTGGCGTCCATTAGGCAGAGGGTGCCAATATTGTGTCCGCCCGGTCCGCGCAGGGGCAGCCCGGCATAGAAGCGGGTGAAGGGCTCTCCGACGACCTGGGGATTATCAACAAATCGTTCGTCCTTGAGCGTATCGGAAATGATAAGAGGCTCATTTTCCAGAATGGCATGGCCACAAAACGAGGTCTCCCGGCTGCTTTCGCAAAAATCCAATCCCACCCGGGATTTTAGATATTGTTTCGTTTCATCCACCAGGGAAATATAGGAAATCGGGAGATGAAAAATCGTCGTCGCTAGGCGGGTGACGGAATCGAAGCGTTCCTCCGGCGGCGTGTCCACCAAGCCTAGCGAGCGCAGGCTCGCCAAGCGTTCCGTTTCATTTTCGGGTATCGCCGGGGCAATCATGGTGTGAGCAGACTAGGTCGAAAGTTTGGTAAAGCAATCCCTCCTCTCTTGGTGGCAGGCTATTGGGCGGGAACGGGGATGTCTAACCGATGAGCCACCAGAGAAAAGCGGCGAACAAGACCAGCGCAGTTACGACCCAAATCGGATGCACTCGAGGCTGGGTTTCGCCAGAGCCGAATTCCTGTTCCACAAAGTCGTCGTAGTCGAAGTCCTCCTCGGAGCCGTCCTCCCGCCAGCCAGAGTTATGGTCCGCACCGCACTCCGGACAGGCAAGGGCGCGGGGAGGAACGTCCTCGCCGCAGACGGGACAAATATCTGGCGGTGGTGGTCGGTGACCAAGGCTCATCTCAAATCTGGAAGAAGAACCAGAGACAGAGGCCACCCGGCCCGCCAAGGAATTTTTTCATAGAAACACCGTTCTCCTGAACCCTGAAGAGTTCGCACCAGCCATCGGGCATTATTATTTTTTCGATTTCGCGTTGACATGGAGCCTGCTGAACGTAAGGTCTCCCTCCCCCACACCAAGGATTTTATGGCTCAATCAGAAGTTATTCTTACGGAAAACATCCCCAACCTCGGCGCGGAAGCTGACATCGTCAAAATCCGCCGCGGTTACGCACGCAATTTTCTTATCCCGCAGGGCAAGGCACTCGAAGTGACCAAGAGTTCCCTGCGCAAAATCAATCACCTCAAGGCAAAACGCGCCGAGCGCGAAGCCCTGGAAGTGACAGCGGCGGAGGAGTTGGCCACCCGCATCAACCGATTCAATCTGAAGTTCGTCCTTGAAACTGGCGAAACCGGGAAGGCTTTTGGCTCGATTACCGCCAAGGACATTCATGACCGGCTGGTCGCGGAGTTGAAGTCTGTCGAGTTGCCCAAGCATGCCGTGGTCCTCGACCGCGCCATCAAGGAGAGCGGAGAACACACCGTCCCCGTCAAACTTCATCCCGACGTGACCGCCAAGCTGCGGGTTCTGATTTCTTCGCCAAAAGTAGTCGCCGAGCCAGCCAGCGAAAGCCAGGGTCGCTCCGACTCGACTCGGGAATAAGGCCCCAATATGGCCACCGATTCTCCGGCTTCGCCCGACGGGAATCCGAAAAATTCCGAAGGGACCGACAAAAAGCCCTTCAAGGGAAAATCGCCTCGTGCCCAGCGCGATGCCTACCTGCCGGATTCCCACCGTGCGGTGCCGAAAAGCGTGGATGCGGAAAAAGGCCTCCTCGGTTCGGTCCTCCTCTCGCCTGACACCGTGCTGGATGAATGCATCCAGCAACAGGTGGGCGATAAATATTTTCACCATCCGGCCCACGCCCAGATCTATTCGCTCCTGGTCGAGATGCGGGAGACGAACCGCCCGATCGACCTCATTACCCTGACCCAGTTTCTGGAGGACAGAAAACTCCTTGCGGGGGTGGGTGGTGCCGGCGCCGTGACGGAACTCTTCACCTTCGTCCCGACGGCCACCAACTCGACCTACTACCTCGAGCTCCTCCGGGAAAAATTTCTTCTCCGCGAGATCATCGCCACTTGCACCGAATATGGGGCCCGCGCCTATGACGAACAGGGCGACGTGACCCAGCTACTCGATGAGGTGGAGGGGAAAATTCTCGCCATTGGTGACGACCGATTCCGGGCCAAACTTCCTGAAATGAAGGAACTGGCCATGCAAGCCCTCGACAGCATCGAAAAGCTCTTTCAGTCCCGCGGCATGCTCACCGGTCTGCCGACCGGCTTCAAGGGCATCGACCAAATGACCAACGGCATGCACGAGGGCGAAATGATCGTCATCGCCGCCCGGCCCTCAATGGGAAAAACCGCCCTGGCCATGAATATTGCCGAACACGTCGCCCTCGAAGCGGGCAAGGCCGTGGCGGTTTACAGCCTGGAAATGAGCACCCAGCAACTCATGCAGCGATTGCTGTGCTCGATCGCAAGAGTGAATCTGAAAAAAGTTCGTGACGGCTTTGTCGGGAAGCACGACATGGCGAACCTCGTCAAAGCCACCACCCGTCTCTCCGAGACGAAGATGTTCATCGACGACACCCCCGGCCTGAGCATTCTCGAACTCCGGGCCCGGGCCCGCCGGATGAAGGACCGCCACGACATCCAGTTAATCGTCATCGATTACCTCCAGTTGCTCAAATCTCCCAGCCGACGCGGTCAGGAAAATCGTCAGGTCGAGGTGGCCGAAATTTCCGCCGGGATCAAGGCCCTGGCCAAGGAACTCAAACTCCCCATCGTCGTGCTGGCTCAATTGAACCGAAATCCCGAGGCCCGCACCGGTGGCGGCAAGGGTCGACCTCAGTTGAGCGATTTGCGCGAGTCAGGCTCCATCGAACAGGACGCCGATCTGGTAGGTCTGCTCTGGCGTGAAAAGTACTACGCCCAGGATGACGACGATAAAAAGGAAGCCGAGGGCGTGGCCGAGCTTATTATTGCCAAGCAGCGAAATGGTCCGGTCGGCAATGTCCCCCTCACCTTCCTGGAAACGCTTACTCGTTTCGAAGATCGCGCCGTGAGCCACGGCGAAGCGGGCGAGTAGGCGAGTAGGCGAGTAGAGACCTGAGTTGAAGGCCCAATTTTAGGGTTTCGTCTTATGTCAGTCACTCTCCATTTGAAAGCCTGGCCGTTGCTTCGCATCCGTTGCAGGTGTCTATTAGTGTAAATCAGTGGTTCCATTCCCGTTTTTAGGGTTATCGACCGGCGTTCAGATCCAGGCGCATAAATCGGGCCCCTGCCCCATAGGAATCCGACGGATTGACCCTGGGATCTTCAGAGAATCCAAATTTTTTCCAGAATCCCGCAGAATTCTGAACGGACACGAGTGTGACGCTCTGAAAATTCCTCTCCACGGCCACGGCCAACAGTCCCTGACAGAGGAACCCGGCGACACCACGTCCTCTTGAGTTCGATGAGACCGCGAGGTCATGCAGATAGAGATTTGTCGTGACGGGCAAAGCCTCCAGTTTCGCATGCAGGGCGGGCGCTCCATCCGGCCCCCAGGGATGGGCCAGACAACACCCCAAAACGGAACCATTGTGCCCAACGGCCACAAAGCATGTCTCGGGGGAGAGGAGGACCCTTCTTCTGAGGGTGTCCTGCGACTCCGGCGCAATTTCCGTGTAGGCTTCATTTTGAATCGCGTTGATCACGCTCCAATCATCGTCCGCAATACGGCGTGTCATCATATTCAAATCCATCGTAACCCGAAAAAGAAAATTGAGCCAAGGATGGGGAACAGATCCCGCCATCAGTTTTCGCGGAAAGCACCCTAACTTCTTCATTCATTATTCCAAATTCTTCATCTAGTCTCCTCCCATGCGTCTCGTCCTAGCTGCCACCGGAGCCAGTGGAGCGATCTATTTGCAGCGTCTCCTCCATTACCTTGATGGTCCTGAACATGAATTGCATCTCGTCTTCAGCTCCTACGCCAAGCAGGTCATCCAGGAAGAAATTGGAGAGCTGAATATTCCGGCCGGCGCGGTCGAGCATTCCAACAAGAGTATGAACGCCCCCTTCGCCAGCGGCAGCGCCCGCTTCGACGCCATGGTGGTGGTGCCTTGTTCGATGGGCACTCTGGCCCGCATCGCCCATGGCACGAGCGAAAGCCTCATCCTCCGGGCCGCCGATGTCTTTCTCAAGGAACGCCGCCCCCTCATCCTCGTACCCCGGGAAACGCCCTGGAACCTCATCCACCTTCGCAATGCCACCACAGCGATCGAGGCCGGCGCACACCTCCTGCCCGCCTCCCCCTCATTTTATAGTCGCCCGCAAACCTTCGATGAACTGGCAGACACCGTCGTCTGGCGCATCCTCGATCAACTTGGTATCGAAGCCCCCAACGCCTGCCGCTGGCGGGAGAATTCGCCGCAACCCACCCCTTCGGATTAGCCAAGCCTTCCTGCCAGGCTCGCCGCCCTCACAAAAGGCAGTAAGAAATGCCTCACGCAACACCAGCGCGATAGCGCAACCTGGGAAGGCAACCGAAGCGCCAGCGAAGCAAGGATGGGAAGGATGCAAAGGAAAGAGATGGGCGGCGTTTCTGAAGAAATTTCGCCTGGGGCCTGCCTTGATGGCACCCAACGGAACAATTTTCCTTCGGAACCTCTGGATTATTTCCAAGCGTCCGTTCATCATCCCGCCAATGTTGGAAGTGATCGAAAAACTCCTGGCCCTGCAAGACCGGGATCAACGCCGCCATACCTTCGAAACGGAGCTAGCTCATTTGCCCATCGAACGGACGTCGCGGGAGAAGCAAATCGCCAATTCGGCTGCCCGCCTGGAGTCCGCCAAGACCCGGGTCAAGGAAATCGAGGTCGAAAAAAAATCCCTTGAGGTCGATGCCGCGACGAAACGCGAGGCCATTCTCCGCTACCGCAACCAACAACTTCTGACCCGGAAAAACGAGGAATTCACCGCTCTCAACCACGAGATTGAGGCCGCCGAAAAGGTCATCATCACCATTGAGGACAAGGAACTCGAGTTGATGGAAGAACTCGAGACCCTCAAGCCGGAGGTCGCGGCCGCTGAGAAGCTCCACGCCGAGGAAAAATCAAAAATTGAGAAAATCCTTGAGGGCCTCGACGCCAAGAAAGTGAATCTTGATTCCCGGCTTGCCGAACTCCAAAACGATCGCGCCACCTTCACCGCCGGAATCGATGAAGATGTCCTTGAGCGTTTTGAGCGCCTCTTCAAAACCAAGGGCGGCGTGTCTGTCGCGCCCCTGGAGCACGATGTTTGCATGGGTTGCCACATGAAGGTCACCACCCAAACGGTCGTGCAGGTCAAAGCCGCAAAAGAGATTGTGTATTGTCCGCAATGTGGGCGGTCGCTCTACCTCGCCATCTGACGCGAAATTCGGGCGCGCAGATCGCCGCTTGACGCCGGAACCAAATGATCTCCCTCCCTTCCCGGTGACTCGATTTTCACTTTCCACCCATCGCCCATCGCTTCCCCTTTGATCTTACCATGCCTCTGGGATTCTTAAAAAACCTCGTCTCCAAATTCAGCACCACTCCGGTGGACTGGGAGGAATTGGAGGAAACCCTCATACGTGCTGATCTCGGCGTGCCGATGACGATGCACATCATGGAACTGCTGCAGGAACGCGGTCCGAACGTTCATTCCGGAACGGTGGCGCAAGTCTGTCGGGAGGAAATTCTCAAAGTTCTACCGGTTTCCGATCCCCCCATCCGCCCCCTGCCATCCAAACCCAAGGCCCTTCTGATGGTGGGTGTGAATGGCACGGGAAAAACCACCTCGTCCGCCAAGATGGCCCATTGGTTCAAGAGCCAGCGCCATTCCTGCCTCCTGGTCGCAGCCGATACCTTTCGCGCTGCGGCCATCGAACAACTCGAGGCCTGGAGCGAACGCATCGGAGTGGACGTGGTGAAAGGCCAGTACGGCGGCGACTCCGCCGCCCTCTGTTACGACGCCTGGGCGAGCGCCCATCGCCGCAATATCGAATTCCTTCTCTGCGACACCGCCGGACGCCTTCACACCAAGGACAACCTCATGCAGGAACTTTCCAAGGTGAAGCGTACCCTAGCCAAACATGATCCCGACGCCCCCCACGAATGTCTCCTCGTCGTCGATGCCACCACCGGATCCAATGCGCTTGTGCAGGCGCGGGAGTTCCACCAGGCGGTAGGCCTCACCGGAATCGTGCTCACCAAACTCGACGGCAGTGGCAAGGGCGGCGTGGCGGTCGCGATCCAGAAAGAACTTGGGATTCCCACCCGCTTCATCGGCAGCGGCGAAGGCGTGGAAGACTTCGCCCGCTTTGACCGCGAGGTCTTTGTCAACCGAATGCTCTGATCAATTGCGGAGCGCGGAATGCGGAGTGCGGATTGATCGCATGCGCGAGTCTGCGCCGTCATTCGTCGTTCGCGCACGACCGGCCGCTGGCAGGTGAAATTCTCACAAAGGTAAAGGGCCGCCCGTCCGTCCACCGGCTGCATCTGCGCCACGCTCGGGTTTCGCATCGCAGGCAGCCCGGCCCCGTCCGCTGACATCAGGACCCGCCGGGGATGAAAATCCGAATGCAATTCGGCAATCCATTCCCGCACTTCCGGGGAATCTGGCCTGCCGGCGACCACCGCTTGAGCGGGTGGGGACAGGGCGAGGTCCAGAGCAACCAACATCTGCGGAACTGCGGTGGGGATTCGGGTCATTTGATCCTGATGGGAGGCGAGAATTTCCCGCGCCCGGATCTCGTGTTCCCCGGCATCGAGCATTCGCGCCAGGCGCAGCAGGTTTCCGGCGCTGACGGAGTTGGCCGAGGGCTCGGCCCCATCATAGTCCTCCTTCATCCGCACCGGCACCAAGGGATCCCCGCCCGCGCTGCTGAAGTAGCCGCCCCCAGCTTCCACATCCCAGAATAATTCGTCCTGGATCGCTTGCAGATCCACCGCCCATCGCAACCAATGGTCGTCGAATGTCGCCTCATAGAGATCCAACAACCCTTGAATGAGAAAAGCATAATCCTCCGCAAACCCGCCAATCGTTCCAGCTTCCCCCCGCCAGGTCCGCAATAACCGCCCGTCCTTGGTCAGATGAGTTTGCAAAAACTGAGCCGCCTTCGCCGCAGCTTCCAGAAAGCAGGGTTCGGAGAAGGCCGCCCCGGCCCGGGCCAGAGCCGAGATCATGAGTCCGTTCCAGGCCGTCAGGACCTTATCGTCGAGGTGGGGCCGGGGTCGCGTCGCCCGCCGGGCCAAAAGCTTCTTTCGGCTTGCCACCAAGGCCGGGGCGGACTCCGGCGTTCCCCGTTCGATCAGAATGTTCAGACCGGTGAACTCCCCGTGCGGATCGCTTCCCTCCGGGGCATTGCCATTGGCTTCCACTCCATAGTGACGGCAAAATTTCTCCGCCGCTTCCCCGCCCAAGACCTCATCGATCTCCGCCCGGCTCCAAACATAAAATGCACCCTCAGCGTGATCTTCGCTGCCGTGACGCAGGAGACTGTCCGCGTCCTCCGCGGAATAAAAGCCTCCCTCCGGATGAGTCATATCCCGCAGCACATACTCCAGAGTCTCCCGGGCGACCTCCGCAAAAAACTCCTCATGCCCGCGCTGCCAAGCCTCGACATAGGACACCACCAATTGAGCCTGATCGTAGAGCATCTTTTCAAAATGCGGCACATGCCAGGCCCCATCCACCGCGTAGCGATGAAAGCCACCGCCCAAATGATCACGCACCCCGCCGGCCGCCATCTTTCGGAGTGTAAAATCCGCCATCTCCGCCGCATGGAGGTCCCGATCCTTGGAGCGCCCGAGAAAATTCAAGGTGGAGGGCCGGGGAAATTTCGGGGCCGAGCCGAAGCCGCCTTCGATCGGGTCAAAACTTCGGGAAAACTCCTCAACCGCCTGTTGCAGCGACGACTCACTGGAAGAAAACGTCTCTCCCGATCCCGCCTTGCTCTGCCCCAGAGTCTCCATCACCCGGGCGCCTTCCTTCTCAACTCGTGGCTGATCCCGGTCCCATAGATCTGCGATCTGCCGCAGCACCTGGGGAAACCCTGCCCGACCATAGCGATCTTCCGGCGGAAAATAGGTGCCTCCAAAAAATGGCTTCCCCTCCGGGGTCAACCAGACGCTCATCGGCCAGCCGCCACTGCCCGTCGTGGCCTGGACAAAGGCCATGTAGAGACGATCCACATCCGGACGTTCCTCTCGGTCCACCTTGATGTTGACGAAATCCGAATTCATCTGCCCGGCAATGGCGGCATCCTCAAACGACTCATGGGCCATGACATGGCACCAATGGCAGGTCGAGTATCCGATGGAGAGAAAGACCGGGACCTTTCGACGGCGTGCCTCCGCGAAGGCCTCCTCCCCCCAAGGCCGCCAATCCACCGGATTCGTCTTGTGCTGCAAAAGGTAGGGAGACTTCTCCCCGGCGAGCGCATTCTCATTCATATCCGGCACCCTACCTCGAATTTGGGGTTCCCCCGAAGAAATTCCCACCGGCGCCCTCCCAATTTTGGATTCTCTGCCCGTTTTGCGATTTTCGAGATGCACCACTGTTCCACAATCTGCAAAGGCAGGAATTGATTTTTGGGAAAATGCGGCGAGACTGTCTGCCTGTTCGCCATGGTTTTCGATATTCTCAAATTTTTATTCATCTGTCTCGAGGTCGTCCTCCTCTTCAATCTGCTCATCATTGTGCATGAGTTGGGGCATTTTCTAGCCGCCCGCTGGAGGGGGCTCGTTGTGGAAAAATTCGCCATTTGGTTCGGCAAACCGATTTGGAGTAAAAAGATCGGCGGGGTCGAATATCGTCTCGGCAGCATCCCGGCGGGCGGCTATGTGGCCATCCCGCAGTTGGCACCGATGGAGGTGCTCGAAGGACCGGTGGCAAGCGATCGCTCCCAGCTTCCTCCCATCAAACCGATCGACAAAATTATTGTAGCAGCGGCGGGCCCGGTCTTCAGCCTCGGGCTGGCAGTCGCCTTTTCCCTTGTCGTCTGGGTGGTGGGTAAGCCAGCCAGTCAGGCCGACGCCTCAACGGAGGTTGGCTTTGTCGTGCCGGACGGTCCGGCGGCCAAGGCCGGGATCGAAGCCGGCGACCGGATTCTCAGCGTGGATGGTCACAAGGTCACCCGCTTTTCGCCCATGGGGAAGGCCCGGGAGAGCATCATCTGGAATATTGCCCGCAGTGAAACGCCAGTGATTCCCATCACCGTCGACCGAGACGGAAAGACCTTGAGTTTTGAGGTGGAACCAGTCGCTCCTGAGCGCGAAGGACTGGGACGCCGCAACCTCAAGCAAATCCTCATTGCCCCGGCCCATAGCTCGCGGATCGCCATTGTGATCAAGGACAGTCCCGCCGCCGAGGCCGGACTCAAGTCCCAGGACCTGATTCTCGAAGCCGAAGGGAAGAAGCTTTTGAGCACCGCGGATCTCGCAATGATTCTGAAAGAAAAGGGCTTGGAGCCGGTGGAACTGACCGTGCAACGAGGCGACAAGACCTTTAATGTAACCCTCACTCCCCGACTCCCTGAAAATGGTGAGCAGGTGCCGCGCCTCGGCATCCAATGGGATTTTCAAGGAACAACCCTCGCCTATCCCACGCCTTGGGAACAGGTCTCCGGTAGTGTGGACACGATTTTTGAGACAATTGCTGCCGTCACCTCTCCGAATTCCGGGATCTCGCTTCAGCATTTGAGTGGTCCCGTGGGGATCATGAATCTCTACTACCGCCTCTTTGAGAGCCCGAACGGCTGGCGGCTGGCCCTCTGGTTCAGCGTGGTGCTGAATGTGAACCTCGCCCTGCTAAATCTGCTCCCCATTCCAGTCCTCGATGGTGGCCATATCACCCTGGCAATTATCGAGGGCATCCGGCGCCGTCCCGTCAATATCCGGCTATTGGAGTTTGTTCAGTCGGCCTGCGCCATCCTCATTATTGGGTTCATGTTGTACGTCACTTTTTACGACGTGTTGGACCTGCCGTGGAAACGAGCCGCCGTTGAGGACGCCAAGGCGGCCGAAGTGATGAAATTCTCGCCGACCCCGGCCTCCGACCAGCAGCCGTGAAGACCCTGAAGTTCTGTCCCGACTGGCGTGTTTACAGCCGCCGCCCCACCCGGGAGGTTCGAGTCGGTGCAGTGGGAGTCGGCGGCACCCAGCCGATTCGGGTGCAGTCCATGATCACCTGCGATACGATGGACACCGCCCAGTCGATCCAGCAAACCCGGGACCTCGTGGCCGTGGGATGCGAGATTGTCCGCATCACAGCTCCAACCGTGAAGGACGCCGCCAACTTGGAATTTATCGTGCGGGGGCTGCGTGAGGGAGGATGTGAGGTTCCGATTGTTGCGGACATCCACTTCAAACCCGATGCGGCCATGGAGGCGGCAAAGTGGGTGGAAAAAGTGCGGGTGAACCCCGGCAATTATGCGGACTCCAAAAAATTCAAAGTCATGGAATATACGGACGCCGAGTACGCGGCCGAATTGGAGCGGATTCGCGAGCGCTTTACACCGTTGGTAAGAATTTGTCGGGAACGCGGGCGTTCAATTCGGATCGGCACAAACCATGGCAGCCTCAGCGACCGGATCATGAACCGTTACGGGGACACCCCTTTGGGTATGGTCGAGAGTGCGTTGGAATTTGCCCGCATCGCCCGGACGGAAGATTTCCATGATTTCATGTTCTCCATGAAAGCGAGCAACCCCAAGGTCATGATCGCCGCCTATCGGCTGTTGGTGGCCCGATTGGACGCGGAAGGTGCGGACTGGAATTATCCCGTGCATCTGGGAGTCACCGAGGCCGGGGATGGTGAGGACGGTCGTATCAAGAGCGCCATCGGCATTGGGAGTCTTCTGGCCGACGGCATCGGCGATACCATTCGCGTCTCACTCACCGAGGACAGTATCCATGAGATTCCCGTGGCCCAGGCACTTGTCGATTGCGGATTGCGGAGCGCGGAGCGCGGAACGTGTCAGGCCGCCGCCTCGGAGCCAGATTCCGCAATTCCCTTCGATCCATTTTCCTATCAACGACGGGCGTCGCGAATCCTATCCTACGGAGACACGCGGCTGGGCGGGGCGGAATTGGTCCGGGTGGTCGTTCGACAGGCCACTTGGGATCAGGTGGCCCACAAGCTCGACCGCATGGGCGACTATCAACCGGAAATTGTTTACGAAAACTCCGGTGTTTGGGAGCTGGATCCCCGGGACGAGGCCGCCATTGAGGCCCTCAACGCCGCTCCGCAGGATCATCTGGTCACCTTGCCAGACGGGTTGGATCTGCCCCTCATCGCCGCCTTTCGGCTCTTGGCCCTACGGGTGGATGCCCGCCACCCGATCCTTCTCAAGGATACCCTGCATCCCCCGGCTTCCGACGACCGGGATTTTCTCCCCATCTTATTGGAGGCTTCAACGAATATCGGTTCCTTGCTTTGCGACGGGATCGGCGACGCAATCATAGTGCAGGGTGAACCTGCGCCCGGGCAATCCCTGCGTCTGGCCTACAACATCCTCCAGGCGGCCGGTACGCGCATTTTCAAAACCGACTATGTCGCTTGCCCGAGCTGCGGACGCACCCTCTTCAATCTCCAAAGCACCACAGCCCGGATCAAAGCCGCCACCGTCCATCTCAAGGGGGTCAAAATTGCCATCATGGGATGCATCGTCAATGGTCCTGGAGAAATGGCCGACGCTGATTTTGGCTATGTCGGCGGGGCACCGGGAAAAATCAATCTCTATGTCGGCAAGACCCCGGTGAAGTTCAACATCCCGGAGGCCGAGGCCGTCGAACGCCTCCAGGACCTCATCCGCGAACATGGCAAATGGGTCGATGCCCCCCTGGCCGTGTCGGAGCATTATTAGAGGCTCGACAATGAACGGCTCAAAAGTCCTCGGCAGGCCCGCCCTGACTGTGGTAGCTTTTGCCGTTCTACCGTCACAAAATGAGCCGTGCTAACATCAAATCTGATCTGATTGATTGGGCGTGTAACCGTTCCTGCGCGAAATTGGATGTCCTGGAGAAGCGGTTTCCGAAGCTGCCACAGTGGCTTTCTGGAGATTTGCAGCCGACGATGAACCAGCTAGAGAGTTTTTCAAAAGCAACGCTGACTCCCCTTGGATATTTTTTCTTGTCGACCCCGCCTGTTGAGTCTCTTCCGGTCCCGGATTTTCGAACGGTAAAGGGCCGGGCTGTTGCTCGTCCGAGCGCTGCACTGTTAGAGACGATCTACAGCATGCAACGGAGACAAGACTGGCTCCGAGAATATCTTGAAGAAGAGGGCGAAGACTCTCTGACTATCGTTGGTTCCGTCACCTTGGAGACTCTGCCAACAGTCGCGGCACGGGCCATCAGAGAAGCCCTTGGAGTCTTGGATGGGTGGGCTGATGAGCACGTCACTTGGGAAAGTGCGCTTATCGGGCTGCGCAGGGCTGCTGAGGCGTCGGGAATCGTCGTGGTTATCAACGGAGTAGTTGGCAACAACACACATGCGCCTCTCAACGTTCAAGAGTTTCGTGGTTTCGTGTTAAGTGACAAATTGGCTCCGCTGATTTTCATCAATGGCGCCGACGCCAAGTCGGCCCAGATGTTTACTCTGGCGCACGAAATCGCCCATGTCTGGCTCGGAAGAGATGGAGTTTTCGATCTGCCGGATTTGGAAGCCTCCGGCGACAAGGTAGAGATGTTTTGCAATCAAGTTGCTGCGGAGGTACTTATTCCTTCCGTCGAGCTACAGCAGAAGTGGGCATTGGTCTCATCGAGACATCAACCCTTCCAAGCGCTGGCCCGCATGTTCAAAGTCAGTCCCATCGTTGCTGCGCGACGCGCCTTCGATCTCCAACTGGTAACTCGGGAGGTGTTCTTTGAGTTCATTAAAGGGTATCGGGCCTACGAACTCAGCCGCCCAAAATCTTCTGGAGGAGATTTCTACCGAACCCAAGAAACACGGATCGGTAGGAGATTCGGGCTCGCAGTCACCAGAGCTGCAAAAGCTGGCCGCCTGCTCTATAGGGATGCATATCAACTGACCGGCCTCGCCGGGAAGACGTTCGATCTATACGCCGAAGGCCTCAGAATGACATGAGCGCTCCCGAGAAATATGTCCTAGATGCCAATGTCTTCATACAGGCGCATCAAAGATTTTACTCTTTCGATATTTGTCCTGGCTATTGGAATGCGCTGCTACACCATCATAGTGAAAATCGTATCTGTAGTGTCGACAAGGTACGCGACGAACTGGCTGCCGGGGGAGACATTTTGTGGGATTGGGCAAGGGAGACCTTCGGCACAGATGCTTTCCACGACTCTGCGGTTGCCGCTCAGGAGTTTGGAGGTATGGCTTCGTGGGTCATGGCTCATCCGCATTATCGTCCTGCCGCCCAATCGAAATTCATGTCCACGGCCGATGGCTGGCTGGCTGCCTTTGCCAAAGTTCAAGGGCAAATTCTAGTGACCTTAGAAGAATCGGCTGCCGCAGATACCAAGAAACGGGTCCCGCTGGTGAACCTCTGCGAAGCCTTCGGCGTCCAGACGATCACTCCCTACGAGATGCTGAGGCGTTTGGGCGTCAGGATGACCTGGGCACCGTAAGTCGCTATCCGGTCTTTATTATCCGCACTTCCGAACCTATCCCTTCGAAATAGAGGTCAGAGCGGGGAATCGGGGTCAATCATGAATGACGGTAAGATAAGGGCGGTTCTCGATGTTGATTTACTCGCAAAACATCGTCAAAACGGCATGAATCACGACACGAACAGAATCGCATCGCCGTTTATCCATGTTCGTTAAAATACAAATCAATAAATATAACTGTCTGACCCTCAGCAGCGGTTTGGATACCGGTACTACCGTCTTGTTTTAATGAAAACTCTATATGGTCTTTAGTGACTGTCATGCCAGCCAATTGTACCGTTTGAGTTTCACCACTTATCACTACTGCAGCATTTGGCGGGTCGTTTTTAAAGCTGTTGTTTCCAAGCTTCCAGGTTTTATCTAATTCTTCTGCCGTGATATGTTTTGTTAATCTCGCTGGGCGATCAGAGAACATCAGCAGATTGCTAAAATCTTTACGATTCACGACCAGTATATAACCACTATCATTCTTGGTGATTTTTCCTTTATCACTCACCAGTACATACATCCATGCCGTCTCGTCCAAGTTACCCATGGGTTTATCGGCAAGTGCAATAGAAGAAGTAAAAGCAAATGCTGCGACAAAAATTGCGGTGATAAGTATTTTCATGACCTGGCTCCCCTGAATTTTTCTTGGTCTGATAGGAAATTGCTTTCGGCCCTCTGAGGCGTTGGACCGGAGCTGGAAGCGGGTGTTTCCATGGACGGAGGTTGGCAAATCCGGGATTTTGAGTCAAGCACTCGCCTTGGGGCCGCCCTAAAAATGCGGACACGGAAAATCCAACCTGAGAAGATCAAGCATCATTAAAACACATTCGTTCAAAACTTTGGACCTCGACGCACCCTCCTCTCGGTATCACATCCTTCCGGTGAACCTCGCCATCGTCGAACAGGCCGCCGAATTCCGAGCAAACCACCACACCTCAGTCGGCGAGTCCCTCATCGCCGCCACGGCCCACGTCCACAAACTCACCCTTGCCACCCGCCGCACCGCCGACTTCGCGGCCACCGGGATCCGGCTCGTCAATCCCTGGGAACGCCCGGCCTGAACCTGCCCAAGCGGCACCGCCCACCAGGCTCAGCAACGGGAATGTCGAAAAAGGGGACGACAAGTCGGAAATTCTCCGTATCCTCCTAGACGACTTCAATTTTTGACCCCTTCGCCCGTTGGGTTCCAATTATTGCTTTTTTGATGAAAGCCCGACACGAACTACTCCTTGCCACCCGCGACTATGCTTCCGACTCGTCGGGGGCGAGTTGGTGGTATGTGCTCTCGACGCTCTTTCTTTTTGCTGTCACGATTGCGGGGACTTTCCTGCGAGAGGTGCCGTTTGTTCCGGTGATTTCGAGTATTTTCGGCGGGCTTCTTTTGCTTCGCCTGTTCGTGATTTATCACGACCAGCAACACCATGCGATTCTGGCGCGCTCGCGGGTGGCCGAGGTATTGATGCGCGCCGTGGGGATTCTGGCCCTCAGCGCCAGCAGCGTATGGCGCAGCTCGCACAACCATCATCACAATCACAACTCGAAACTCCGAGGATCCCAGATCGGCGCTTTTCCGGTGATGACGCGCGCCCAATTCACGCAAGCCTCGCGAGGGGATCGCTGGCGTTACCTCGCCATGCGGCATCCGATCACGATTCTCTTCGGGTATTTGCCCATATTTCTGATGGGGATGTGCATCAACCCGTTCTTCAACAATCCCAAAAAACACGCCGACTGCCTGGCCTCTCTCCTGGTGCACATCGGCATCGGGATCGGGCTCTATCTGTGGGGCGGCTGGCAGCAAGTCATCCTCACTCAAACGTTGCCGCACTTCATCGCTTGCGCAATCGGGAGTTACCTTTTCTACGCCCAACACAATTTTCCCGGCGTCACGCTCAACGAAAAGGATGGCTGGACCTACGAAAAAGCATCTCTCGAATCCTCCAGTTTTTTGGAGACCGGCCCGATCATGGGTTGGTTTACGGCGAACATCGGCTACCACCACATCCACCACCTCAACGCGAAAATTCCCTTCTACCGTCTCCCGGAAATCATGCGTGCCATGCCGGAACTCCAACACCCCCGAGCCACCTCGCTCCATCCGCGCGACATCGCGCACTGCCTTCGATTGAAGGTCTGGGACGTCGACTTGCAACGATTAATCGGCTTTCGAGAAATGGCGCTCCCGCCTAAAGCCACGACACCTGCCCCCGCCTTCCAGAGTGAAATTCGATGACGTCATTCACGGTTTCTGAAATTGCCGCTCGGGTCGCCGGGGAAGTGACGGGAGATGGCGCGATGCCGCTGCTCGGGTTCGCTCCGGCAGCGACCGCGCGATCCGGCGATCTCACTTTTGCGGACACCGAAGATTTTTTCCTGGTGGCGGAGAAAACGGACGCAACGGCAATTTTGGTCTCGGGCGACTTTCATTCCTCGACGAAAACTCTGATCCGCGTGCCGGAGGCCCGAATCGCCGTCGCGCGGCTGCTTCCCCTCTTCTTCCCACCGGAAGTGTCGATTCCCGGCATCGATCCCTCGGCTCGCGTGGCCCCGTCGGCGCAGGTCGATGCCACTGCACACATCGGACCGGGATGTGTAATTGGCGAAGACGTGCGGATCGGCGCGCGCTCGACACTGGCTGGAGGCAACCACCTCGGAAAGGGTTCGCAACTCGGCAACGACGTCTCCCTTTTTCCCAATGTCGTGCTCTACGCCCGCACCATCGTCGGCCATCGGGTCACCATCCACTCCGGCACCACGATTGGCTCGGACGGCTACGGCTATGCGTTCGACGAGGGCCGTCACCGCAAGGTTCTCCAAGTCGGCAATGTCGTGATCCACGACGATGTCGAAATCGGCGCCAACGCCGCGATCGATCGCGGAGCCCTCGGATCCACGGTTATTGGAGCCGGAACCAAGATCGATAACCTCGTCCACGTCGCCCACAACGTCGTCATGGGCATGCATTGCCTCATCATGGGGCAAGTCGGTTTCGCCGGCAGCACCCACCTCGGCGACTACACGATCATCGCTTCCCAGTCTGGGATCGCCGGGCACCTCAAGCTCGGACGCCAATCCAAGGTCGGCGCCAAATCCGGAGTCATGCGCGACATTCCCGACGGAGGCACCGTGCTCGGCATTCCCGCTTTGCCCGACAAACAGACCAAACGCCAATTGATCGCGCTCCAGAAACTTCCCGAAATCCTCCGCAAGATGCGAGCGATGGAAAAACAAATCACCGCACTCCAGGACGCCCATTCCCTGGCAGTGCCCGCGGACGACATTTGACCACGCGCTGCCGGCTGGCAGCACCCCCAGTGGAAATGGGGTCAGTAGTGATGGCGGTAAGATAAGGCGGATTTGTGGCGATGAATTCCTGGTCAAGAACATTGGATCCGACGGGAGGCATCCGGCTAAAGCCGTTCAAGGCGGAGACCCCGTGGAGCAGGACCGAGTGCGAAGGGTCGCCGGCAAGGCCAAGACGGGGAGCACAAACAGCACCCCGAGAAACCGGATCAAGGACGCTGCGTCACCTGCGAAGCGAATAGAGATCGATGCCGCCGTCATTTCGTGACGGATGATACGCTCAGATGCCGCAGCCGCAATGCCGGGGAGACAGGCCAAGGACAACTCGACATCCGGAGCATCTTGCTGCGCGAATACAACATGCAAGGGGCTCGGCCATTTTTTCATCGGTTAGAGTCGCTGCGCGGCATCGGCGCCGTCATTATCGCCGGATGGCATTTTCCCGGATGGGCCGTGCATGGAATCCAGTGGCCTCCTCACGTTCCGTGGCCAACCGCTGGCTGGGTCCAGAATGCCATTGGTGGCTTTGAGCTTGCCCTGTTGCCCGCCCATGCGGCCCTGATGGTATTTTTCGTCATCAGTGGCTTCGTGCTTCGCGTGTCCCTGCAATACGGACCGCAGGACCTCACCCTCGCGGCGGTCCGGTTTCACGTCGCCCGCATTTTCCGGATCTATCCCATTGTCGTGTTCGGAATGCTGTTGGCGGCACGGGAAAAGTTGCCCGACCGCGCCACGGCTACCATGTAGCGGAGTTGGTGAACTTCCCTAGAATTTTCCTATGTTAGTTACCGGAAACAAGTATTTCGACAATGCTGTGAAAATTGATTCAATGGGCCTGAATCCAATATTGATATGTCTTCAGAATCCAAATGCCCCTTCCATCACGGTGCCACCGCCCCCCAACAAACCGCCGGCGGCGGCACAACCTCCCAAGACTGGTGGCCCAACCGCCTCAAAACCGAGTTGCTGCGCCAGCATTCCTCGAAGTCCGATCCGATGGGCCAGGATTTCAACTACGCGGAGGAGTTCAAGAGCCTGGACCTCGCAGCGGTGAAGAAAGATCTCGCAGCGCTGATGACTGATTCGCAGGACTGGTGGCCGGCGGACTTTGGCCACTATGGCCCCTTGTTTATTCGGATGGCGTGGCACAGCACAGGAACCTACCGCACCAGCGACGGTCGCGGTGGGGGTGGTCGCGGCCAGCAGCGCTTCGCGCCGCTCAACAGCTGGCCGGACAACGTGAGCCTGGACAAGGCGCGTCGCCTTCTCTGGCCGATTAAGCAGAAATACGGACGGAAGATTTCGTGGGCCGATCTGATGGTTCTCACCGGGAACGTCGCGCTCGAGACGATGGGGTTCAAAACATTTGGTTTTGCCGGCGGACGCGAGGATACTTGGGAACCGGATCAGGATGTCTATTGGGGCCGGGAAACCACCTGGCTCGGTGGCGACAAGCGGTACGCCCACGGTTCGGAGGGTGCCGAAAAGGATTCCGCTGTGCCGGTGGCGGACGACGCGGATGAAGACAGCCGCAACCTGGAAAACCCGCTGGCTGCAGTCCAGATGGGCCTGATTTATGTCAACCCCGAAGGGCCGGACGGCAATCCGGACCCGCTCAAGGCGGCCTTTGATATTCGCGAGACCTTCGAGCGCATGGCCATGAACGACGAAGAAACGGTCGCGCTGATCGCCGGTGGCCATACCTTTGGCAAAACCCACGGAGCTGGTCCCGCGTCCCATGTGGGACCCGATACGGAAGCGGCCGACCTCGAAGAGCAGGGTTTTGGCTGGAAAAGCAGCTATGGCACGGGCACGGGTGGCGACGCGATCACCAGCGGCCTGGAAGTGACCTGGACCACCACCCCCACGCAGTGGAGCAATGGCTTTTTCCAAAACCTATTCGGCTATGAATGGGAGCTGACAAAGAGCCCCGCGGGTGCGCATCAATGGACACCGAAGGATGGTGCGGGCAAAGGCACCGTGCCGCATGCACACGATGCGGCGAAACGGATCGCGCCGTCCATGCTCACCACCGACCTCGCCCTACGGTTCGACCCAGCGTATGAAAAAATCTCGAGGCGTTTCTTTGAAAACCCAGACCAGTTCGCGGACGCGTTCGCCCGGGCCTGGTTCAAGCTGACCCATCGCGACATGGGCCCTCGCGCCCGTTACCTCGGACCGGAAGTCCCCTCTGAGGAACTTATCTGGCAGGACCCCATTCCCGCCATCGATCACCCCGTGATCGACGCCTCGGACATTGCCGCGCTGAAGGAGAAAATCCTCGCCTCAGGCCTGTCGGTCGCACAACTCGTCTCCACCGCCTGGGCCTCGGCATCCACCTTCCGCGGCTCGGATAAACGCGGCGGCGCGAACGGTGCCCGGATTCGTCTCGCCCCGCAGAAGGACTGGGCCGTCAACCAGCCAGCCCAACTGGCCAACGTGCTCCAGATGCTGGAAGGCATTCAGAACGTATTCAACAGCTCCCAGCCCAGCGGCAAAAAAGTCTCGTTGGCCGACCTGATCGTGCTGGCCGGCAACGTCGGTGTCGAACAGGCGGCAAAGAAGGCCGGACACAACGTCGAGGCACCCTTCACACCCGGACGCATGGACGGGTCGGCGGAGCAGACCGACGTGGAGTCCATCGCCGTTCTCGAACCAATCGCCGACGGCTTCCGCAACTACCTCAAAGGCCGATACACCGTACCGGCCGAAGCACTGCTCATCGACAAGGCGCAACTATTGACGCTTACCGCGCCCGAAATGACCGCGCTCATTGGCGGCATGCGCGTCCTCGACACCAATGCCGATCAGGCCAAGACCGGCGTATTCACCAAACGTCCGGAAACCCTGACCACCGACTTCTTCGTCAACCTGCTCGACATGAACACGGCGTGGATGCCGAATTCGGAGGCGAAGGACGTTTTCGAAGGCCGAGATCGCATAACCGGTGAACTCAAGTGGACGGGTTCGCGGGTGGATCTCGTCTTCGGATCAAACTCGGAACTCCGCGCCTTGGCGGAGGTTTATGCCTGTGCGGATTCGGAGAAAAAGTTCGTCACTGATTTTGTGGCGGCCTGGACCAAAGTGATGAACCTCGACCGCTTCGACCTGGCGTAGGCCACGATCGGCGACTCCCGCACCACATGCCTGCGACACTTCAGGCATTTCTGCTGCGGAGCAGCCTCGGATGCCAGCAAGCGGGACAGGTGACTGGGGCCGTTCGTCCAAGATAAGGAGAAGATTTTCCTGAAGACAGCCTTCCCCTCAAGAAAAATGACCAAACTATACAGAGAGGAACAAAAATGAAGCCAACCACCGAAGCAGAAGAGAAAGAAATTATGGAGGCACTCGAAAGCGGAGCCATCCAGATTGAGAAGCCGTCCCACAAACTGCTATCCAACTTGAAACGGGCCTCTGAGAATACCTTCAAGAAGGATCGTCGTATCAATGTGCGCCTGAGCAGGCATGATTTGCTTGGAATACAGAGGAAGGCGCTCCAGAAAGGGCTCCCGTATCAAGCGCTCATTTCAGGCTTGATCCACCAGTATGTTGAAGGAGATCTCCTGGAAAAAAGATAATGCGAACAGTCTGCTAAACTACCATGCCTGCGGCACTTTTGGATCGCGATGACTGAATATATCATGATCAACCACGGAGTGGGTTCTCCCGAGAAGTGGGATATCTATTTCAAGATGCTTTCCGAGAATAACCACATGATTGGTGGCTCCGCCTTGGAGTGCGGGATCTCCCTGAAAGAGTCCGCCTTCAGCGAAGCAATTTCCACGACGATTACAGGATATATTGTCATCCAGGCGGAATCCCTCGAGAAAGCGAAAGAAGTGATGGAGAAGAGCCCGATTCATGCTGCCGGCGGGACCGTCGAACTTTTTACACTCGTCAAATCATAAATACCGAATCGGCTCCCCCACCCCCTACTGACGGCCCCTCCTCGCTCCACTCGCGCTTCGAGCGGCCTACCGTCTAGCCATCTCCCTTCGGTCGGTTGTACCGGGCGGTTCCGGGCAGGGTTGAAGGTTTCTCCTTCCCGGAGGTGCTGACTTCGGCTTGCAGCAGGCTCTGTCCGCAGTTCCCACTGCTCCCATTCCGTTGTGGCATCGGGTGACTCTGCTCTTCCTACCCATCTTCTCTGCGCCTCCGCGGCTCCGCGTGAATCAATTTTCTGTCAATAAAGGGAAAACCCGATGCACATGCTCAATCTTCGAAATCGCCGATGGTTCCGCAGGGTCATTGACAGGGAGAACGGTGTCGCTTCTAATGTTCGCCACTTATGAGATTTCCACTACCTCTGACGGCGAAAATCGCTAAATACATCGTTGGCAAGAAGTTGCAGCGCGTGGATAAATTTGCAACGGTTCTTCAATTGGAGCCCTTGCACACCTGCAACCTGACTTGTACCGGCTGTGGTCGGATTCGTGAGTACTCCACCTCACTGAAGGATGTCATGAGTTTGGAGGACTGCCTCGGCGCGGCCACGGAATGCAATGCGCCCATGATTTCGATCTGTGGCGGTGAACCGCTCATCTACCCGGACATCGAACCTCTGGTGGAAGGCCTGCTTGAACAGGGACGCATCGTCTATATTTGTACGAACGCTCTTTTCATGCGCAAAAAAATGCGTGGATATCTGACGTCCGAATGGAATCGGCTCCGGACGGCCGGGCAGAGCACGGTGGCCATGGATGAGATGCTGGAGGTGTTGCGCTCCGAGAAATTGATTACGGCTGCCGAAATTGAGAAAATTCGCGTTCCGGCCTCTGGAACGAAACCCGAAGCGGTGATCGCCCCCAATGCGTACCTCTATTGGAATGTCCACCTCGATGGACTCGAGCGCACCCACGACCTCATCGTCGAACGCGAGGGAGTTTTTAAGGAATGCATCCTGGCCATGCGCATGGCCAAGATCCTCGGCTACCAGGTCGCCACCAACACCACGATCTACAAGGAAACCGACATGGCCGAGATCGAGCAGATGTATGAATACCTCTCCTGGCTCGGCGTGGATGGACACACCATTTCTCCCGGCTATGACTATGACTCCGCCAAGGAGGACATGCGAAAACGCCTCAACCTCGAGCCAGAAAACTTTTTCCTCACCCGGGCGGCGACGAAGGAAAAATTCAAGGACATCACGGCTTGGAGCGAGCGGTATTCATTTTTTGGCACCCCGATCTATTTTGAATTTCTGGCGGGCGAGCGGGACCTGACCTGTTCGGCCTGGGCGATTCCCACTCGTAATATCATGGGATGGAAAGCCCCATGTTACCTCATGACCGATGGGCATTACCCGAGCTATCGGGATCTATTGGAAAAGACCACCTGGGAAGATTATGGCGTGGTGGATGGGGTGGCTCGCGACACGCGCTGCGAGAATTGCATGGTCCATTGCGGCTATGAACCGACCGCCGCCCTTGGGCGTTGCGCCAAGCCTGGCGACACCTGGAAAAATATCGCATTTAATTTTGGACCCAAGCCGAAGGTGCGAGAGGCCGGGGCCCAGGTGGCCGCCTTCAATGGAGTGACAGCCGGAAACGGACACAAGACCGGCAAGCCAAAATCCGCGGAACCGGCCGCGAATGTGGTTAGCGCTGAGAGCGAATTGCAGAGTGCAAAATGAATCCGGCTTCCGCCAGAGTCCTGCCTTTCGAAGCTCCGAAAGCGTCCCTGGAGGAAGCGATTGCTCAGGCGCAGGAAAACCTTCTTCACCTCCAGAAGCCTGACGGACATTGGGAGGGCGAACTTCTGGTCGATGCCACTCTTTGCGCCGACTATGTCCTCTACATGCATTGGTGCGGGAAGGTGGATTCCGAGCTGGAGGCGAAATGCGTGGCCCACATCCGCCGCCGTCAACTGGCTGATGGAGGGTGGAATATTTTCATTGGGGGGCCGAGTGAGATCAACGCTTCGGTGAAGGCCTATTTCGCGATGAAGCTGGCTGGCGACTCCCCGAGCGCGCCCTGGATGAGCGAGGCCCGGGCCAATATCCTGCGACTCGGCGGCATCCCCCAACTCAACACCTTTGCCAAACTCTACCTCGCCCTTTTGGGCCAGTTTCCCTGGAAGGATCTTCCCACCATCCCACCAGAAATTTTCCTCTTTCCCAAATGGTTCGTTTTCAATCTCTACGAAATGTCGTCGTGGAGCCGCACCATCATCGCGCCCCTTGCGATTCTTAACCATTTCAAGCCGGTCCGGAACCTGCCCGCTGACAAACACCTGCACGAACTCTATCCGGCGGGTTTGGAGAATACGGACCTGTCGCTCAAGAAAGACCCTCGATTTTGGGCCTGGAAGAATTTCTTTTTGCGCTGCGATCGGTATCTAAAAATCTACGACCGGCTGCCGGTGCATCCGCTACGGCACCGGGCTCTCAAAGCGGTGGAACGATGGATGATCCGCCGCATGGGTGAGGGCAGTGAGGGTCTCAGCGCGATCTTTCCCGCCATGCTCAATGCCATGATGGCCCTGCGGGTTCTCGGTTATCGCGACGACCACCCGCTGGTTATGAAGGCCGACCGCGATTTTTCAGGATTGTTCGTAGAGGATCCCGAGGATTTTCGTATCCAGCCCTGCCTTTCCCCGGTCTGGGACACCGCCATCACGACCATTGCCCTCGCGGAATCTGGCTTGCAGGAACATCCCGCCCTGGATCGGGCCGCGACCTGGCTGGAAAAAAAGGAAATCCGATTTGAGGCCGACTGGGCCGTCCACGTGCCAGGTGTCGAAGCGAGCGGTTGGGCCTTTGAACACGAGAACAAATTTTATCCGGACACGGACGATACCATGATGGTCCTGATGGCGCTGCGGCATGTCAAAGCCCGGGACACCTATACCCGCTCGGTCCAGTTCGATCGGGCCCTCAAATGGTTGTTGGCCTTTCAGGACCGCGACGGCGGTTGGGCGGCCTTTGATAAGGGGGTCACCGCCTCATGGCTGGAACACGTGCCCTTTGCGGACCACAACGCCATCATTGATCCCACCTGCTCGGATTTGACCGGTCGGGTCTTGGAATTGTTGGGCCTGGTCGGCACCGACCGTGAGAGCCTGATCGTGCGGCGGGCCGTCGCCATGATTCGTCGCACCCAGGAGGCGGATGGTTCGTGGTATGGACGCTGGGGCGTCAACTACATTTACGGCACCTGGCAGGTCCTGCGCGGCCTGGCGGCGATTGGCGAAAACATGGATCAGGAATGGATTCGCCGGGGCCGGGACTGGCTGGAGAGTTGCCAGAACGAGGACGGCGGCTGGGGCGAAACCTGTGAGTCTTATAACTTTCCCGCCCTTAAGGGCCGCGGTCCCAGCACCGCCAGCCAGACAGCCTGGGCCTTGATGGGGCTCTGCGCGTGCGGCAGTCCGAATCGCGAGTCCATCACTGATGGCATCGATTACCTTGTTCGCACTCAGGAAGCGGACGGATCATGGACCGAAGAGCACACCACCGGCACCGGATTCCCCTGCGTCTTCTATCTCAAATACGACATGTATCGTCTCCACTTTCCCCTCCTGGCCCTCGCGACCTTTCGGCGACTGGCTGCGCCCGAGTGATTGGCTCCCGTTCTCTGCCGGTGCAGTGAAACGGGGTTCGCTCCCGCGGGGCCGGAATAAAACTGGCAGAGCCAAAGGGGCGGTCCGTGCATATATGCATTTGCACGGACCCCGATTCCCAATTCCAATCAAAAGCCTACGAAAGCACAAAAAAGGCTCTGCCGGAGCACCGCGCCTTTCAGTGTTAAAAATTTAACCTGTAGTCAGGCAGCCCAAGAAAGATCACGCGCAACCTGACAGGATGTGCGAATGCGCTCCTTGCGCTCCGCTTCAACAGTGCGCAGAAAATTCTCTTTCTGTTTAATGAATGCAGCAAAGCTCCCTGTTGGGCGATTGCAGTATTCGTCGATCGTTTTCATTTTCTTGGGTTTCATTGGAGATTTGTAGAGGCCGATAGCGCCGCATTGAAGTGCTCGTCGTCATGGATAGCAAGCTCTTTCGATCCGAGTAGTTTTTCAGCGACCACGTAGCAACCATCGCTCGTTTCGACCTGACTTGCAAACACTGTTACCTCGTCGAAGTAAGGAACATACCTGCGAAACGCCTCCCGGAATCCCCGATGTGAAGCAGGAAGAAAGGCGGGGTTTGGGAACCGCCGCGACAAAGATGCCCGGTGCATTGCCTGGCAAATCGCAATTTCCATGGGAGTTAGAACGGCAATCATTCGCAGACTGTATCCGGCTCTCTTGGCAACATTGATTCTTTCCATGGTTTCGCCCTCGTTCGACATCGACGAATCCCAAATGAAGGAATGCTGATCTGCAACTAGATCCTCGTAAAGCGCGGAAGCCATCACCCGGCACTCGTCTTGAACTACCGCGCTGGCCCTGCCATCTCCGACACCTTTGATGAGATTATATTAGGGGATAAAATGCTTGAAATTATCTACTCCCACGAGATGCCGCATTTCCACCTGTAGCATGCCGGAGTCCGCCAACATCTGAAGTTTTACCGTTTTGCCGCTTCCGTAACCCCCACCAGTGAAAATTAAATGTGGCTGTCCGGTAAGTTTGACCGAACAACCCCGCATGACTTGGTGAACCTGCTCGCGAAAGGCTGTTCTTGTGCAGGAGCTGGAGGGCAGATATCCGGTCTGAATCAGTCGAATGATGAATCGATCATAAAACTGTGTGTAGTTGCGAAAATCGGCCGTTGGATTGTCGATAGATTTGATAAGAATTGGATCATCGTCAGAAATCACTTCAGGACGTCTCATTTCGGTCCCGCCTCCAGATTTTTCAGTCCACCACCAATTCCAATATTCCTCCGTCTGATTGACGTTATCAGCAAGGGTTTCGAAATCGAATTTCTCTCCACCCTTGAGCTTTTCTAGTATGGGAAGCTGCATGGCAGATAGCCAAATGGCAGGAAATCAAGCTCGCGTCCAACCTATTGCACGAAGGAGCTGAACCAACAACTAACGGTTTTCAGGGAAGATTTGGACTTTACAGCAATCGCCGCATCCACGGCGGAGGAGGGAGAATCCACCGGCGGAATCTCAACCACAGCAGTAGAACGGAACTCGTCGCCGTCCTCATTGCCCCAAGCGTGGCAGCGTCTGGCCTTGGGGTGTCCCACAAGGTCGAATATCTCCACCTCCCCCTCCCATGTTGTCCGAATCTGGTTCACTTCAAAAGTGCGCCCCAAGAAATACGGGGTAAGGCCAGAAGAGCCTTTATTCATGCGGATCCACTCATGATTTGGAGCAAGCCGACACCCGGGATTATCCCTCCGCTCCGCTTCGGGCTCTGCTTTTTGGCTTCGCCTTTCGGTTCCGGCTCGCTTCGCTCGCCTAGGCAGTGAACCGGGGTTCGCTCCCGCGGGGCCGCAAAAGCCGGCACCCGGGATCGAACCGGGGACCGACGGTTTACAAAACCGTTGCTCTACCGCTGAGCTATACCGGCATTCACTGAGTAAAAATGGCTGAAACTTGCTCGCCATAAGAGCGGCAGATACTACGCGCGCCTTTACCTGAATGGCAAAGAAATTTGGAAAAGTCTCAAAATCTCTCATTTCTCTGTGGCCGAAGCCCGGCTGGCGGAAAAGCTCAAAGAACACAGGGAGCGCAAGGGCAAGGAGATTGATTCATCCAATGCCAAGATGACTTTCGGAGATGCCGGCACCCTCAATTGAAGAATTCGTGATGAAGATTCGGACAGCGGGAAGCTGTCAGTCCAAGGTCTGCTGCGATCTCGTCGAAGGACTGGCGCTCTGGCCAGGCGCAGAAGGTTTCCTCCACGCCAGCAGTACAAGTTGTGAACCGGTAATCTGCGGAGAGCAATAAAAGCTGGCTTTATACCTCAGAATACGTCAACATGTGAGGTATAAATAAGGATTTTATAGCTCATGCTCTTTGATTCCAAATGGAACTGGCAATTAGACGACTGGCCGCGATTCCGATATGACGGGGCAAAATTGGCGCAATTGGAAGCTGATTTTCTGCGTCAGTCGGGCGTATTTATCGGCGCTGTTCGGCATGTCGCCGAAGGAGAAAAAGAGCAGATCACCGTTGACCTCATCAGTGACGAGGCGCTCTACACTTCCGAGATCGAAGGCGAGATTCTAAACCGGGACAGCCTTCAGTCTTCCATCCGCCGCAATCTGGGTCTGACAACCGACAACCGACGGATTCCGCCTGCCGAGCAGGGAATCTCGGACATGATGATCGATCTTTACCGCAATTTCAGTACGCCGCTGTCGGATGGTCTGTTGTTCCGCTGGCATGAAATGCTGATGAGCGGCAGGCGCGATCTGAAAAATATCGGCAACTACCGGAACGGCGAAGAGCCGATGCAGATAGTCTCAGGCCCGATTCATGAGCCAAAAGTGCATTTTGAAGCGCCGCCATCTCCGTCCATGCCATCCGAAATGGCACGGTTCATCGAGTGGTTTAACGAAACTTCCCCGTCTGGGAAAAAACCGCTTCCCACGCTTGCACGGGCGAGTCTTGCCCATTGGCATTTCGTAAGTATTCACCCGTTTGAAGATGGCAACGGACGCATCGCCCGTGCCCTGGCCGAAAAATCGCTTTCACAAAATTTAGGCCATCCTACCCTGATCGCGCTTTCCAAAACCATTAATAGCAAGCGCAAAACCTACTATGATGTCCTGGAACACGGGAACCGGAACAACGAAATATCTGCTTGGTTGCTTTACTTTGCGCAGGCCATTTTGGATGCGCAAAACCTCGCGCAACGCGCAGTTGATTTTCTCATCGAAAAAACCAAGTTTTTCGACCGGCTGCGCAGTCAACTCAATCCCCGCCAGGAAAAAGTCCTCTTGCGGATGTTCCGCGAAGGCCCTGACGGATTCAAGGGTGGCTTGAGCGCGGAAAACTATATCAGACTTACTGGCACATCCCGCGCCACAGCCACGCGTGACCTGCAAGATTTGGTAACAAAAAATGCCATGAGCAAAACCGGCGCACGAAAAAGCACCCGCTATTATTTGCAACTTTCGGGTATGCGCCCTTTGTAACTGTCCCCTATCGAGCGCAGGAAATACGGATCATGTGACAGTTCCAACACTTCAGTTTCACGTTTTTCGCCATGTCACAAATGGGAGTTTTCAGAGCCCGCCATTGCCCCTTGAGCTCATCAATTTCTCCGATGAGCTTCAGGATTTCTTGCGTGATTATTGGGACAATCGGTTCCATTTTTTCCTACAAATATCCGCTTTTATATCCATTTATATCCATTTCTGACCGCGCAGATTTCCCATGCTCTACGTACAATTGACCCACTCCATCGCTCTCACTGGCGAGCGTGATGCTTTGCGCCTTTCTATCGGTCCGCTCTCGACGTTTCGAGGGGCAAATCCTCTAAGCCGCGACGGGCTTTCCCACGCAGGCCCTACCTCCAAATATCCGTGAGGCTGTTCCCTTTGACCTAGAAACAGGGACAGACAGGATTACCCTAAAAACGGGAATAAAACCACTAATGGACACTAATAGACACCTGCAACGGCTGCAAAGCAACGGCCAGGCTTTCAAATGGAAAGCGACTTACAAAAGCAGAAACATTCACCCTACGGAGGATGGATCCTCTTCAGGTATCTTCTTTAAAATCCGTGTTTTATTTGAAAGCCTGGCCGTTGCTGCGGGCTGCAAGCCGAAGGCTCCAGGCTTTCAAAATTTCCCAATGGAAATAGCGAGGAGTGTGTCCACGCTGTCGCTTTCCGCTTGCCCGGAATATGAGACGTACGAGCCCGCCCAGCGAACTTCCCGTCCCTCCTCTCTCCAAAATCGACGCCTTGGGGTCGAAAAGAGATTTTCGCGGTCGGAAAAAACCGCCAGTCTCAGCCCATGACAGCGCCGAAGAAGACTCTCAAATCCAAACTCCGCCTCCTCGGGCGTTCGGAAACCACCACTCCCAGCAAACCGTTGGCAGCGACTTTGGAAACCTTTCCGAATCGATTCCGGAAACGTCGCTATTGGATCAGTTTCGACTGCCCGGAATTCACCTCGATGTGTCCGGTGACCGGCCAGCCGGATTTCGCAGCCATCCAGATCCGTTACGTACCAGACGCTCTCTGCATCGAAACCAAGTCCCTCAAATTTTACCTGGCCTCGTATCGCAACACCCGGAGTTTCAATGAGGAAATTGTGAACCGGATTCTGGAGGATCTGGTAACGGCCTGCGCCCCCCGGCACCTTGAGGTGCATGGTGAATTTTCTGCCCGGGGCGGGATCAGCGTGACGGTCGATGCCTCCCATCCGGAGGACGCGGAATTTCTTTCATGAAAAAGACGGTCGTGCTGCTCAGTGGAGGCATGGATTCAGTGACCGCCCTGTATCTCTCAGCTTCCGAGACCCAGGTCGTCGCTGGCTTGAGCTTCCATTATGGATCGAAGCACAATGACCGGGAAATTTCTTTCGCGCGCTGGCATGCAGACAAGCTGGGCATCCCTCAGGTCACGATCCCGCTCGCCTTCGTCGGAGAATATTTCGCGTCCGATCTTCTCCAGTCCGGGGGTGAAATTCCCAAGGGACACTACGAGGAAGAAAGCATGAAAAAGACGGTGGTTCCGTTCCGCAATGGGATCATGCTGTCGATTGCGGGAGGATTTGCGGAGAGCAAGGGAGCTGACGCTCTGGTGATCGCCGCCCATGCCGGGGATCATGCCATTTATCCGGATTGCCGCGAGGGCTTCATGAAGGCGATGGGCGAGGCCCTTCAGTTGGGAACCTATGCCGGGATCGAGTTGTTGCGGCCGTTGATCTCCCTGACCAAGGCGGAAATCGCCATGAAAGGTTCAGAGCTTGGGGTGGATTTTTCGAAAACCTGGTCGTGCTATGTCGGAGGCGAGGTCCAATGCGGAGAATGCGGCACCTGCGTGGAACGGCGAGAGGCGTTTTTCCGGGCCGGGCTCGCCGATCCCACGGAGTATCTCCGCACCCCTCCCCTGCCCCAGGAACCCGGCCCAAGCGTCCCGAGTGCCCCATGTTGATTTCAGAAATTTTCCACTCCGTCCAAGGCGAGGGGGAGTTGACGGGCGTGCCGTCGGTCTTCGTTCGCACCTCCGGATGCAATCTCCGCTGCGTTTGGTGTGACACGCCTTACGCGTCCTGGAACCCCGAAGGCGAAGAGAAAAGTATCGCTCAAATCATGGAGAAGGTCAGAAAATATTCGGCCCGGCACTGTGTTTTGACCGGGGGCGAGCCAATGATTGCCCGAGGCATCTCCGAGCTTGCCGGGACGCTGCGAGCAGAGGGCTACCACATCACGATCGAGACGGCGGGAACCGTGCCTCCTCAAGGCATCGCCTGCGACTTGGCCTCGATCAGTCCCAAGCTTGGAAATTCCACCCCGTCGGAGGGCCTCATCGATCCCGCCTGGATCAAGCGGCACGAAAAAACCCGCCATCAACCCGAAGTCCTCGCCCAATGGCTGGCCGATTATTCTTATCAACTCAAATTTGTCGTCGCCACCGAACCCGATGCCGATGAAGCGCTCGCGTCCCTCGGGTCGAATTTTCCTGATATCCCCCACTGGAAGATTCTTTTGATGCCAGAGGGAATCGACGCCGCGACCCTCTCCTCCCGCCAGGCGTGGTTGGTCGGCTACTGCAAGGACAAGGGCTACCGCTATTGCGACCGCCTCCACGTCCGGCTTTTTGGCAACACCCGGGGAACCTGAGCTTTGACGACCTCCCCTCCGTTGCCTCACTCTCGATACGCCCGAGTGATTCCGGATCGCACCGGGGACAAGGCGTTGGACTACCTCATTCCCCAGGCCATGGAGGATCGCCTGGCCCCCGGGGCCCGGGTGAGGATTTTTGTGCGCTCCCGACTCGTGTTGGGCACGGTCGTTGAGGTGGTGGACACCTCGGAGGTCAAGAATCCCAAGGAAATCCACGAAGTCATTGGCGGGGCTCCTCTCATCCGGCCTCAGTTGCTGGAAATCGCTCGCTGGATTGCCGAGTATTATTGTTGTTCCCTGGAGGCGGCGATGGCGTGCGTCGTGCCCCAGGCGGTCCGCAAAGCGGAGGTGACGGCCCTGCGGCGAAATCATGTCCGTGTCGTACACACGCCAGACAATGAAGAACTCGAAGCCCTGGCTCGACGGGCTCCCCGGCAGGCGGACGCGATGCGGGCCGCCCTCGCTCACCCCGATCCGCGGCCGGTTTCCGAATTGGCGACCACCGCCGGGGTGGCCGATGCGGTCTTTCGCGCCTTGGAGCGGAAGGGATGGGTAAAGGTCGAATCGATTGAGGTGCCAAGGGATCCTCATGGCGGGGAGTCGTTCCTTCCCTCCCATGATCTCGAACTCAATGCCGAGCAAGTCCCGGCTCTGGAAGCGGTGAAGGAAGCGGTGGAAAATCCGTCCGAGGCCCAACCGATTCTCCTCCATGGAGTGACCGGAAGCGGGAAGACGGAGATTTACCTTCAGGGGATCCGCCATGCCCTGGCCCGGGGTCGGACCGCATTGGTCCTCGTTCCCGAGATTTCCCTGACCCCTCAAACCGTGGAGCGGTTCAAATCCCGATTCGCGGAGATTCAAGGTCAGGTCGCGGTCCTCCACAGCCACCTCTCGTCCGGAGAACGCCATGATGAATGGTACAAAGTTCATGCCGGCGGGGCCCGCATTGTTATTGGAGCACGCAGCGCCGTCTTCGCTCCCCTGGATGACCTGGGCATCATCATTGTGGATGAGGAACACGAAAGCTCCTACAAACAGGAAGATGCACCCCGCTATCACGCCCGGGATGTGGCCGTCCTGCGGGCCCGCCGGGAAAATTGTGCGGTGGTTCTGGGAAGCGCGACCCCTTCCATTGAAAGCTGGCACAACGCGGTGAAGGGAAAATACCGCCTGCTTAACCTACGCCTCCGGGTGGATGACCGCCGCATGCCGGTGATCAGAGTTTTGGACCTCCGGCGGGCGCAGCGCGGGGGCGGCGGCGACGCGGTGTTGACCCCGCAGCTTTTGCAGGCCATGGAAAAACGTCTGGAGACCGGAGCCCAGACGATCCTCTTTCTCAATCGACGGGGGTTCTCCACCTCAATGCTCTGTCAGGTCTGTGGCCATGTTTGCAAATGTCCGAATTGCAGCGTCTCCCTGACCTTTCACCGGGATGTCGCCCAATTATCCTGCCATATCTGCGGACATAACCAACGCGCGCCCCGAAATTGTCCGGAATGTCGCGACCCCGGGATTCGCCATTCCGGAGTGGGAACCCAAAAAGTTGAGGACACCGTGCGGCGGGTTTTCCCCAAGGCCCGGGTGGCCCGCATGGATGCCGATGCCATGACGCGCAAAGACTCCTACCGTCAGACTCTGGGCGCATTCAAGGCCGGCACCATCGACATCCTGGTCGGGACCCAGATGATCGCCAAGGGGCTGCATTTTCCCAACGTCACTCTTGTCGGCATCATCAATGCTGACCTGGGATTGCATGTCGCGGATTTCCGCGCCTCCGAACGGACCTTTCAGCTTCTCACCCAGGTGGCCGGGCGGGCGGGCCGTGGCGAGATGGAGGGCGAAGTGGTGGTGCAGACGTTCACTCCGTCCCATCCCGCGATTCAGTTTGCCCGCCACCATGACTTTGAGGGATTCGTCGAACAGGAGTTGGAGCTCCGCCAGCAATTCGGTTTCCCACCCTACGCGAGAATGGTCCTCGTGACCGTCCGCTCGCAGATCCTGGAGCGGGCGGAATTTACCACCCAGACCCTGGTTCGCCGCCTCCGGGAGAGCGTTCCGGCCGGTGTGGTGGTCGGCGAAGCGGCGCCCGCTCCGCTGGAAAAAGCGCGAGGCTATTATCGCTTTCAAACCGGCCTGAGGGGACCGGCCATCCGCCCATTGGCTCGGGCCATCCAGTCCACGATGAAAGGACTCTCATTGCCCGAGGATGTTTTTGTGGCAGTTGATGTGGATCCGGTCCAGTTGCTTTAGTCGCTGTAAATAATTGAGCCAATGACGATGGACTAATGCCCAATGACTGCCTTTATTCTCTTTCATGCACCTTCCACCCGTTCCCAGATTCCTTGTCCGGGCACTGCTGCGAACTTTTGTGGTGTTACTTTTTGTTGGAGTACCTGCTGCGGTCTATTATTTGCAGGAATATGGTGTTGGCTTTGGACTTCGCGATCAGGTGGCCAAGGCACTGAGCGGAGAAACCTTTCAGACCTCGATCGGGAAGTTGTCCCTGAATCCGTTCCAGGGTCTCGTGGCCCAACAGATCAGAGTCACCGAAACCCAGGGGGATAAAAAGAACCTGGCCTATATCGAGCGACTGGTCGTTTCGATTAGCTTTCGCGATCTGTTGCGCCGGAAGATCTCAATTGATCAAATTTCCCTGGATGATTCCGAAGTGTCAATTCCCCTGGCGGAGGGGACCAAAGCTCCACGATTGAACCTGGGGCGTGTGACCGGGCAGTGCATGTTCCTGCCGGGCCAGGTGCGAATCAATCACTTTGAGGCCAATCTCGAAGGCATTCGCGTAGTCGTGACCGGCATTCTTCGCAATCCGGAACGTTTTCGTGCCGACTCCCCCGCGGCGCCCAGAGCTCAACCGGAACTCCCTTCTGAGCGATCTGAAGTGCTATTAAACATCCTCAACAAGGTGGCGGAATGTCGTTTCCCGGGAATGGCACCTGAAGTGCGTCTCGAAATCGATGGGGACCTTGCGGACCTTTCCACCTTGACGCTGCAGCCCATCATTGTTCGCAGCGGACCCATCGTGGCCCCGACCTGGGAGGTGAATGGGCTTGAGGCCAAGGCCAGCTACGAGGGCGGATCGGTCACCCTGACTCAGTTCCTCGTCCAGGGGCGCGACGGCGGAACCTTGAACGCCTCCGCCCGCTGGATGAGCGAGGACAAGAGCCTGAAATTTGAGGTGTCCAGCACCCTCATGCTGGAACCCTTTCAAGACCTCTTCGCGAAACAGTCCCCGCTGCAGAAGCTCAAATTCCATGAGCCGCCGCAGCTCGAGATCTTCGGTCGGGCAGATTTCTCCGCACCCACGATGCGGTATCAAGCCACAGGATCGCTCCGGTTGGGAAAATCCTCCTGGGAGAAAGTGACGTTTGATTCCCTGGCGGCAGATTTTGTAGGCCGCGACGGAACATTTTTTGTGCGGGACCTCCGGGCGGTCGCGAATGAGGGCGCTCTAAAGGCGGATGTTTATTTCGCCCCCGACGATTTTCGACTCCGTCTGACAAGCTCCATCCCGCCGACGGATTTCCTTTCGGTCGTCGGCCCCAACGAAAGAATCGTTCTCAAAGAAATGGAGTTTAAAGACCTTCCCCATGTGGAGCTGGAATTATGGGGTCCCCGTCCGGACCTTGCCGTCCTCACGGGCACGGGCACCCTCCGCCTCGGGCGGACAGCCATGCGAGGGTCGTGGCTCGACTGGGCAAAATCTGATCTGATCATTGGTGACCGGGCCGTGACCTATTCAAATTTTTCGCTGGGTTTAGGTGAACTCAAGGGCTCTGGAAGCTTTGTTTACGATTTTGGCCGGCAGGAGGTCGTCCTCCGCGATATTTTTTCGACCATGCCACCAGGGGCCGTGATGATGTGGATTGATCCGAATATTTCCGAAATCATCAAGTCCTATCGATTTCGTCAGCCCCCCACCGTCCGCGGCGCCGGAGTGGTCCACATGAAGGATCCCAAAAAAAATGATCTCTCCCTCAAGATCGATGCCGCCAAGGGATTGGACTACGATCTCCTCAAGCGTACGCTGGAATTTGGAAGCACCCAGGCCGATCTCCACATCAAAGGCACCCAGTTGCTTGTCACCGTCAAGAATGCGGAGCTTATGGGCGGCGACGTCGCTCTCAAGGCGACGGTGTCCATCGATCCGAAGGATCCCACGTTTGGCGCGGATATTGACATCCAACGAGTGAATTTTGCCAAGTTGACCAAGCTGTACTTCGATTATGATGACTCCAAGGGCATCGGCAGCGGCAACTTTCAGTTCAAGGCTAGATTCGGGGAGGAGGAGAAAATGCGGGGCAGTGGGAGCCTTCGGGTCGAGGATGGACGGGTCTTTGCCATCCCGATTCTCGGGCCGCTCTCCACGATCATTAACAAAATCATCCCGGGCACGGGATTGCACACCGCGAAGCTGGCCACCGCGGATTTTCAGGTTGAAAATGAAAAAATCATCACCAAAAATCTGGCAATTCAAGGCGCGGGATTCAACATGCTCGGATATGGAGACATTTTCTTCACCGAAGATCGCATGGACATGTCGGTGCGGATCAATGCCCGGGGGCTGACGGGCGTCGTCCTCTTTCCGGTCAGCAAGCTCTTTGAGTACGAGTCCACCGGTTCGTTATCGGAACCGGAATGGCGCCCCAAGCTTGTTCCCCGTTTTGGCAACGGGGAATGAATCCGGCCTTCCTCACCCGTCGTGAGAAGGCAGGTAGGGGGTCAATCAGGGATCCAGGAGCCCCGGGAAAGAATTGATCAGAAAAAACTCGTTCTCAACGGAGTTCGCCATCTCACCCCGCGAAAGCCGGGTGAGATCCGCAGATTCACTGCGGGCACTACTTCATCAAGAGAACCGCCCGGGAGCGCTTGATCTCGCTCGTGATCTTACGATGCATGCGGGCGGACATGCCGGTCACCCGGCGGGGAAGGATTTTCCCACTTTCGGTGACGAAGCGCTTGAGAAGCTCGGGGTTTTTGTAATCCACTGCCTCAAGGGAGAGGTCGGTGCGGCGCTTGGGCATCGTGCGGTTGGCACGGCGAAAGTTGGAACTGCGTTGGGGTGTTTTTGGCTGCATGGCGTGTTATTTGATCTCCCGGTGCAACGTGTGTCGGCGCAGGTTCGGGTTATATTTCTTCTTTTCGAGTCGGTTTGGGGTCTGAGGACTCTTTTTGTTGCGAGTGGTGACGTACCGCGACGGGGGTTTGCCCTCGGCCCGGGCCTCGGTGCATTCA
>CALBXK010000295.1 GCA_937890535.1 uncultured Spartobacteria bacterium
TACAGCGAATACCGGTGAGTTTGAACGAGTTCCCGGGTTGCGGGTGGAGAACTGGGAGTGAATTGTCGCGGGCTGCGGTCTCGGTGAGGGATTCGAAGACGGAGGCGTTCTCCGAGTCGGTTGAATATCACTCCCAGGCGGCGTCCAATGAACGCCCGGTAGTGTCTGAATCTTCGGAGTTGATATTTATCGAAGTTCCTCAGGGACGGGAGGAACTGTGTCGGACGCTCTTGGATATGCATTCAAGGTGAAGTCCGCCCCCCAAACAGAGGAGATCCGCCTGGCCGGGGAGGGAGGCCGCCATGAGGGCGACGGAATGGGTGATGAGTCGGACGTCCTTGCGGCCGATCGCGAATTGCGCTGCCGGAGGTCCTGAGCAGCCGTTGCCTCACCGGTGCAGGCTTACCTAAAGTAATTGGGGGGTATGAAAAACAATTGAGTTTCTCAAATTCAGTATTTGAGTTGTTCATCGATATTCTGCCGCATATTATCAGCGCTAATAGTCTCGCTCCAGAAACTCTTCCGCAAGCCTTGACCGCGCTCGCCGGCTTCCTCGAAGCCGATGGTGCTGACTCTGAGCCTTTGGTTGTCATTCCGCAAATCGTCCCCGACGCCCTCCTCCGCACCCAACCCGCCGCCTTCGACCAGAAAAAACGCGGCTTGATGCAGCGCCTCGTCTGCGGAAAGATCCGGGTCAAATTATGAAAATCATCGAGCCTGACTACCAACTCGAGCGCATGGGTGATGCCGATTGGCGATTTCTCCAATCATCTGAGCTCGAGGCCGCGACGCAAAAATTCGACGCCATTCTTGAATCTGGCGGCGGCAAGCGAGGGCTCACCGTGGCCCTACGGGCTTTCCTGAACGATTGCCCCAACCATATCGACGCGCTCCACCACTACGCCATGTGCAAGATGGACGACGGCAAGCCGCTCGACGCCTTCGCCTTCGCCCATACCGCAGTTGCCGTGGGACGGGCGGTATTTCCACCCGGGTTTCGCTTGGAGAAGGATTGTCTGCCGGGTGGATGGATCGAGAACCGCCCGTTCCTGCGCGCACTCCATGGCCTGATGATTGCCCAGCGTGCCACGTATCAGACGGCCGCCGCCATCGAGACGGCGCGAGAGTTGATCGGCTGCGAATCGGGAGACCGGATGGGGGCCCGGTTTGTCCTTCCCCTCTATTTGCTGGAACAAAACCGCGACCGGGAGGCCCTGGAGGTGTTTTCGTTCCCCGGATTTGAGGATACGTTCGGCCCGACAGAATATCTTCACGCCCTGGCGCTGATTCGATTAGAGCGCCTGAGCGAAGTCGCCAAGGTGTTGCAACCCTGCTTCCGATATTTGCCCAAAGTCGCCCACCACTTGCTCGATCCGCAGCTCCCGAAACCCCGGAATGAAAGTCCGTTCGGCGTGGCCATGGGAAGTGACTACGAAGCGTGGAACGCGGCCATCGATCAGCGATGGGTTTGGGAACGCACAAAGGGGGCTCTCCCTATTCTTGCCTCGGAATGGGAGGTTTATTCGAAGTCCCGACCGAAGGAGGCTGGCCATGGGTGAGGTGTCTCCACCGCTTGTTTTCATTTCCAATTTGTCAGGCGATAACTTCCGCAAATCGGTTTTCCCGGCGCAGTGTGCTCGAGCCACGATCCCTCGGGAAAAATCTGGCGGCCAAGTTTATCTCGCCGGAGAGGTTTGGGGGATTGGATCAACTCCTCCGACGTGGGGCTGCAGCGGCGATCTTAGCGAAAGTGCGTGTTTGGTGTTTCATAGAAACACCAAGATGCCGGGGCTAAATCTGCCCCTACCGACCCAACAAACTCTGGGCTTCGTCCATCAAACTGTGTTCAAAGGCACTGCGGTAGGCATTGAGGGTTGAGGCTTTGAGATGAAGCTGTTTCCCGATTCCTCGCCAGTCGGCGACAGCGGCAACGACTTCGCGAAGGATTGTCAAAGCTTCGGCTCTTCCGAGGCCAAAGCGGGGAGCCGCTTCAAAAGCCGCAGCGATAGAAGACTCTTCTTGATATTCGGTAATGGCGGTTTTCGGAGTCTGCCTGCGGTCAATTTCTGGAACGGGATTGAGGTCATAGGCGGGTGAGAGTGCCCAACGTCCCGGCACGCGCATGAGAAACCCGTGATTGCGGAGGTGGTCGTCGTAGTTGCTGGCGAGGAGCGAGAAAATGAGTCGGCGGTAGAGCTCGCGAAGATCGACATTGGTATTGTGGCCGAACTGTCGAATGCCGTCGGCGAGGAGGGTATAGGCTCCTGGCTGATCCGGCGTCAAAGCGAGCAGACTGTTGGCGGAAAGGAAGGGAATGCGATTGGCACCGTCTCGATCAAATCGCGTAATGACGGAGACTCCCCTCCCTTTCACCTCGACGAGTTGGGACTCCGCGACCTGGATACCAGCCCGTTGGCCCAGCTTCAGCGCGAGGATTTCACCCGCGGCAATGTCTCGGGTGTCATCGGGCTTGGGAAATTTCGCAATGGCGAGTCGGCCGTCCGGCAGCACGATGGCGGATTTTGGCCGCGCCCCACCAAGTGGTGAGCCCTGGCCGAGCAGATAGCGGAGGTCACTCGCGGTTTCGGATTCGCCATGGACGGCGTCGGTTGCGTTCATCAATGTCGAAAGCTGAACGAGAGGTGGTACTTTCCCCTCGTGAGTGGCGAGAAACGGCCCGTCGGCAGTCGCACGAAACCGGAGGGCACCGATGCGCGAGGTGTCGTCGAGCGCAAGGACATAGTCGAGATCCTGATAGGGCTTGCTGGCGAGGACGTGTTTTCGCACCGCGCGTTCGATGAGGATTCGGCCCCAGCGATCCGGCCCGCAATCCTGCATCGCACCGAAGAGTATCGAACTGTGATGCGCTCCCGGGCGAAGAGGAAGCGAGATGGGGTCAATGGCAAATGCGTCCGCGCGTCCCAGCCAATCGGCCACGTATTCAAATGAAACGGCCTGGGCCCGCCCCGCGGTATGGATGCGTCCGACGAGATGGGTTTCACCTGCCCATTCCACATGAACTTCAACACTCATGACTGGGCGCGGCGGATACGTTTCGGAAGTCGCCCCTCGTCGAGACTCAGAGCGAGGGCGTCGGTCGCCGGAGCGGCAAGGTTCGCCAAACGGTCGTGAAGCTGAAGAATAAAGGCTGCGGTGGCAAGGGTACCCATGGAGACAGAGGGATCACCACGTTCCATCCTCCAAAGAGTCGCTCGGCCAATGAATAATCGGGCAGCCATGTCTTCCGTTGAAATGCCTCGCTTGCGCCTCGCGAGCGCGAGGTCGCGGCCCAATTTGCGAAGCGCATGGGCGGCAGGCAAGGGGATGGATGGAAGCTTTTCCATGTCAATTTATGTATTTTATATGAAACATTATGTCAACATTTGTTTCGTATATCGAACCCTATCGATTGCGGAGACTGCAAAAGTGGATCTTTTTTTGTCCAAATCCCAGTTGAGATAGATACGATGACTTCTCGAACTGCTGACCAATCGTTGTTCACACTTCCAAGGAGATTGATATCTCGCGTGGGACAACGCATCCAAGTTCAGGCAAAATATTCTTTGATGCCTTCCAGGACGTTGGCGGCGGCGATAGAGGCCAAAATTAATCCCATGACCCGGCTGACGATGCTGGCTCCTCCGGGTCCGATTACTCGGGAAATGGGGGCTGAGGGTCACTAATTCCTTCCATTTCTCCCTCGACGGATAGCCCGGAAAGGGCAAACTGCC
>CALBXK010000296.1 GCA_937890535.1 uncultured Spartobacteria bacterium
CGCATTGAGGTATCAGATTCCATGTTTTTCATTTTTAAATAATCCATGATGCCGAGATTTCCATTCCTGAAGGCCTCTGCCATGGCCTGGGGCACAAGAGCTTCGGCCTCGACGACTTTGGCCCGCATTTCCTGGGTGCGTGCGGTCATTTCCTGTTCGGCAGCGACGGCAGCCGCACGGCGCATCTCGGCCTTGGCCTGGGCAACAACCTTGTCGGCCTCCGCCTGCTCGGCCTGAAGCTTGGCACCAATGTTGCCGCCGATATCAATATCGGCAATGTCCACGGAAAGAATCTCGAACGACGTCCCGCTGTCGAGGCCCTTGGCCAGGACGGTCTTGGAAATCCGATCGGGGTTTTCCAGGACTTCCTTGTAAGAGGTGGCCGAGCCAATGGAGGTCACGATACCCTCACCGACGCGGGCAATGATCGTCTCCTCGGTGGCACCACCCACAAAACGGTCGAGATTGGATCGCACCGTCACCCGGGCGCGGACCTTCACCCCAATACCATCGCGGGCCACGGCGTCGATGGTGACACGTCCCCCGGTCTGCGCGGGGTTTGGACAATCGATCACCTTGGGGTTGATACTGGTGCGAACGGCCTCCAACACAGTTTTGCTCGTGCCCTTGATGGCAAGGTCAATGGCGCAGGCACGATTGTAATCGAGGGTGATCCCAGCCTTATCTGCAGCAATGAGCGCCAGGACGACATGAGTGACGTTGCCGCCAGAAAGATAATGCGCTTCCAGGGCATCGGTATCAATCGGAATGCCCGCTTTAGCGGCGGTGATCCGGCTGTCCACGATCAAACCGACAGGAACCCGCCGAAGGCGAATGCCGATCAATTTTGTAAAGCCGACAGCGGCCCCAGAAATTTTTGCCCGGAGCCAAATCCCAAAAAAATTGGCGAGGAGGAGAACCGCGACCAGAAGGGCAACAAAAACGACACCAACCAATATGTAGGTAATAAGAGAGTTCATAGAAATGGAACATTCAGCTTAAACAAGATCATACATCCTGCGAGCCCAAACTTCGGGAATCCCGCATCCTGGGGCACAACCATCCGCAGCTCCAGGGTCTGGCCCGGATTTTCTCCGCGTTTTTCTAGGGCATTTTCCGCACCACGACACGCATCCCTTCGGCCTGGACGACTCTGACCGCCTCACCGGCCTCGATGAAATCGCTCTCCGCCACCACATCGATTTTTCGTCCATCAAACCGGGCGGTTCCGGCCGGGCGCAAAGGCGTGAGGGCCACGCCCTCTTGTTCCTGCAGACCCAGGGGCTGGACGGCGAGTCCGTCCCCCTGCACCAAACTTTTTTTCAACATGATCTTCCGGCCGATCGCGGTGTGAGGAAACGACGCCATCCAGATAATAAATCCCACCATCGTCACCACCGCCAACCCTGCAAATATCAAGGTTCCTGTCAGGACTCCAAATTGAACATAACCAACAATCACGGCTCCGAAGAGGCAAAGTGTTCCCAGGCTCCCCAGCACGAGCCCGGGCACAAAAATCTCCACGGCAATCATGAGAAATCCCACGAGGGCAAGAGCGATGATAATCTCCAAGGCGCCCATGAGATCCTAGTCCTTGTCGTCCAGCGGCCCGATCGTTCGTTCCCCGGTGAAAAATTTTTCCACGGTGCCCAGCGTTCGGAGAGTGGTCTCCGAAACTTTAAGACCAAACTCCGTCGATTTTTCCCCAACCTCGCCGATCAATCCGCCCATCTTTTTCTCTGTTCCTGAGTCTGAATTTCCGGTCGATGTTTTCTCAACCGAAGGCAATCCGACTTCCAGAGGCATTAGGATGGTTCCATCCTCGGCCGAAATATGGATCACCCCCACGCGGGCTCCCATATGATCAAAAAGGGTGAGTTCCCACTCCGGCACCCCGGTCACGTTGTTGGCCTGCAGATCGTAGTCCACCCAGTTGAACCCTAGCCCCCGCTTACGGGCCTGCCCATTGGCGAGGATAAAGGCAGCCGTCGAATCCAGCTTGAGTCGGGTGATATCAATGGTCGTCAGGGATCCCACCCCGGCATAACCGTGCTGGGGAGTGCGCTGTTCCGTCACGACCCCATCGGTCACGAAGACTTCCGTCACCCCGCCTCGTAATGAGGGATCACTGAAAACCACCTTCCAAGTAGCGGGCTGGGAACCACCCTGGTCGCCCGAGATCTGCGAAAGCCCGGTCCCCTTGGTCACCTTACGAGCCTCCCGCAAGGCGGTGTAGGCGCTTACCCCGTCCGCACGCAGGGTAGGCAAAACCAGCCCCAACAACAAAATCATCACTCCCATTCGAATCATTCAAGGAAGCATGATCTACAATGCCGCCCATTTCCACGGAAAAAACCATCTGGCTGAATTTGGCTCAAAGTGCGAGCTTCCAATCATGTCCACCGATGTCGCTTCGCTTCGTAAATCACTGCAGGTTTACAAGGGCCTGGTCGAAGTTAGCGGGCTCATCAATTCGATCACCGACTACGATGAGTTGTTGCGGGCCATCCTAGACGTCGCCCGGCGGGTCATCCCTTCCGAAGCGGCCTCGCTATTTCTCGTCAATGATCCCACCGGAACCCTGGATCTTGTCATCGCCTCCTTTGCCGAAGGCGAATTTTCGGAGCCAAAGATTTCCGTTCCCCGAGGCCGCGGTATTGTCGGTTGCGTGGCCGAAAACGGCGAGGGACTGCTGATTCCCGACGCTTATTCCGACGCCAGATTTTACAAGGATGCCGACCAGAAAACCGGTTTTCGCACCCGCTCGATTCTTTGCGTACCCCTCCAGCGCGATGGCTCGATCCTCGGCGTTCTCCAGCTTCTCAATCCCCGCGAAAAAACTGCCTTCGATCTCCCGGATCTCGAGGCCTTCACCGCCTACGCCAGCCTGACCGCCATCGCCATCGACAAACTGCGGGCACAGGAACGGATGCGGGCCCAAGAACGCGTCGAGCGTGACCTCGCCATCGCCTCCGACATTCAGACGGAATTGCTCTCCCGCTCGGTGCCGGAGGTCATTCCCGGAGCTGTCTTTGCGGCCCACAACCACGCCGCCGCCAACGTCGGCGGGGATTTTTACAATGTGGCGGTGCGGGAAAGTGGTGAGATCTATTTTGCGATTGGTGATGTGTCCGGCAAGGGGATCTCGGCCTCCCTGCTTATGGCCCAGACCCTGAGTGCCATGGACTACATCTTTGCCGAAACCACCGGCCCGGCCGAGGCACTGACCAAGTTGAATTTGACGCTCAGCGAGCGCATCGTACGAGGCATGTTCGTCACCACTCTTATTGGACGCATTCTCCCGGGTTCCGGCCGGGTGGATCTGGCCAGTGCCGGTCATTGCCGTCCCATTCTGCTCCGCAGCGACGGAACCGCCACCGAAATCAAGACCACTCCGGCCCTCCCTTTGGGTGTCTTTCCCGACGTCGCCTACCATCAGGACACCACTGCTCTGGCCGCGGGGGACTGGCTGGTGACCTTTACCGACGGGCTCTCCGAATCCAGACAAACCGACGATTCATTTTTTGCGGAACTCATCCCGAGCACCCTCGCCAAACGATCGTTTTCCAACCCGCGGGCCGTCGTCGACGCCCTCTTGGAAGCTGAATGCCACCACCGGGGAAATGGCGAGCAACTCGACGATTTGACCATTCTCGTAGGGGGTCTGACGTGAAGAAGAAGCTGACCTTCACTAGCGACTCCTGCCATCTGGCCGAGATCCGCAAAGAGGTCCGTGAGTTTCTTGCCGCCTGCGCCTTCGAGGAGACCAAAGCCGAGTTGCTCATTCTTGGCCTCGACGAAGCCTGCACCAACATCATTCGCTACGCCTACGACCACGAATGCCGCCCCATCCGACTGAAGATGGAACGCCTCTCCGATCGCGTCCGTTTCGTCCTCCGCGACTACGGCCGGTCCTGCGACCCCAAACAGATCCGCAGCCGCAGCTTAAAAAAGATTCGCCCCGGCGGGGTCGGCGTCCACATCATCCGGCACGCCTTCGACTTGGTGAACTACCAACCGTGTCCACGCGGGACGCGGCTCATCCTTGAGAAAAAATTCGAGAACGGGCCGAACCGGGTGCGCGGTGGGCGAGACGGTCGGATTTCTGCGTGACTTTACCCTCGGCAAGGATTGGAATTCCTCGCTATGGGAGAAACGCTTTCCGAACAACTGGCCACGGCCTGTCGACCGGATCCACAATTTGTCACGCCTGAGGGAAATCCCTGCCACGAAGGGATCGGAGGCGTCCGTATCCGCGATCTCATCGTTCACACCGACGAGCGGGGGACGCTCTGTGAAATGTTCGATCCTCGATGGAACTGGCACCCGGATCCGATTCAGACCTGTTACTACTACACCATCCGGCCTGGACACGTGAAGGGCTGGGCGGTGCACAAATTGCACGAAGATCGGTATTGCCTCCTCCAGGGTGAGATGAAAGTGGTTCTTTACGACACGCGCGAAGGCTCTTCCTCTTTCAAAAAACTCCGGGTCCTCTTCCTCTCCGAGCAGCGACGCCAAATCCTCAGCATTCCGGTCGGAGTCTGGCATGCCGACCAGGCCGTGGGAAGCAAGGACGTCCTGGTGGTCAACCTCCCCACCGTTCCTTACGATCACAAAAATCCGGACAAATACCGCCTTCCGCTGGATACCGACCTGATCCCCTACGACTTCCAAGGTGCACCCGGTTTTTGATTCCCCAATCCCCTCCCAGCCTTGAGGGCACCGCATCCCATTCCATCGGACGACGACCGACCGATCACAATCCCGGCCGCGACCCGGCCGAAGGTCTCGTTCTTGATTCCGGCCAAGAATCAACGGGCGCATCTCGAGTCCTGCTTGGCGGCACTGCGGGACGGCATGGATCCGCGAACGCCCTACGAGATCATTGTCGTCCTCAACGCCGCAACCGACGAAGTCAGCAACTTCCTGAAAGACCAAACCCAGGGGATTCGAATCCTGGAGTCCCCGATCAATCGCGGGGTGGCCGGGGGATACAACCTCGCTCGAACCGCAGCGCGGGGGGACTTTCTTGCCCTCATCCATGATGATACTGAAATCCAACCGGGTTGGGCCGAACGTCTGATCGCAACCTTGGATTCCAACGAAAGGATTGGAGCGGTTGGAAGCCTGATTTTGTTGCCGGACGGAACCCCGCTTTCTGCCGGATCCGTCCTCTGGAGGAAAGGCAACACCTGCCCGCCTTGGGCACCCGGCACCCCCATGCCTGCAGGATTTCGCTCCCTCCGCCCGGTGGACTATTGCGGTACCTGCGGCCTTATGATTCGCAGCCCCATTTGGGATGCTGTCGGCGGATTGGATGAAAACCTCTACCCCGCCTATTATGTGGATGTCGATTTGTGCATGGCGATCCGCAAGCAGGGCAGGATCGTAGTCTGTGACGGACGAGCGGAGCTGAAACACCATGTCGGATCGAGTTCAAACCGCCGCCAACGGGCCTTCTTCGCCTTGGAAAATCGCGCCTACTTCGTGAAGAAGTGGGAGACGGAACTCGAAGACTACGACCTCCTACAAAATGTTGATTTTGCCTCGCTGGAATGCGCTCATCGAAACACACGGGCCCGGTCTGAGGAGATCGGCGGCGACGGGCTTGCGCCTTCAAAAAACGAACCACCTCCCCCCCCCTGGCCGGACAATGCCTATATTGAACGGGAAGCTCAGGTGGCAAAAGCGTATACCCTGCATCTGGAATCCCAGATTGCCAATCGGGAGGCAGCCGAAGCCCGAATGAAACGGAACGTTTCCGAACTCGAGGACTTGGCGAAATCTCGTAATGAAGAAAATGCCCGGCTCAATCCGCTCGCGGTGGAACTTTCATCTCTCAAGCAAAGATTGCGTGAAAATCCAGCGTTTATCGCCCGGCACCTCGTCCGATCGATCCTCCGGAAATTTAGGTCTTCGTAGAACCGCATAGGTGTCGATGGCAAACTTCCCGCCTGCAAAAACCCCGTGAAATCCCCTTGACATCCAAGCCCCGCCCGCTAGCTTTTCTCTTCCGCGCTTAAAAAAATCACGCCGTAGGTCCTGGGGCGAACGTCTTCGATGTTCCGCCAAAAGCGTCCAGGGAAACCCGGCGAAAAGAAAAAAAACATTCCATGCCAATCCGTCTCGGACGATTTGAAATGCCAAAAAGCCTCGTCAAGGACGATGCCACGGCAACTGACACCTACGCAACCTTCATCGCGGAACCTTTTGATGCCGGTTACGGCCACACCATAGGCAACTCTCTGCGCCGCGTGCTCCTCTCCTCTCTGGAAGGTGCCGCCATCACCTCGGTGCGCATCGAAGGCGCACCCCACGAATTCACCAGCCTGCCCGGCGTGGTCGAAGACGTTGTGGAAATCATCCTCTACCTCAAGAAGGTCAAGTTCAAGACGGCCGATCATGAGGCCCGGACGGCGACCATTTCCGTCAACCGGGAAGGTGCCATCACGGCGGCCGACATCAAGTGCCCGCAGGGACTGGAGGTCATCAACCCCGATCAACTGATCTGCACTCTCGACAAAAAGCTGAAATTTGAAGCCGAGCTTGAGATCAAGGTCGGTCGTGGTTTTGCCACTGGCGATGAGAACAAGCGAGCCGAACAGCCCATTGGTGTCATTGCCATTGATTCGATCTTTTCCCCGGTCACCCGCGTGAAATACGCGGTGGAGGCGACCCGGGTCGGTCAGCGCACCGATTACGACAAGCTCATCCTCGACGTTTGGACCGACGGTCGCATCACTCCAGACGAAGCTCTTCTGCAATCCTCGGCCATCCTCCGCCACCACCTCGATGTCTTCGTCGGCTACGACGACAGCCAGATCGAGTTTGACGAAACACCGGAAGAGGTCAGCCAGGAGAACACCCGCCTCAAGAAGCTCCTCAACATGAGCGTCAACGAGATCGAACTCTCCGTCCGGGCCGCAAACTGCCTCAATAACGCCAACATCACCTCGGTGGGTCAACTCGCCATGAAGAGCGAGGCCGAGATGCTCAAATACCGCAACTTCGGAAAGAAGTCGCTTAACGAAATCAAAGACAAACTCCAGCAACTCCAGCTGGGTTTGGGGATGAAGTTCGAAAGCGGCCTCGTGGAAGTCGTCGCGGAAGCCAAATAATCCGTCATGCGCCACCGCAACAAAACCGTCAAACTCGGACGTACGGCCGAGCATCGCAAGGCCTTGCTCGCCAATCAGACCCTCAGCCTCATCGAGCATGGTCGCATCAAAACGACCCTCGCCAAAGCCAAGGCCGTCCGACCCCTCGCCGAAAAAATGGTTACCCTCGCCAAACGCGGGGGGCTTCATGCCCGTCGCACCGCTCTGGCCACACTCCACAACAACAGTACCCGCACCGCGAATGCAGTGGGCAAGTTGTTCTCGGAAATTGGTCCCCGGAGCGCCGAACGCAAGGGCGGATACACTCGCATCATCAAGCTCGGACCCCGCCCGAGCGACTCTGCCCCAATGGCCTTAATCGAATGGGTCGATATCGCCAGCGTTGCTGAGCCGGAGCCAGAAGCCGCTCCCGCCAAAAAGTCCAAGGCCCCTAAGGCCAAAGCTGAGACCTCCACCTCCGAGGAGGCCGCCGCCGAAAAACCAAAAAAGGCCGCCAAAGCCTCCAAGGAAAAGCCGGCTCCCGATTCGGAATCAGCCTAAGATCAGGATCGAGGGAAAAGGGCAGTGCTTTTCACCTCAATCCAACCCGAATAAAAAAGGCGGACAGGAAACTGTCCGCCTTTTTTGTGGCCTCATTCAGGCCTGCATTCGAGTGATTTAAGAAACGCCACGGCGTCTGCCGCAGATGCCATCCACGGGCGGCCCAGGAATTTTATTCATGCAGATTTGAACCTTGTGCGGTGGCGACCCACTCTTGCTGCGGAAACGACTCCGCACTTCCTCCCTAGGGTTCGCTACAAACCGAAAAAGACCCCCATGCATTTCCTGCATGAGAGTCTGTTCCGTTCCCTGAGGAGATTAAACGGCTCGCTCGCCAGTCTCTGCGGTGCGAATCCGGATTGCTTCCGTCACAGGAGAGACGAAGATCTTTCCGTCCCCAATCTTCCCTGTCTTGGCGGCTTTCACGATGGCCGCGATCGCGCTGTCGAGAAGGGAGTCAGCGAGGACGACCTCGATCTTGATCTTGGGAAGGAAGTCCACCGTGTATTCGCTCCCCCGATAGATCTCGGTGTGTCCCTTTTGGCGTCCGAATCCCTTGACTTCGGTCACGCTCATTCCCTCGATTCCGAGTTCCGCCAGGGCGTCTTTGACTTCCTCCAATTTGAAGGGCTTGATGATGGCTTCGATTTTTTTCATGACATTTTTAGGATAACCTTAACGGGTTGATTTACTTATTGGGCACAAAACCAGGATAGGCCTCCTGGCCATGTTCCCCGATATCGAGTCCCTCTTCTTCTTCTTCTGCGGAGACTCTAAGTCCCATGAGTAGCTTGACGAGGCCAAACACTGCAAAGGCCGTGACGAACGAAAAGAGCGAAATTGCCGCTGTCCCCAGGACTTGGACAAAGAGGGTCCCGCTGCCGAAGATTCCGACGGCGATTGTTCCCCAGTTTCCACAGATTCCGTGAACGGAAATTGCACCAACCGGATCGTCAATTTTCAATTTGTCGAAGAATATGACCGAAAACACGACCAAGACGCCTGCGATGGCGCCAACGAAGGCGGCCCACCATGGTGCGATCGAGTCCGCTCCAGCCGTGATCCCGACCAATCCAGCAAGCATTCCGTTCAGGGCCATGGATAAATCTGGTTTCCGCTGCAAGATCCATGAGGTGAAGCTGGCGGCCAGTCCGCCGGAGAATCCTGCCAGGGCCGTGGTGACAAAGACGAACGAGACGGCAATGGGATCGGCACTCAAGACCGAACCGCCGTTGAAGCCAAACCAGCCCAGAAAGAGTAGAAAGACTCCGATCGTAGCCAAGGGCATACTGTGCCCAAGAATAGGGCGAATTTTCCCATTGGTGTATTTCCCAAGCCGAGGCCCAAGGATCAAGACCGCTGCGAGAGCGGCATACCCGCCAAAGGCGTGAACCAATGACGATCCGGCGAAATCCGCAAAGCCCATATCATACAACCACCCCTGGCCCCACTGCCAGGAACCGGTGATCGGATAGAGGAATGCGACAATCAAGGTCGCCGCCAAGAGGAAGCTGGGCAATTTGATCCGCTCTGCGACCGCTCCCGAGATGATGGTTGCGGCAGTGGCGGCAAACATCGCCTGGAAGATGAAGTCTGTCCAATAGGTGTAAGCGGCGTATTCCGAGGTCAATTTGGCAACGGTTTCCGCCCCCTCGATGCCTCCCAGAATCGGCGATCCCAGGGCAAAGACCCCTTTGATCAACCACTCCCCGCCAGGGTACATGGCATTAAAACCCCAGGCGGCATAGACCATCGCACCCATGCAAACGATGAAGACGTTCTTGAAAAGAATGTTCACCGTGTTTTTCGATTGGGTGAGCCCAGACTCAACCGCGGAGAATCCAAGGTGCATAAGGAAGACAAGGGCCGCCGCGATGAGAATCCATAGATTGTTGACCGTGAAGAGGGCCAATTCCGCTGTCTTTCCTTCCCAGAATACCTCCACTTCAGAAGGCTTCTCTTCGGGCTCGGCTTCGGTGGCCGTTACCTCCACGGTTTCCACCAAGGGGACAGCCAAGGAAGATTCCTGGGCAAGGGCGGGCTCAGGCATCAGGACGACACCAGTCAGGGCGAGGGCGACCACAAGGACGCCGGACAATGGGATTTTCTTAAGCATGGATATAGATATATGGAATTATGCCGCCCGCTTGGGTGCGACACGTCATTCAAAGCAACATCTGTGCCAACCTTCAAATCCCTGCGACAGAAGCGGACTTGTGCCGTCCGAACCAGACAGCACAACTAAAATAAGTCCACCCGGTGTCAAATTTACACCACCTTCCGAAGAAACGTCGTTTTTTACCCACCTCGAAACCCGCATCGCGCCGCAGGCGATTTCAGATTGCTTCACCAAGGATCATCTGAAAGGGTTCGCGCCTCATGCACATCGACGACTCCCTTCCCTCCGAAGCGATGGCGAAGGCCGCAGCCACCAAAAACCCGCTCCGGAAGATGTATTTCTGGACCCTGCATTGGGCGGATACGAAATACGCCCTGCCGGCGCTGTTTGTACTCTCGTTCGTCGAGTCTTCGTTTTTTCCCATCCCTCCAGATGTCCTTTTGATGGCCATATGCTTTTCCGCTCCGAAACGCTGGCTGGCAGCGGCTTTTTGGTGCACGGTGGCCAGCGTCCTTGGCGGTGTACTCGGCTGGTATATCGGATGGGGCCTCTGGGAGACGGTCGGCCACCCGATCGTCAATTTTTATCACGGCGAGGCCGTGATGGAGAGTGTACGCGGCTGGTATGATCAATACGGATTCTGGGGCGTCTTGATCGCCGCCATCACCCCGATTCCCTATAAGGTGTTCACCATCGCCTCGGGAGTTTTCCAATTCCCGCTTGGTCTTCTCATTCTTGCCTCAATCATCGGACGGGGGCTTCGCTTCTTTCTCGTCGCGGGTCTGATCCGGGGCTTTGGCCCTACGATCAAACCTTTCCTTGAGAAACATTTCGAACTATCGGTGATCCTCGTCACCGTCGTCGGCGTTGTCGGTCTGCTCGCTATCAAATTCCTCGGCCACTGAGATCCCCATCGGTGGGGTTTGATCAAAATCGCCCGCCCGAAGGATGGGGTTCCCGGGTTCTGGATCCATTCCGCAATCAGTTGACCATCCCACATCCCTCATTGTAACCTCCCGGCTTCATTGACAGGCCCCGGCTGCCCACCGGACGCCTTTATAATTCTGGGCAATTCCCAACCACCATAAACAAAGGAAAAATCTCATGGCGAAAGTCTCACTCAAAAATATCTTCAAAATTTATCCCGGCGAAAAAGGCAAAGACGTCACAGCCGTGGAAGACTTCAACCTCGAGATTGAAGACCGGGAGTTTATTGTCTTCGTTGGTCCCTCCGGCTGCGGAAAGTCCACCACCCTCCGCATGATTGCCGGGCTGGAAGAGATTTCCAAAGGCGAAATTTTTATCGGGGACAAGAAGGTCAATGATGTCCCCCCCAAAGATCGCGACATCGCGATGGTGTTTCAGAATTACGCCCTCTATCCGCACATGAGTGTGTATGACAACATGGCCTTCGGACTCAAACTGCGCAAATATCCAAAGGCCGAGATCAACAAACGTGTCACCGAAGCGGCTGAAATTCTCGGAATTGAGCCCTACCTTGAGCGTAAACCCAAAGCGCTCTCCGGCGGACAGCGGCAGCGGGTGGCCGTCGGACGCGCCATTGTCCGCCAGCCCAAGGTGTTTCTCTTCGATGAACCCTTGTCGAATTTGGATGCGAAGATGCGGGTCCAAATGCGTACGGAGATCACCAAACTGCACCAACGCCTGCAGGCCACCATGATCTATGTAACCCACGATCAGATCGAAGCCATGACCATGGGCACCCGGATCGTAGTGATGAAAGACGGATTGGTCCAGCAGGTGGATGCCCCCCTCGCCATCTACAGCAAGCCCTGCAACCTGTTCGTCGCGGGATTCCTCGGCAGTCCGCCCATGAATTTCATCAAAGGCTCGCTCAGCAGCAAGGAAGGTGCCATTCAGTTCAAGGAAATGCAGGGCGGGGTGATCGACCTCAATCTGGGAAACCGCAAGGCCGCCGCACCCTATGTTGGCAAAGAGATCGTTCTTGGTCTCCGTCCAGAGGATTGTGACCTGGTGCCTCCCGGAAAGGCTCCGTCGAAAAACTCCATTCAAGCAGTTGTCGATATCGTCGAACCGATGGGTGCGGAAACCTATTTCTATCTGCAAACCGGTGCCCACACCATCATCAGTCGCAGTCACGCCAGCGTCGATCACCGCGAAGCTGGCCACCGGATGCAGTTTGAGATCAACGCCGAAAAAGTCCACCTGTTCGATCCCGAAACCAACCTGCGGATCGGCTGATTCCGGCCGGGACCGTACGGGTATTATTCTCCTCCTCCGCCCGAACTCCGCCCTTTAACCTAAAAACGGGAGTGAAACCACTCATGGACACTAATAGACACTGATGGAAAGCGACTTACTAAAAGTAGAAACATTCACCGTACGGAGGATGGATCCACTTCGCGTATCTTCTTTAAAATCCGTGTTTTATTTGAAAGCCTGGCCGTTGCTGCGGATGCGCCTCATTCCTCCCAGAATTCGTCCCCTTCGGGCTGCTTTCAGCAGGCTATGTCCGCGGTTCCCACCGCTCCCATTCCGTTGCAGGTGCCTATCCGTGGCCCATTTTCCTATATAGGTTTAATTCTTCACAACAACCTGCGTCATGTCATCCCACGATATCAATGTCCGTCACGTCGCCCGACTAGCGAGACTCGCCCTCACCGAAGACGAAATTAAAACCTTTGAAGGTCAGCTCGGCCGCGTCCTCGAACACATCGATCTCTTAAAAAAGCTCGATGTGACCGATGTCGAGCCCACCGCCCACACCCATCCGGTTTACAATGTCACCCGAGAGGATGTGCCCGGTCCCAGTCTGCCGCGGGAGACCGTACTGGCAAACGCCCCCCGGACCGCAAACAACCTCATCATCGTCCCAAAAGTCGTCGAATAAAATGGACCTCGCCACCCTCACTCTCGACGAACTCCAAAAGGGATTTCGTGCCAAGGCCTTCACGCCCGTCGATGTTCTTCGCACCCTTGAGCTTCGCATTGAATCCACCGAGCCCTCGGTCCATGCCTTCCTCACCCGGGATTTTCAGGAGGCGCTCAAGGCGGCGGAACACGCCGATGTCTCGTTACCCCTCGGGGGACTTCCCATCGGCATCAAGGATGCCATCAACGTAAAAGGTCATCCCTGTACCAGCGCCTCGCGGATACTCGAGGGTTATCTGGCCCCTTATGATGCCACGGTCATCGCCAGACTAAAAACCGCCGGGGCGATTCCTTTCGGTCGCCTCAACATGGACGAGTTTGCCATGGGCTCATCGACGGAAAACTCCTCGGCCCATATCACGACTAATCCTTGGGACTCCTCTCGCATCCCTGGAGGATCCAGCGGCGGATCGGCTGCAGCCGTGACCTCCCTGGAACTCCCGGCCGCGCTGGGCTCGGACACCGGCGGATCCATCCGCCAGCCCGCATCTCTTTGCGGTTGTGTGGGACTCAAACCAAGTTACGGCCGGGTCTCCCGTTACGGCCTCATCGCCTTTGCATCCTCGTTGGACCAGATTGGTCCCCTCGCCCGATCGACCCGGGATTGCGCCATGATCCTCAATGCCATCGCAGGCCGCGATCCAATGGATTCCACTTCACTTGACCTGCCCGAGGAGGATTTTACCGCCCGCCTTGACCAGGATCTTAAGGGGGTCCGCCTCGGCATCCCCAAAGAGTACTTCGTCGAAGGCATCAACCCCGCAGTGCGCGCCACGGTCGAATCCGCCATCAAAAAATGCTCGGACGCCGGAGCGGAATTGGTGGAGATTTCCCTCCCTCACACGGAATATGCCGTGTCGGTTTATTACATCATCGCCACGGCCGAAGCCTCGGCCAATCTTGCGCGTTTCGATGGAGTCCGCTATGGCAAAAGAGCCGAAAACCCCAAAGATTTGATGGACCTCTACCTGCGCTCCCGCGAGGAGGGATTTGGCAGCGAGGTCAAACGCCGCATCATCCTGGGCACCTACGTCCTCTCCAGCGGATACCACGATGCCTACTACCTGCGGGCCCAAAAAGTGCGGACCCTGATTCGACGGGATTTCGAGGCGGCCTTCGAAAAAGTTGATGCCATCGTCTGCCCCACCTCGCCTGAAGTCGCCTTCCCAATCGGCGAACGGGCAAATGATCCCTTAAAAATGTACCTAGCGGACATCTACACCATCGCGGCCAATCTTGCCGGCATCTGCGGAATCAGCGTTCCCTGTGGGCTGGCGGAAGACCGCGGCGCGAAGTTGCCCGTGGGTCTGCAATTCCTGGCCAAATCCCTCGACGAAGCAAAATTGCTCGGCATCGCCAACGCCTACGAATCTGTCTCCGGCTGGAAGGATATCGTTTCGCCGATCTAGATTCTTGATGGGTTTTTGGCTGGCCTTCGCCCGCCTCGGAGATTGACGCCCTGGCTTTCCGGCCCCACCTTGCTCGCGTCCATGAGCCTGTTATTTTTCAAACGTGTCCTCGCCAACCCGCTCCGGGTCGGCTACGTCGTGCCGAGTTCGCCGTTTCTCACCCGCAAAACCGCCCGGCGCATCGATTTTTCACAACCCCGTGTGGTGGTGGAACTTGGGCCTGGCGAGGGCTGTCACACCCGGCAGATCGTCAAACGCATGAATCCCGAATCCCGCCTCATTCTGTTCGAGTTGGACGAGGAATTTGCCATCCACCTCCGAAAATCATTTGCCCATGACTCCCGCGTCACGGTCTTGCACACTGACGCCCAGCATCTCCCGGAAACGCTCAAGGAACTTGGACACACCCACTGCGATTACATTATTTCCGGACTTCCGTTCCTCGTCATCGAGGAACAAACCCGCAACAAGATTCTCAAAAATATTGCTGCCGCCATGCGGGAGGACAGCCGTTTCATCACCTACCAGGTTTCAGACCAATTGTGCGGTCACAAGCATCTGTTTGAACTCGCTGGTCGGGAGTATTGCCCCTTGAATATCCCGCCAATTAACGTCTTCGAATTTAAGAAGGCTGCGGCTTAAAGGATTCGGAATTCTAAATCTTGCTGCAACCCAGGGCGCTGCGGCCGAGGTAAGGCTTTCAATCCTTCCGTCAGCCATCTCGATACCCCCTCGCCACTTCCTCGGCGAGGATGAAGATTCCCTCCCGGACAACCGTCTCCTCCATGGCAAAGCTGAGTCGGATGCATTCGTGGCCGTGAGGCCAATCTCCATGGGTCCCCACTCCAAAAAAGTGTCCAGGCACGATGAGCACGCCTCGCTCCTTTAATCGGATGTAGAGTTGTTCGGCCGTAATCTTCAGGCCCCGAAACCAAAGCCAGAGGAAAATTGCCCCCTCACTCACATGCACATGGTAGTCGAGGGCGTCGTCAAACGATTCGGCGATCCACTCCTGCGCCAGCTTCGACTTGCGTTCGTAAAACGGTCCCACCACCTCACGGGACAGCCTCAATATTTCGCCGGACTCGACCAGGGGCTGGACGATGGCCTGCCCGATGGAGCAATTGGCCAACCCAACGACGGCGTTCATTGAGCCGATGGCCGTTATGATTTCCGGACTCGCCACAAGGATGCCAGTGCGAGTGTTGGGCAGCCCAAGCTTTGAGAGGCTAAGGGTGAGAATGATGTTGTCGTTCCAAATCGGATCGATCTTTCGGAACACAATCCCCGGGAACGGCGCCCCATAGGCATTGTCGATGATCAACGGAACCCCGGCGGCCCGGGCGATTCCGTCCAAACGATGGATCTCTTCGTTCGTCAGCACATTGCCGGAGGGATTTGTGGGACGCGAAACACAGAGGGCCGCGATGTCATCGCCGATTTCCAAATGTTCGAAGTCCACATGGTACTTGAAGCGATGGTCCCCCAGAAACTCTATCCGAGGCTCGAGCGAACGCATCATCCCCGCCGCCAAGCCCTGATTCGCATAACCAATGTATTCCGGCACGAGCGGAAAGAGGATGCGCCGGACCGTGCCATCGACACCCATTCCTGCCAAGAGATTAAATAGTAAGAAAAATGCCGTTTGACCGCCCGCGGTGATCGCCAGATTTTCGGGTCCGATCTGCCACCCAAACTCACGCTTCAACAACTCGGCCAAGGCGGACAGAAACCGAGCATTGCCGAGCGGCGGGTCGTAGTTTGTCAGCATGCGGTCGAACGCCGGAGGATCTGCCAAAATCTCTGTCATCCGGGTCCGCCAGAGCGCCTGGATTTCCGGAATGTGGGCCGGGTTCCCTCCCCCCAACATGCGAACTGGTCCGTGGGACCCCGCCATCGCCCGCCCCAAATCGTCCATCAAAGTCTCGATCCCGCTGCCCGAGCTCAGACAATTCCCAAAATGAGATTTTGTGATCATAAATTCAGTGTTCAGAGTTCAGTTTTCAGTGTTCAGTGACCGATGTCACGCCGTTGTCTTTTGCGAACGGTCGCCGTGCCTTTCCACTCACCCATGCTGGGAAAGCATCGATCCGTCAGCGTTCCTACTGAATCCCGAAAACTTCTCAATGCCCTTCTCATCGGAAATCACCAGCTCGCTGCGTCACAGATCACCCCTCTTGCAACGCTTCGAGGGCCTATTGGCTCCCGTGGATGAGACCGGACTGATCCAGATGGCCCGGGAATCCGCTGCGCTGACGCGGCGGTATTTTGGCCGGACGATGCGGTTATTTGCCCCGCTCTACCTCTCCAATGAATGCATCAACTCCTGCTCCTATTGCGGGTTCTCGCGGGAAAACGCCATTCTTCGAGTGACGCTGGAAATCGAGGAAGTGGCGAAAGAAGCAGCCCACCTTGCGGAGCATGGGTTTCGCAACCTGCTGCTCGTGGCCGGGGAACACCCGAAATTCATTTCCGGAGGATACATGGAACAATGTATTCGCCGCCTGACTCCACTCATTCCATCGCTTTCGCTGGAAGTTGCCCCCATGGAGACTTCCGACTACCTTCCTCTCATGGAAGCAGGAGTCGAGGGCCTCGTCGTTTACCAGGAAACCTATCACCCCGAGACCTACTCCATAGTGCATAGGACGGGGCCAAAAAAAGATTATGGGTGGCGACTTGATTGCCCGGAACGCGCCTATGCCGCCGGATTTCGCCGCATCGGTATCGGTGCGCTCTACGGTCTTTGGGATTGGCGGGAGGAAGCGCTCGCTCTGGCCGCACACCTCGAATACCTCCTCCGCACCTGCTGGAAGGCTCACTTCACTCTCAGCCTCCCCCGATTGCGTCCGGCCGCCGGAGCGTTTGAACCCACCCATCCGCTGTCCGACCGCCAGTTCATCCAGTTGATTTGTGCCCTCCGGATGTGTTTCCCCCAAACCGGCATCGTCATGAGTACCCGGGAACCGGCCGCCCTCCGCGACACCCTGGCTCCGCTTGGCATCACCATGATGAGCGCGGGCAGCCACACCGAACCCGGCGGGTACACCGGCCAGGGCGTAGCCCATCTTCACCAGACGGTTGGCGGACGTCAGATTGCCGCCAGCGGCGATCTGGCCGAAGGCCAATTCGCCATCTCCGACGACAGATCTCCTGCTCTTGTCGCCGCCCGCCTCCAGGCTCTAGGGCTGGATCCGGTCTGGAAGGATTGGGACGCGGGAATCCTCAATGCGGCATGATCTCCCTCACACTCAACGGCGAACCGCACCCGACAGAGGCCGATTCAGTTTTCGCCCTGGTCGCAGAATTGAAACTTCCCCCGGAGACTCTCTTAATTGAACACAACGGCTTCGCCCTGCATCGTTCGCAATGGACGGAAACCCGCCTCCTCGATGGAGACCAAATCGAATTTCTCCGCGTCGCCGCCGGAGGATAACCCGCAACCTCAAAAATCCCGATTATGATTTTTCAAAACGCTGAACTCATTCTTCCCGACCGAATACTGCGAGGAAGCCTACGCCTTGAAGCAAACAAGATCACGGCAGTTGCCGCCGAGCTCCCCCCCCATCCTGGGGAGGAGACGATCGACCTCGGCGGGCAATTTCTTGCCCCCGGCTTCATTGACCTCCACATCCACGGTGCCCTGGGGCGCGACACGATGGAGGCCACTTCCGAAGCCTTCGCCGCGATCTGCAACTTCCACGCCAGCGGGGGAACCACATCGCTCGCGCTGACCACAATCACAGCGGTCCAGGCGGATATCTTCCGCGTCCTCGACGCCGTCCATTCCTATCAAAGCCAACCGGTCGGCGGCGCGGCCGTCCTCGGAGTTCATATCGAAGGGCCCTATTTTTCCCCCCTGAAACCCGGAGCTCACGAGCTCGCGCTCATCCGCCCTCCCCAGCGGGAGGAATGGTCGCAATGGCTTGCCCACCCGACACGGATCACGCAAATCACGCTCGCACCCGAGTTGCCCGGAGCCCTGGAACTCATTGACGCCCTGACCGATGTCGGCGTCCGTCCCAGCGCCGGTCACAGCGATGCCTGGGATGAAGACTGTGCCGCCGCCTATGCTCATGGCCTGCGCCAGGTCACCCACACCTACAATTGCATGTCGACGGCGCGGCGACGGGGCCCCTACCGCGTGGCCGGTCTTCTTGAATTTGCCATGAGCAAGAGGGACATTCTCTGTGAACTCATCGCGGATGGTCACCACGTGTCGCCGACTCTCATGCGCGCGCTTTTCGAGGCCAAAGGTCCCTCCGGGATCGCTCTGATCACAGACGCCTGCGGCGGGGCCGGCCTTCCCGAAGGAACGCCCTTCCAGTTGCTGAACATCGACTGCCACCTGCGCGACGGGGTCGGCATGACCGACAAAGATGGTGTCCTGGCGGGCAGCGCCTCGACCATGATTCAATGTGTGAAAAATATGGTGCAGTTGGTCGGCGTATCCTTGCCAGAAGCCGTCGGCATGGCCACCCACAATCCGGCCAGGGCCCTGGGTTTGGAGAAGAGCAAGGGCGCCCTCATTCCGGGTGCCGATGCCGATCTGGTTTGTTTCGACAAGGATTTCCAAGTGACCCGCACCCTGGTCGCGGGCCAGGAAGTCTTTTTAGGACGGTCGGAACCTCTTCCCTCCTGAACTAGAAATTGCACAAGCCGGCAAGCCCGGACATGATAGGCCAATGATCCTTTCCTCTCTCTCGAAATACCGCGATTCTGGACTTCTCCTTTTGCGCGTCGGGATCGGCCTCATGATGGTCCTGCACGGCTTTCCAAAACTCGCGGGAGGCCTGCCAGCTTGGGAAAAACTTGGTCACGCCATGACTCATCTCGGAATCGATTTCTTTCCGGTCTTCTGGGGGCTTTCCTGCGCTCTTGTCGAAACGCTCGGCGGGGCCTTTCTCATCCTCGGATTTTGCTTTCGTCCCGTCACGATTCTCCTCGTCCTGAACTTTCTCGTCGCCACCGTCTTAATTTACAAAACCTCCGGCGAATTCCTCCAGTGGTCCCGGCCCCTGGAGATGCTTATTCTTTTCCTCGGCCTCACTTTCATCGGAGCGGGAAAATATAGCGTGGACAGGAACTAACAGAACCGAGGGTTATTAAAGATGGTCGCTGCCGATCGTCTCCATTCCATCTATCCCTTTCCCCTTGTCCGCAGATTC
>CALBXK010000297.1 GCA_937890535.1 uncultured Spartobacteria bacterium
CAATTCCGCCCTTGGAGTCCAAGGGCACCATGTGGGGTGTGAGGATCCCGGTGATCGAGAGAAAGTGCAGATCGTGGAATTGTACAAATTTGATGTCCTGCGCGACCGCCATATCATCAAGCTCAATCCCCTGGCAACCTGGACCCGGGAGCGGGTGCAGGCCTATTTGCAGGAACACGACATTCCCATCAATCCCCTGGCCTCACGGGGCTATCGCTCGATCGGCTGCATGCCCTGCACCCGACCGGTTGGGGAGGGGGACGCCGAACGAGCAGGGCGCTGGACGGGCTTCGACAAAAGCGAGTGCGGCATTCATACCTTTCTCGGCGAAAGCATCTGAGCCGCCCCGATTGGAAACCGGCCCGAAAGACTCACCCGTCGAAGCATCCTTTCGACGGATTCCTCGGCAGTTCAGGTCTTCACCGCCAGGGTGTCAATTGAGGTCAAAGAGAAGGATTTGGGACCTCTGTACTGCCGTGAGCATGAGTTCGGATTCCTCGCTGATGGCGGCAGCATCGCCGGCCCGTAGGATCTCTCCATTGAGAGAGACTTCGCCTTCGGCCAGCTGGATCCAGGCGTGCCGGCCAACCGCCAGAGAATGGTTTACGCTTTGGCCCGGGTCCAATTTGGCGAGCCAAAGGTTGGCATCTTGATTGATGGCAATGGAGCCGTTCTGCCCGGTCTTGCTGGTCAGCAAAGTGAACTGGCCCGTGGGCGCTTCTTTGAGGGATCTTTCCGCGTAGTCCGGTTTGGCACCCATCCGATCCGGCTGGATCCAGATCTGGAGAAGGTGAGTGGGGTCGTCAGGGGAGGGATTAAATTCGCTGTGCTGAACCCCTGATCCGGCGGCCATGTATTGCAATTCCCCAGCTTGAATCACCCGACCGTTGCCCATGGAATCCTTATGCTCAAGAGCACCGCTGAGAATGTAGGTGATGATTTCCATATCTCGATGCGGGTGAGTGCCAAAGCCTTTGCCAGGCAGGATCCGGTCCTCGTTGATGACTTTCAGGCTGCGATAGCCAGTCCATTCCGGGTCGTAGTAATTTGAAAAACTAAAAGAATGAAATGCCTCGAGCCAACCGAGTTCGGCGTGGCCGCGTTCCTGAGATCTACGAATTTTCATATTGTCCCCATTCCGGAATTTTTTACCAAAGCTAGCAAACCAGGAAAGTGAGATTCCACTGCGTCCATGGGAATGGAGCTTAGGCATTTCGTTCCGGAGGTTCGGGTCTGGAGGAGTCCGGCCTCGCGCAAGATGGCGAAGTGATGAGAGACCGTGGCCTTGGCCACCTTTAGGGGAATCTCGTTGCAGGCCAGTTCGCCGTTCTCCAGCAGGGCCTGGAGGATCGCGATCCGACCCGGATCCGAGAGGGCCTGCATGACCGTCGGCAGGGCGACTTCGTCAAGGGAAGCGCTCGAGTAGTCTTTCATCCCAACAGAATACTGAAAAAACTCTAAAGTTCGACAATTATCGAAATAGGCATTGACGAGTGGGGAGCGGGGATTGATAGTTCGATATCACTCGAACAATAAAATCGGTGATCCCAGGAGGATCCGATCCAACAAAAAATTTTATGATCATGCCGACCCTCTTTGATTCCGTAAACCTTGGTGCCTGGGAGCTGCCCAATCGCATCGTCATGGCCCCGCTGACTCGAGCCCGCGCTGGTGCCGAACGTATTCCCAATGCTCTCATGGCGGAATATTACGCTCAGCGGGCTTCGGCCGGCTTGATCATTTCCGAGGCGACTTCCGTAACTCCGATGGGCGTGGGTTATGCCGATACGCCTGGCATTTGATCTTCCGAGCAGGTTGAGGGTTGGAAAATCGTCACCGATGCGGTTCACAAAGCCGGGGGTCGGATGTTGCTGCAACTCTGGCATGTGGGGCGGATTTCCGATCCGATATTTCTTGGGGGAAAGTTGCCGGTGGCTCCCAGTGCCATCGCGGCGGCAGGACATGTCAGCCTGGTGCGGCCCGAGAAACCCTTCGTGACTCCCAGAGCCCTCGAAGAAACGGAAATTCCCGGGATCGTCGAAGCTTTTCGCAAAGGGGCGGAGAATGCCCTCGCGGCGGGCTTTGACGGGGTGGAAATTCACGGAGCAAACGGCTATTTACTGGATCAGTTTTTGCAGGATCAAAGCAATCAGCGCACGGATGGATACGGCGGTTCGATCGAGAACCGGGCCCGCCTGATGCTCGAAGTGACTGACGCGGTCATTTCTGTTTGGGGAAGTTCCCGGGTGGGGATGCATCTCGCTCCTCGCGGAGATGCCCATGGGATTGGGGATTCGGATCCCTTGACGACCTTTACCCATGTGGCCGGCGAACTCGGGCGACGGCACATCGCATTTCTTTGTGCCCGCGAGTATCTGGCTGAAGATCGGATTGGACCGCAGTTGAAAGCCGCTTTCGGAGGCCCCTACATTGTGAACGAAAAATTCACTCTGGAGTCCGCCAATCGGATACTGACCGCCGGAGAGGCGGATGCGGTGGCATTTGGCGTCCCCTTCATAGCCAATCCTGATTTGCCTGAGCGTCTGCGTCTTGGGGCGCCCCTGAACGAAGCCGTCCCCTCCACCTTCTATTATCCGGGCCCGAAGGGATATACGGACTATCCATTTTTGAAACCCAGTGAGGTCGCGGTCTGAATTTTAGGTTGCTGTGGTTGTTTGTTAGAGTTTGCCGAGGGCGGAAGTCCGAAGAATCCGGAGAGGAGTGACGTGATTACGCCTTCGGCCCGACGTCCAGCGCTGTTGGCCTGAGAGTCGGGGTCGAATTTTTTCACGTTTCTCTATTTGCCGGGATGGGATCTCCGGCTATGAGTTCTATTGAATGGACGGACCTTGGTTCACTTTTAGCTTTGGAGATTTCTCCTATGCGTTCCTCAGCGTTCTGTTGGAGGGAGTGCCTTTCATCCTTTTAGGAACATTACTTTCGGGGCTGATTGACCAGTTTCTTCCCTCACGGGTGATGGTGCGCTATCTGCCGCGCAATGCGTTTCTGGGCGTTTGCATGAGTGGAGCGATGGGATTGATCTTTCCCATGTGCGAGTGCGGGGTGGTGCCGGTGATCCGGAGATTAATGGCCAAGGGGCTTCCGCTTTCAAATGCCATTGCCTACATGCTGGCCGCCCCGATCGTGAATCCCATCGTGGCGCTGAGCACCTATGCCGCGTTTCGGGGTCAGAACGCGGCGGAGTTTACATTTTTGCGACTTGGGGTGGCCTATGTCGTGGCGGTGTTGGTGGCCATGGCAGTGCATCGTCTGCCTATCGCCTCGGTATTGAAGAAAGGGATCCTGTCCCTGACCAACAGCGATGCCTCGGGTGGGGGACCTGGAGGCACGCCGGTGCGACGGCTCAGCGCAGCCTTGCGGGTGGCGGTGGCGGATTTTCTCGACGTCATGGTCTATTTTATTCTCGGTGCGGCCGTGGCCTCGATTTTCAGCACCGCAGTAAACCAGGAGGTCATTCTTCCCCTGGCGCTCAATACCTGGCTCGCGACAATTTCTCTGATGGGCTTCGCTGCCCTTCTTTCCTTGTGCAGCACATCGGATGCCTTCATCGCTGCGACCTTTATTGTTTTTCCGGGAGTGGCCAAGTTGGCCTTTATGGTTTTCGGGCCGATGCTGGATATCAAACTGCTCTTCCTTTACAGTGCGGTCTTTAAAAAGCGCTTTGTCGCCGGGCTTGCGGTCGGGCTCTTTGTTTTGATTGCGCTCATTTGTGTGCGATTGAGTGTTCTGGACCTATGAGTGCCACCCTCCATCGCTTTCTTTGTGCCGGCGTCCTTCTCGTCTGGGGCGGGGTCCTGGTGATTTTCTGCTTTTCTGGAAAGGTGGGCAGTTACCTGCATCCCTCATTTCACGTTTGGACGGAGGTGTCGGGGATTGTGCTCGTGCTCATGGCGATCGGCATGGTGGTTCTTCCCGGTGGGGCGACCGGAGTCCACTCACTTTCCGGAGTCGCCCTGCGCACCCTCGTTCTCGTTGTCCCTCTCTTGCTGGCTGCCCTAGTCTCCGACCATCAGTTCGGCGTTGCCCTGGTGGCGAACCGAGGACTCACCACCCACATTGCCGATCTGCCGGGTTATACTCCCTATGCAGAACCCCCACTCCCGGGGGAGGAAAATGCCCCTTCGGAAACTCAGGCGGCGGAAGACTTTTTACCCCGAACCGAGGACGGGGCGATCAAGGCCCAGTCGGTGGACCTTCTTTACGCAGCGCAGGAACCCAGCATGCGCAAGGATTTCGAAGACCAGGAGGTGGAGTTAATCGGACAGTTCATGCCCGCCCGGTCGAACAACGCCGCCGGTGACCGCTTTAATCTCGTGCGCATGTTCGTCATGTGCTGCGCTTCGGATGCTCGTCCCGTAGCGGTGACGATCCAGACCCAAAAGCCGGAATCTTTGCCAGAAATGAGCTGGATCAAGGTCAAAGGCCGCGCCACTTTTCCCGTCGAGGCGGGCCGCCGTGTGCCAGTGGTGCTCGCCAGCAGTGTCACTCCCACTGAGCCGCCTCCCGAAAGCTTTATCTACTGATTTTGCGCCTATGAAAACCCTAGCTTCTGTCTGCCTTGCAATGTTTTTGCTTCCCGCCGTTGTTCAAGGAGGCGAGTTCCGCGGGGCCTGGGTGGCCTCCGTGCACAATATCAACTTCCCGTCCCGCCCCGGGTTGTCTGCCGCCCAACAAAAATCTGAGATTTTGCGACTTCTTGATGTCGCCAAACGATGTCGTCTCAATGCTTTATTGGTCCAGGTGCGACCCGAGGGTGATGCGCTCTATGCCTCACGGTTGGAACCCTGGAGTCGCTATCTGACCGGGAGCCAAGGGAAAAATCCCGGCTACGATCCTCTGGCGTTTTTCATCTCGGAAGGCCGGCGCCGGGGGATTGAGATTCACGCCTGGTTGAACCCCTACCGTGCAGCGGCCACTCGCTCGAAATCCCGCTCCGGCCAACACGTCAGTCGGCGCTTTCCCCAATACACCTACCGGGTGGGATCGGTATTGTTTATGGATCCCGGAGCGCGCGAAGTTCAGGATCATATTGTCAATGTCGTCCGGGATATCCTGACCCGTTACCAGGTCGCCGGCATCCATTTTGACGACTATTTTTATCCCTATCCAACGGACGGCGGCCATAAACAGAACTTTCCAGATGATGCGACCTATGCCGCCTATCGCAAGCGGGGCGGGAACCTCTCGAAGGCCGATTGGCGGCGTGACAACGTAAACACCCTCATCCGCCGGGTGGGCAAGACAGTTCGATCGGCCCGGCCCGGAGCCCTCTTTGGAGTCAGTCCGTTTGGGATTTTTCAACCCGGCGTCCCTGCCGGAACCACCGCAGGGGTGGATCTTTACAATGACCTCTATGCCGATCCGCTCACCTGGATGCGCGAAGGATGGATCGATTACCTCGCACCGCAATTGTACTGGAGGGACGGCGGACCTCAGAGTTTTTCGTTGTTGCTAAAATGGTGGCGCTGCCGAAAGGCAAATCCCCGAGGCGTGCCGATCTGGCCAGGCATTGCGGTGGATCGTCTCCTGTCCCACAAGTGGCCAGTGAAAGAAATTGCCCGGCAATTAAAAATTGAGGAATCGACCGGCCCCCGGAAGCGGGGAGGGGTGATTTTTTGGAACCTCCAGGCCCTGAAAAACGGCAGCAAGGGAGTGGATGCCGTCGTGGCGGAATAGCCATCGAATGTCGCACATGGAAGCAGCCGGCCGCGTGAGCTTAGATTGCGACATGTATTCATCGCGCAGCGTTGGCGGCAATCGAAAACTACAATAGAAAATGACTGCCCCGCATTTCCTCAGTTGGTTTTACTGGTGGAGTCCGTCTAGCTACCCGATTCAATAATGTTCAGGAAAATTCCCAATTGCATTTTGTTGTGGGCGCTGCTGCTTGTCATTAGAGGTAATGCGCAAGCTGCAGATCGTACGGTCTATACTTTGAAAATATCTGACGATACAACGCTCAAAGATATTTATGATTCGGGAATCCGTCCCTGGAGAGATGCGAATGTTTTAGACAAATGCTATATCGGCCCTTGCCGGATACGGCTAGAGTTCGGCAATTCCAAAGCTATTGAGATTCCGATAGAATCCGGCTCGTTTCGAATTTTGAAGGAAGGGCTTATCTCTGTAGCTGATTTTTCGACTGGATTATTAGAGGTTGAGGATGCCAGCGAAATCGTACAACAAATTAACGCGTCTGCCAATTTGTCGATGCCGATAGGATCGAGCGGCGTTGTTGCTAGTAAGGCAAATTCGCTGGACGTGAAAACTCAGGAGCTTCGATTCGGAATAGTGAATGTCTAGGTCAGACAGCTTGGAGATCAGTCCCGAAATTTTGCAGGGAGTCGGTCCGGCAAGTTCGTCATCAACAAGATCGTCTTCTCCTACGCCGAAGTTGATCAAAGAATCCCCGCCTTCCGCTACCCAGTTCCCAATCATCCCGGGGGTGGTCATTATGGCCTTGGTCGCCGCAGCGGTTGTGTTCTTCATGCGTCGGAAGGCGTAGGCCGTATGAATACGATCCCAATATGGCGGCAGCTACAGATCGGTGGGCGGGTCTGAGCGTGAACAAAAAGTCGCCTTTGTTCAGAAGTTGGGCTAGGATGTGGCGTGAAGATAATTTTACTGTTTTCCGTTTTGTTGATCGGCGGCGTTTTGGGCGTGGCGAGTTGCCAGACGTCTCGGGCGGGATACGAATCCGCACCCTATGAAGTCGTCCGCTCGGATGGCAAATTCGAGGTGCGTGATTACCCTGCGATGACGGTGGTGGAAACGACGATGGTTGGCGAAAATGGGGACGGAAGTTTTCGTCGTTTATTTGGATTTATTACCGGTCGAAATGCCAATAAGGAGAAGATCGCCATGACGACTCCGGTCTTTATGGCGGGGAGCGACACAGGTCGGACCATGGCGTTTGTGATGCCTGCAAAGATGAAGATGGGCGACGTACCGCAGCCCGCTGATGTCTCGGTTGTCGTGCGGGATATTGCCGCTGGACGCTTCGCGGTGTTGAGTTTTAGCGGCGGGCGTAGCGACGAACGTGAGGAAGAGAGCCTAGGGCACTTAGAAACTTGGATCGCGAAAGAGGGCTTTCAATCATCCGTCTCGCCAATCTACGGCTATTTCGATCCGC
>CALBXK010000298.1 GCA_937890535.1 uncultured Spartobacteria bacterium
GTCACTGCACACCACACTCCCGGCCAGTGACAATCCGGCTTCACCGGCTTTCCAAACCGCGATCCGACTCGCATCCACACGGCTCATCTGACCCGCTCCCACACCCAGTGTACGGTCGGATTGCACATAAACAATCGCGTTCGATTTGACGTGCTTGACGACCCGCCAGCCGAAAAGCATCGCCCGCAACTCGGCATCGGTCGGTTGTCGTTTTGTGACAATCTTCAAATCCTGCATGCCCACCCCCCGGCCATCCGATTCCTGCATCAGATAAGAACCGGCACCCACGGAGCGTACATCCCGGGCGTCCGTACCGCGTGCGTCCTTCAGCAACTTGATCAATCGGAGGTTCTTCTTCGTTTTCAGGATCTCCAGGGCCTCTGAGGAAAAACCGGGGGCAACGATGACTTCACTGAAAATCTCGACGATTGCCCGGGCGCACTCGACATCCAACTCGCGGTTCACCGCAATAATTCCCCCGAACGGGGCCTGCTTGTCGGTCGCGAACGCTTTCTCCCATGCCGCGCGCAGATTGTCGCCCTGACCGATGCCGCAGGGGTTGGTGTGTTTCAGGATAGCCAGTGTGTGTGGATCGCCCGCGAATTCTCCGATCAAATGTGCCGCCGCAGTCAGATCGAGAATGTTGTTGTACGAAAGCGCCTTGCCGTGGAGTTGTTCGTAAGTATCCCGGAACGGGCCGTAAAGCGCTGCTTTTTGATGGGGATTCTCTCCGTACCGTAACGTTTGAGCCAGCGGCTCTCTTACCATCAGCGATTCTGGCATCGGCGTTGTGGATGATTCGGAATCTGATGCCGTCTGGGTCCTGGAAAACTCCCGTGTCAGGTATTCTCCAATGGCTCCATCATAGGCGGCCGTTCGAACAAATACCTTTGCTGCAAGTTTGCGCCGCAACTCCGGTGAGGTGGCTCCGTTGGCTTCGATCGCCTTGGCGACTTCCGCGTAATCGTCCGGATCCACGACAACCGTCACGCTCTCGTGATTCTTGGCGGCACTGCGGAGCATCGAAGGCCCGCCGATGTCGATGTTCTCCACCGCTTCCTCCAGGGTGACACCAGGCTTCGAGACCGTCTGCTCGAATGGATAAAGATTCACCACAACCAGATCGATCGGTTTGAGTCCGTGTTCCTGCACGGATTGTTCGTGGGTCGCGTTTCCGCGGATGTAGAGAAGGCCCCCGTGCACCTTCGGATGCAGGGTTTTCACCCGGCCATCCAGCATTTCAGGAAAACCGGTAAATGCGCTCAGATCCGTGACGGGAATGTTTTCACCTCGCAGCACCTTGGCGGTGCCGCCGGTGGAAAGGATCTCAATGCCGGCCCCGACCAGGCTGCGGGCAAAGGGGACCAGCCCGGATTTATCGGTGACTGAAAGTAAGGCGCGCTCGATTTTCGACATATCCCTAAAAACAACCGGAGATCTGTCGGGAGTCAAACTGTAAATCCCAGTTTATCCGGACCAGGGTCGTGATTGTGACCAGAAGGCGAGCCCTGTGCCGCTCCAGTGTCCGAACGAGGTAAAATCCATCTTGGGAAACACCAGTTGGCGCCAGAGGGGCACCATTTGAATCAACCGGATGTCGTCAAAGACAAACAGGGCATTTTCTTTCAGCCCCACGTTTGTGAAATTATCCATGAAAACGGATTCCATTCGTCCGTCCTTGGCCGCGTCCATAAACACAATGTCTGCTTCGCGCAGCAGCCCAGCCTGTTGACCCACCACATTCACGTCCGTTAGATCTGCGACTTTCTGTGTCATGCGCCCGTCTGCGAAATCCTCCGCACGGAGAACGCTGTCCGAATACTGTGTCCAAGGAACAATGTCGAAGGTGACCACCTTCGAGGATGCGGGCAGAAATTTCTTGAGTGCCAGGACCGACATGCCTTCGGCGGTTCCGATTTCCACAATGCACTTTGGTTGCATCGTCTGAACAAGCCCCGCCAATAGTTTGTAGTGTTCACCAGGCCAGACATCGGGATACAGCGGTGGCTTTTCAATTCGTGCGCTCACATCTGAAAGATCAATGTCCTGAGCCGCTTTCACGGCCCGAAGGCCGAGGTTCATGAGCTCCCGGGTTGGTCCACTGCGATCATCATCTGCCGAAAGGATGGCTGAGGGGAGAAGGTGCCGGACCGAGGGTCCGGTCCTGAAATATGTTTACACTCATATGAGAAAAGGACCAGTGAGTGGAGTGTCGATTCGGTATAGCCAAGCGTTCAAAATGGCGATTGTCCGTGAAGTTGAGCAGGAGGGAAAGTTGCGCTCGGAAGTGATGGCCAAATATGGGATCAAGGGAAAGACGACAGTGAGTCGTTGGCTTGGTGAATTGGGCTCTGGAAAAATAGGAAGGATTATACGAGTGGAGCGACCAGAAGAAGTGAACGAAACGAAAAGATTGCGGGATCGGGTCAAACGCTTGGAGACAGCGCTGGCCGATGCGAGCATGGATTTGGCAATGGAAAAGGGGTATCTGAGAATTGCCTGCGAGCGCGCAGGAATCGTGGATGTAGAGGAGTTCAAAAAAAAAGCAGGCACCAATGCGCGTGTGAAATCCTAAATTCAAAAATGACATCAGGAGGGTGTGGGAGCATCAATGTACTGTCGGTTTGCGCTCGGTTGGGGATGTCGCGGCAAAATTATTACCAGAAGCGACGGAGGCGGCAGCGGAGGCAAGTCGAAGAAGATTTGGTAGTGGAATTGGTGTTGAGAGAACGGCGCTTACAACCGCGGTTGGGAGGACGCAAAGTCTATCATCTGATCAAGGTGGAGCTTGTCAATGCGGGGGTGAGGATCGGTCGTGACCGGCTCTTTGAGGTGCTTGCCTTGCGAGGATTGCTACTGGCACCCGTAAAGGGAGACTGGCCTTGTACGACGCAATCCTCCCACTATCTGCCCGTTTTCAAGAATCGAATCAAAGATCTCAAGATCTATGGTCCCAACGAGGTTTGGGTCTGTGATTTGACCTACATTCGGACGGAGGAGGGATTCATGTACCTGGCACTGATTACAGACAAATTCTCCCGGAAAATCGTAGGGCATGATATGGACGAGAGATTGGAAGTGATCGGCAGCATTCGAGCCTTGGATGAAGCAATCGAGGGGTTGCCGCACGGCGCAACTCCCATTCATCATTCGGACCGCGGATCGCAGTATTGTTGTCATGAATATGTTCAAAGGATCGGCGAGGCGAACCTGAGCATGAGCATGACCGAAGAAGACCATTGCGCTGAAAATGCGATGGCCGAGCGCGTGAACGGGATTCTGAAGCAGGAGTATGGATTGGGTAACAGAATCCGGACAAAGGCCCAGGCGCGGGCAATGGCCAGCAATGCGGTGCATTTGTACAACACGCATCGTCCGCATGGAGCTTTGAATATGGAATTCCCTGAGCGGGTTCACACGGGGGCAAAATGATCTTCCTTGCTGCGGATTTTTTTGTCCGCCCCCCCCCCCAGAAAACAAGTCGTGGGTATTCGACCGCAGGGGGGCGCGAGCTAAGGCTCGCAAGCTCGCCCCCCTGCTACGTATTATCTCGCGATCCAAGATCACTCCCAGCCAGAACCCCCCTAGAAAAGTGACAACTTTAAATCAGGACTTGACCGAGCAGAAGATTGGCTCCGGGAGGGGCAATGGAAATTAGCCGGGGGTC
>CALBXK010000299.1 GCA_937890535.1 uncultured Spartobacteria bacterium
CGTCCTCCCCTGTCATCGGCTGAAGCGACGCGAACCATTCCAACAATTTTTCTGCCCGCTCCGCAACGTTTCCCGCCGTCCGAAACTCCACCAACACCGTCTCAAAGGCGAACGTCCACTCCGCCACCTCCTCCGGCGCAGCCGCCTCCAGCGCCTGCGCAACCGCCCTCACCTGCGAACCGCCCGATCCGGAATCCGGAGAAAGTTCGATGAGCACCGCCTTCGGACCATAGGCCCGCCATTTCACGCCGCCACCTTCCCGCTCGCAAACACAGTGCAGTCTCCGTTTGGCCAACAGAACTGCGCTCGCAAACAAAGAACAAACGCCAGAGAACCCGAATTCATGGTCACGCAGAGGAACTAACGATCCACTGGACCCGGAACAAGGACGATTTGCCGAAACGGTTACGAGCCCCTCCCGCGCTAGACCGGTTCGTAACAGGTACGGCGAGGATCTGAACACTCTCGCGAGCCGACCAAATGATCGTCTTCTCCGATCTCGCTCATGGTATGGTTGCACCAACAATAACTGGCAGCAGCGCTTTCCTGCGCATCGTCCGTTTTCACCCGCACGCCGGAGACACACATCGATTTATTCCGGAAAAACCGGCAGCGCTCCTCACTCATACCAGTAACTTCAGCAGAGCGCGGCGAATCAGTGCCCGAGCGATGGGAACCTTGTACCCGTTGTGCGCGAAGGGAGTCGCCTTGGCCAGGGCGATCTCCGCAGCCTGGGTTACGGAGGACTCATCGAGCGGCTTCCCCTCCAAAAAGGCGGCGGCGTCTGCGGCAACAAGCGGCACCGGAGCAACCGAACCCAAGACGATTCGCGCCCCAGAAATTTTTCCATCCTCGATCTTGCCGGACACGGCACAGCTGACCAACGCCCAATCAAAATCGCTTTTTTCGCTCATCTGCAGATACGCGCTCTTGCGTCCATCCGACGGCACGCTCACCGCCAGGATGAGATCTCCCGGCGCGAGTGAGTTCTGAGCCAGCGGATTGCTCCAGGCATCTTGATAGAGCTCCGACACCGTGAGAGAAGCTTCCCCCTCCTTGCGCTGCACTACCACCCGGGCATCCAGGGCGGACAGGGCCACTGCGAGATTCGACACCACCGGACTGATGCACGGATTTCCCGAGAAGATCGCGTTGTATTTGTTTTGTCCATCACGGGCATAGCAGGTGTTGCCTCCGCGTTTTAAACAGGTCAGATCGCGCTGCCGATAATACCAACAACGCGAGTGCTGCGCGAGATTTCCCCCCAGAGTGGCCACGGCGCGGATCTGCGGCGATCCGACGTCCCTCGCCGCCTCAGCAAGCGCAGGCCATCCTGTCAAAATTTCCGTTTCCGCGGCAATGCCCGCCACGGTGACGTTGGCTCCCAGACGAAGGACGCCGTCGCTCACCGTCAGAGTTTTTGACTCTGGAAGATTCTTCACATTGACCACCCGGGACGGCGTGGCGATGTATTCTTTCATCTCGCCCAGCAGGTCAATCCCACCGGCCAGATAGCGTCCGTTCTCCCCCAACAGACCAGCGGCCGAGGTCGGGGTCAGAGCATTGACATATTCAAAGGCCTTCATGAGGGGACGTCGTCGGTAAATTCTCCCGCCACGGCTGGCAAGTCTTCCACCACTACGAAAGATTTATCTAAATCGGAAGACGCGGTTTCGGGTCCGGCGGGAATTTGCCCAAGCGCCTCCAGCACTTTATCCGGCGTGATGGGGAGACTGTGAACACGAACACCGATTGCATTGGCCACTGCGTTGGCCACTGCTGCAGCCGTCGGGATCGTCACCGGTTCCCCAATCCCGATCACCCCCCGCTCAGGCATGTCCAAGAGCACAATCTCAATCTCCGGCACGTCCGCAGCGCCTGGAAGCTTGTAGGTTTCAAAATTTGGATTGAGGCACACCCCGGTCTGGGGATCCATCACCCGCTGTTCATAAAGCGCATAACCGAGGCCCATGATAACCCCGCCATTGACCTGACTCTCCGCCGTAAGTTTGTTCACCACCAACCCGCAATCCTGCACCACAAGAATCTTTTTCACCTTGATGAAGCCAGTCTCGGTATCCACGTCCACCTCGGCAAACTGCACCCCACCGACCCCGCTGGAGGAAAGTCCCTCCCTCCACTCGCCCTGCATGACCACGGGTTCCATGCCGAGCTTCCGGCAGGCCGCGTCAAAGTTGGCTCCCCGCGCGTCCGCCACACCACTCAGAACCTGCAACTCATTCAGCGCCTTGGTGCAGACATCAAAAATCGCAGGCGCCACCGAAGCCGTCGTCGTGCTGCCCCCGCTGCCGCCTGACGCCGGAAACTCCGTATCGCCGATCCGGGCCGAAATCCGCTCGGGCGGCAGGCCAAAAATCTCCGCCGCGACCAGGGCGACAACCGTGCGTGCCCCGGTTCCCAAGTCCTGGGTGCCACAACGAATTTCCACGGTTCCGTCGGGGTTGATCGTCGCCTGCGCCTTGGTCCCGCGACCGCCCCCACCCCAGGTTGCCCCCGCCACACCGACCCCGGTTTTAATCGGTCCCGGCGACGTGCCGGGTGGACGGTATTTCTGCAACCAATCAAATTTTTCCCGCCCGATTTCGTATTCCTTGCGGCGCAATTCCAACGGATCATTTTTCAATCGGATTTCGACCGGATCGATCCCGAGCTTTACGGCAAGATCGTCGAGAATGGACTCCATGCCAAAGGAGCCCTGCGGGTGACCGGGCGCTCGAAAAGCGCGGGCCGAGCCCGCATTGATGGCCACGCCGGCGTGCTTGGCCCGAACATTGGGAACCCGGTAAATATAAGGAGCAGGGAACCCCGCCCCGCCGCCGCCGCCCGCCGAACTGCCGCCGCTGGCAAAGCCCGCACTGCCAAACGCATCGAGGTCGAACGCGATCAGTTTTCCCTCCTTGTCGGCACCGAGTTTGATGCGCTGATACGATGACGGACGAATGCCCACCGCGAGGGACTCCTCAAATCGGGTCAACATGATTTTGACCGGCAATCCCGTTTCTCGCGACATCCGGGCCGCCAACGAGCCCTCCACCCCGGGCCCAAACTTCGCTCCGAATCCTCCCCCCATGTAGTCGGTAATGACCCGAACCCGGGTCTGCGGAATATTCAGATTGCTGGCCAACCCGTCGCGAACGCTGAAGATTCCCTGCGTGGACGCCCAGGCCGTGCAGGCATCGTCCGTCTCGACCTGGATCGTGTTGCCATGGGTCTCCAGAGCTTGATGCAACTGCACCTGGGTGGAGAACTCTCCCTCCACCACCACGTCGCATTTGCCGAAGGCCCCATGGATGTCCCCTTCTTCCTTGATCTTCGCCTCCCCCAGATTCGGTGCATCGGCAAAGACTCTTGCCGAGTCGGGTTTGATCGCCTCCACCACATCGACCACAAACGGCTGCGGCGAAGCCTCGACCGTGATCAATCGCAAGGCATCGAGACACGCCTGTTTGCTCACTCCGGCGACGGCGGCCAATTCCTCTCCATAATAGCGGACATGCCGTTCCCCATTGCGCACCGTCACGGCCGCCTTAATTCCAGGCACCGCTTTCGCCTTCTCCAAATCAATCGATCGGATCACCGCCGAGGGCCATTTCGAACGAAGAATCATCCCATAAAGCCACCCTTCAGGCTGAACATCCGAGGCATACTTGGCCGCACCCGTCACCTTGGCCGGACCGTCAACCCGCGGGGTCGATCTCCCGAGATATTCGGTTTTTTTCGGCCAATCAGACATGACGAATTACCTCACACCGTGACGCGGTTTTAACGCCCGCAGCCTGGAGAGCGGCCTGAACCACGCGGGGATAGCTCCCGCAGCGGCAGAGATTGCCCGAACACGCCTTGAGCACCTGCGCCTCGGTCGGTTGCGGGGTTTTTTCCAACAGGGCCGACAAGCTCAAAACAAAACCGGGAGTGCAAAACCCACACTGCAAACCATCGCAGGTAACAAACGCCTCCTGTAGCTTTGTCAGCCTGCCGTCGGGGGACAGGCCCTCAATGGTGGTTATCTTTGCTCCCTGCGCATCCACTGCCAGAATCATACAGGCGTAAACCGGAACACCGTCCATCAGGACCGTACAGGCTCCGCAGGTCGCCCGATCGCAAACCTCCTTGGCACCGGTCAAAGGAAGATGGTTTCGCAGGGCGTCAAGTAACGTCACCCGGGGCTCAAGCTGGAGCGAAGAGCGCTTGCCATTGATCACCAAATCCACCGGTATCGCTCCGGGCCCCTGCACTCGCTCGGCATCCAGCTTGGTCAACTCCCCCGCCACCACCTCCGCCCGACTGGCGACCGTCGCCACGGCCGTGGCGCCAAGGCCTTTGAAAAAACCCCGACGCGAAACCGGGTGATTGAGGGGATGTTCTTGCGCCATAGCGTTAGGGATGCGACGCCAAATTGTCCTCGCCCGGGTTCGCGGACAACGCGGCAACGCCCTGGGGCGCAAAAGCCATC
>CALBXK010000300.1 GCA_937890535.1 uncultured Spartobacteria bacterium
AATTCCGGTGGCCATGCAATGCCCGACGCATAATCACGTCATCGACGACGACCTCGTAAAAGAGGATGTGCTTCTTAAAGGGAGGATGAACCAGAAAGAAACGCCAATCCCGTAGTCGAGCATGAGTGAAGTGGCCAAGGGGTCCGAGACGCGGTTGTCGTTCAAGAAGCTTACAGGTGTTTTCCACCGCCATGAGGTAGCGTTCCGCAACCTCCCAATCCACATTCATTCCATACCACTCAAACTGTCGCTCTATGTCGGCCAAAAAAACATCCGTCCTCAGGATGCTCACTGGGCATTGTACGATGAGCGATCTCTCACTCGTTCCCGAAGGGAACCGAAATCCTCTGACGTCAGCGGGCTGACGGGTTCGTTCGCCGATTCCAGCAACCAGGCCTCCAGTTCCGCCGTGGTCTCGAATGGCTTTTGCTGCTGCCCGCGAATCGAACGGAGGACGTCATTAAACAACTGACTGGCATCGGAGCAAACTCCCAAACGGACTTGATCCCGAAGGAACTCTTCGACGTCACTGGCCACGGTTACAGTCATGGCCCAAAGGTATCGCCATCTCGCCGAGTCGGCAAGTTCCAGTTGCACCCGTTCCCGTTGAATCGGATTCGAAATTCTGCACGAGGATGACGCTGTGTCTTTCAATAATGGAGAAATTTGTGCGTTTTTTAACCGGGTCAGGTGTTGACAATAATTGTTCACATTTTGCGAAATACACGTCCGTCAATCCGGTTTATTCCGCTCGGCCAATGGCCTCGTGGAGCCCCATTCCGCCATCAAGTCACTCCCGCGATTCGTTTTGCTTGCTCAGAACCCGTTGGAGGCGTTTTATATCGAGCGTGGAATCTCCCGCCGTTTCGCTCTGCACCCCCGAGTCGCTGGGCTTACCGCACCGGGAACCGTTTATTTTTGTTGATGAGGTGAATGAACGAGAGCCCGGTCTTTCTGCCACGGGGACAAAGACATTTTCCGGCGAAGAACCGATGTTCGCCGGTCATTTTCCGAACGATCCCGTCGTGCCCGGCGTGATCCTCACCGAAGCGCTGGCGCAGATGGCTGGCCTCGCAGGCGGTGGGGAAGGAAGACAATTTCTGCTTTCGGCCATTCGATCGATGAAGTTTCCCGTCGCAGTCCGGCCCGGCGAGCGAATCGATTTGTATGCCCAAAAGACAGGAGTCATGGGCGGATTGTGGATGTTTGAAGTGCGGGCCACGGTGGGCGAACAAGTGGTCGCGGAAGGCCAGATCGTGCTCAACGAGGTGTCCGCATGACGGAACTATATTTTGATCTGGCAGTCGCAGGGGCTGCCTTTTTGGCGGGAGTGATTGGCGCTCTCATCGGTCTGGGCGGCGGGGTCATCATCACTCCAGTGCTCGTCCTCTGGTTTGATATCGATATCCGCTATGCCATGGGAGCTGCGCTCACCTCCGTAATCGCAACATCGTCCGGGGCGGCCGCCGCCTACTTGCGGGATGGGATTTCCAATATGCGGGTGGGGCTCTTTCTCAGCATGGCCACGACGGTGGGCGCGGTGGCGGGAGCCATGGCCGCGATGGTCCTGGATGCCGCCGTGCTCTCGGTCATTTTCGGAGGGGCCTTGTTGGTGACGGTGGTGCTGTCCCTGCGCAAGCAGAAGGATCTATCCGGAGCGGCTGCCGCCTCCGATCCCCTGGCAGTGAAACTGCGTCTGCCCGACGCCCTGCCGACGCCTGCCGGCCCCGAACCTTATGCGGTTCATGGCGTTATCCCGGGATTTCTCCTCATGATTGTGGCCGGAGTTCTTTCCGGCCTGCTGGGCATTGGTTCCGGGGCGTTCAAGGTCGTGGCCATGGATCAGGTGATGCGAATTCCGTTCAAAGTCACCACCGCCACCAGCAATTTCATGATCGGGGTCACGGCGGCCGCCAGTGTCGGCATCTACCTCAAACGCGGCTACCTCGATCCCAACCTGGTGGCCTCCGTCGCCCTTGGTGTCCTGGCGGGAGCCTTCTTGGGAGCCCGCCTCCTGCCGGTGGCCCCGGTGAAGATTCTCCGGATCATCTTCCTGACTGCCGTCTCCGTCATTGGTGTACAAATGATCGCCCGGGGGTTTCACTTTAATTTTTAAACTATGAAAAACGAGGAATTCCAGAGCGCCCTCGCACGACTCATGTTGGTCGGGACCCTGGTGGCGGCAGCCGTCATTGCGGTGGGCTTGATTTGGTATCTCAGTGCCCATGGAGGGGAAGCTCCCGGCGGGCACGTATTTAGCGGAGAGCCAAAGTATTTGGAAAATCCCGTACTCATGGTCCAACACGCTTTGCAAAGGAACGCAGTCGGCCACCGTCAGAGCTTCATTATGATTGGGGTGGTCTTGTTGCTTCTCAATCCCATCCTCCGGGTCGCATTTGC
>CALBXK010000301.1 GCA_937890535.1 uncultured Spartobacteria bacterium
CCAACCCCAACCTCTTCGAAAGGCCGGGTCCGGCTGCTGTCGGAGGATTCAAGGATGCGTTTCATGAGGTGGTGGTGAGGGGAAATCGGACGGCGACCAACTCCGGCGAGACCGGCACCAAGGCGGCGGCGCTTTTGGTTCGCTCTATACCGGCCGGAGGGATGGTGCAGGTGCGGGCGTGTTTGCGGCCCTCGGGCGAGGAAGATCCGTTTCCGGGGTTTGACGAGATCGTGACCCTCCGTCGTTCGGAAGCGGACGCATTTTATGACGAATTGCAGGAAGGGCTCGAAAGTGCGGATGCCCGATCGGTGCAGCGTCAGGCCTTGGCGGGGATGATCTGGAGCAAGCAATTTTATCACTACGATGTGCCCCGCTGGCTGGAAGGCGATTCGACCCAGGCGCCGTCCCCGGAGGCCCGCTGGCAAGGACGCAATGCGGAATGGAAGCATCTTAATAATGCCGACATCATCTCCATGCCCGACACGTGGGAGTATCCTTGGTATGCTGCCTGGGATCTGGCCTTTCATGCCGTGACGTTTGCCCTCGTGGATCCGGAGTTTGCCAAGGGGCAATTGCTTCTCATCACCCGGGAGTCGTACATGCATCCCAATGGCCAGTTGCCAGCCTATGAATGGGAATTTGGGGATGTGAATCCCCCGGTGCATGCCTGGGCGACCTGGAGGGTGTTTCAAATCGACCGCGAGCGCAGCGGCATCGAAGATTTGGGGTTTCTTGAACGTGTCTTTCATAAGTTGATGTTGAATTTCACCTGGTGGGTGAATCGCAAGGACGCTCAGGGCCGAAACATCTTTCAGGGCGGTTTTCTCGGGCTCGATAATATTGGCGTCTTTGATCGCAGCAAACCCCTGCCGACCGGTGGGGTCATCAATCAAGCCGATGGCACGAGTTGGATGGCCATGTATGCGCTCAACCTCATGCGCATTGCCCTCGAACTCGCCCTTCACAATCCGGTCTATGAGGATATCGCGGCCAAATTTTTCGAGCATTTTACCCACATCACCCGAGCGATGAACAACATCGGGGAATGTGGCATCGGGTTGTGGGATGAAGAAGACGCCTTTTATTACGACGAATTGAATTTACCGGATGGCAGCATGGTGCCGCTCAAGGTGCGTTCCATGGTCGGATTGATCCCGCTCTTTGCCGTCGAGGTGTTGGAGAGTGACCTGCTGGATCGATTGCCGGTGTTTACGAAGCGCCTGCGGGGCTTTTTGGGAAAATATCCCGAACTGGCCAAGCTGGTTTCCCGTTGGGACGAATGCGGCCATGGCCAGCGGCATCTCCTCTCCATCCTGCGGGGCCATCGCATGAAGTGTCTCTTGCGCCGTATGCTGGATGAGACCGAGTTTCTCTCCGATCATGGTGTCCGGGCTCTGTCGAAGTATCATCAGGATCATCCCTATGTCTTCGCCTGTGGGGATCTTCATCTTGGGGTCGGCTACCAGCCAGCGGAATCCGATTCGGGGCTCTTTGGAGGCAATTCGAACTGGCGGGGACCGATTTGGATGCCGGTCAATTTTTTGCTCATCGAGTCGCTGCGGCGCTTTCACAGCTACTACGGCGATGAATTCCAGGTCGAGTGTCCGACGGGCTCGGGAACGATGATGACAATCCGCGAAGCCGCTCATGAGGTGGCGACGCGTCTGACGCGATTATTCCTTCGGAACGAAAATGGTCGGCGGGCGGCCTTCAATCATTGCGAAAAAATGCAGGACGATCCGCACTTTCGGGATCACGTCTTGTTTTACGAATATTTTCATGGGGACAGCGGTCGAGGGATGGGAGCCTCGCATCAAACGGGCTGGACCGGACTGGTGGCCAACCTGCTCATGCCGGAAGCGCATTGAGAGCGGTGAGCCCAATGGTTCACTGGTTATTTCCTCACCTCGTAGACTTTGAAATAGGGATTTTCGAACCTCAGTTGCAGCCAGTCCGGTAAAGAGCCGGGCGAGTCGTAGAGAATTTTTCCGAAGGGATGTTCCGGCGGGCGGAGGTTGAGAATCTGGGCGGAGTTTGCGATGACGCGGGAGGGTTCGTAGGCCACGACGTATCGGACGTCGCGATCCTGCAGGATCTTGCGGGCGGCGGCGGGGTCTGAGGCCATGTAGAAGCGGGCGCTGGCCACGATGCCGGGGAGGCTTTGGTGGGAACTGCCAGCGACACAGGGTCGGCCGGACCAATAGCTGAGAGCTGGACTCAGCCACCAGGGGGCAAGGACCGTGGATCCGGGAGGGATTTCCAGATCGTGGAGAGACTGGGCGGCCTGCCGCAGGAGGGTCGCGTCCTCACGATTTTCTTTTAACGCGGCCCGTCGGGCGTCGGTGGGAAAAAATTGGCGGTCCCATTCCGCCGCGACTGGCCAGAGAGAGATGAGAAAAA
>CALBXK010000302.1 GCA_937890535.1 uncultured Spartobacteria bacterium
GCTGCCGACCGGCGATATGCTCCAGAGCCTCTTCCAGAAAGGGAATGGTTTCCGTGGTTTTGAGGAGGCGAAGGCGGGTGTGCGTCGACGGCCAAGTCACTGAAGGCTGCCGCATCGAGGGCGCATTGCAGATTCAGGACTGGATCGACCAGCTCAAAGTCGCCGCGTCATATGGGGTGAAGAAGTAAGTTCGGCCGTTGATTATTCCGGAGGGGTTTGGCCGCGGGCCTTAAACCACTCGCGTAAAAACAAGAGATCCGGTCCATCCTTGATCCGATGGGTGTGACGTTTCATTCGCCAAAGCAACTCTGGCGACGCAAAAGGAATTGAAACCCCTCCCACCTCCTGATGGACGATACTCAGACTGGCCTCGGCGTAATCGATCCCCGAGGCCGTAGCCATGAGATCGACGAGGATTTCATCGGCCACCCGCACCACGACGTATTTGGAAACATCGCCCGGCTCAAGTTCCGCAACGCATCGGTCAGGGAGGGTTTGTAAGGCCTGAAAAACTCGCGCCTCATTTTCCAAATCCGTGGCAATGAGTAGATCCACGTCTCCGGTCGTTCGCGGGTAGCCGGCCTGCATGATGGCGAACCCACCCACAACCACATATTTCGCGCCTCGCTGGTTCAACTCCCGACAAAGAGCAACCAGATCGTCCTCGAGAGGAACGCGAGAAGTCAGTTCCCCTTCTTGCGGGTCAGGGCATTCATCATCCATTGGTCGGCTTCCTCAAAGCTATGAAATCGGTAGACACCCCGACGTACGGGAATCCCGCCGCGAAGTTGATGAAGCGATTTTTGCAGACCCAGTCCATAGGCCAGGGAATTGGCGGGGGCCGTTCGCCGACCGACGGTTTTTCCGGCATGGTCTTCCAGGTTGATGATCGGCTTCATGCTCAACTTGAAAATACCATCGTCACGGCACCGCGTAAAGCGGCCAATCTTTCGGCCGCTCGATCTCAAAGCGACGTAGGAAGCTTCTGCCCATTGGATTTCAACCAAAAAGCGGCTGCGTTGGTTGAAGGACTATCCCATTATCTCAATTGAAGATCCCATGGCCGATTCGGATTGGGTCGGCTGGGAAATCGTCGCACAAGAAATGCTTCAGCGCGTGCAAATCATCGGCGACGATCTCTTCTTCGCGGCCTTTGCGTGAGGAATTTTCAGTCGCTGGGCTGCGTCCCGGGGACAAAGCCTTCGAAGATGATGTTGTCCACCAGGAGTGCGGCGGCGGCATGGTCCTCCGGGCTCTGGATGGTCCAGCCGAGAAGTGGCAATCGGAACATTCGGCGCAGCAAGCAGGGGACGAGGGCGGGCAGGCGTTTCCAGTGGTGGGAAATGAAGTGGGGGCGGCTCATCCAGGTCATGCCGTAATGCGCGAGGATGAGTTTTTTCCAAGCGGCCATATCATCAGTGTCAAAGGCACAGGAGATTTGTCCGCGAAGGATCTCTGGGTGATTGCCACGGAACCAGCCGAGGGTATAGGGGTTGAAGGAATGGACGGCGATCGGACCCTTATAGGCTTGCAGGAGGCGGGCCACTTCGGGCTCCAGGGAGGTGGGTTGCCGGCGATTCTTGACTTCGAGGAGCACCGGCTGCCGACCGGCGATATGCTCCAGAGCCTCTTCCAGAAAGGGAATGGTTTCCGTAGTTTTGAGGAGGCGAAGGCGGGTGAGTTCGGACGCGGTGAGATGGACGACCCGGGCGTCGGTCCCGGTGAGGCGGAGCAGGTTCCAGTCATGAAAAATGACCGCTTGGCCGTCGGCGCTAACCTGGACGTCGATCTCAATGGGAAAACCGGCCGCGATGGCGGCATCGATAGCGGCCAGGGAGTTCTCCGGGCGGGTGGCATCGAAGAGTCCGCGGTGGGCAAACGGCTTCGCTAGGAGCCAGGACGGAGCGGTCACAAACCTATTGCATCGGCTGCCCGGCTTCGTAGCGGGACAATTTTTCGATGCGAGCGAGATGGCGTCCACCCTCGAAGTCGGTGTTGAGAAATTTGTCCACTACGCGCAGGGCGATTTCGAAGGAGATCATGCGCTGGCCGATGGAGAGGAGATTGGCGTTGTTGTGGAGGCGGGACAGCTCGGCAGTTTCGTCGTTCCAGCAGAGGGCGCATCGCACGCCCTTGACCTTGTTGGCGGACATGGCTTCGCCATTGCCGGAGCCCCCGAGGACGATGCCGCGCTCGGCCTCGCCCCGGGCGACGGCCTCGGCGGTGGGGATGATCCAAAGGGGATAGTCGGTGGCGTCTGGGTTGTGGGTGCCGTGGTCGGCGACCTCATGGCCCTGGTCCGTGAGGTGGTTGATGAGACGTTGCTTGTAGTCGAAGCCGGCGTGGTCGGAGCCGATGGCAATTTTCATACGGGCGTGGTGAAGGGGGCCTGGGGCTGGAGGTCGAGGGTGCGGAGGAGGTCAAGATCCTTGTTGGTGGAAGGATTGTCGGCCGTGAGCAACTTCTCGCCGTAAAAAATTGAATTGGCCCCGGCAAAGTAGCAGAGGGCCTGGGCTTCCCGGGAGAGGCGGGTGCGACCGGCGGACAGGCGCACCTTGGCTCTGGGGAGGACCATCCGGGTGGTGGCGATGAGGCGGACGAGTTCGAAGACATCCACCGCTTCCTGGTCCTCGAGCGGTGTGCCCGGCATGGGCATGAGGCAGTTGATCGGCACGCTCTCGGGCGCAGGATCGAAGCCGCAGAGCACCTCCAACATGCGGAGACGATCGGTTTCGGTTTCTCCCATGCCGATGATGCCGCCGCAGCAGACGCTCATTCCGGAGCGTTGCACGGCGCCGATGGTGCTGAGGCGATCGTCAAAGCTGTGGGAGGTGACGATTTTTGAATAGAATTCCGGAGAGGTATCGATGTTGTGATTGTAGGCGGTGACGCCAGCTTCTTTGAGCTTCCTGGCCTCGGGGTCGGAGAGTTGGCCTAGGGTAACGCAGACCTCCATGCCCAGTTTGCTGACTTCGCGGACGGTTTCGAGCATCTGCTCGAAGCGGGAGTCCCCATCGCGGACGCCTTTCCAGGCGGCCCCCATGCAGAATCGGGTGGAGCCGTTGGACTTTGCTTCCTCGGCGTAAGGGAGGACTTCAGCGGTCGTCATCAGCGTCTCACGTTCGATGCCGGTCTGGTAGCGGGAACTTTGGGAGCAATAGGAACAATCCTCACTGCATCCCCCGGTTTTGACACTGAGGAGGGTGCAGAGCTGCATCTCGTTTTCTGGCCAGTATTCGCCGTGGATTTGGCGGCTTCCCTGAATGAGATCAAAAAAAGGCCGATGGTAGATGGCTTCGAGTTCGGAAAGAGTTTTGCTCACAGGGGTTCTTTCATAATCGCGAGGCCGTGGTGGAGTCAATGCCCGGGGAAAGCACCTCGGGTCGGATTGAGTTTTCCCACGGTCTCCTGAGGCGATGGCCCGCTACCCGGGATACTACGTTTCACTCCCGACGTTCGGTGTCCCATCTCTCACTTCAGAAACGGTTTCCCCGTTGGAGAAGCGGGTGCGGATGAGCATTCCCGGGGTGATCTTTTTTGCGGAGGTGAGCGGGTTTCCTTCTCTGTCTGTGGTGATGGTGAAGCCGCGGACCAGAGTGGCCTCGGGGCTCAGTGAGGCAAGGATGCCGGAGAGGCGGTCCAGTCGGGCCTGTTGGGCGATCCGTTGCCGTTGGACGGGTTCGCCGAGGCGTTGTTGGATCATTTCACATCGCAGGCGGGCTTCCCGAAGGGCACGGCCGGGGAATTGCGCATCGAGGCGGGCCTGGCAGCGGCTCAGGCGCTGGCGGCTCGGTTCGATGACACGGGATGGGCCTTGGGCGAGAACGGCGGAGGCGCGGTCGAGGGATTGGCGGAGATCCAGGAGTCTGCGGGCGGGTTCTCGCAAGGCCGAAGCCTGACTGAGTGCGTTCACTTGCAGGCCGGTAAGGTCCAGCCGGGTCCGGCAGGCGCGGGTGAGTCGGGCGGCACTCTGGCCCAGGCGGGACAGAATTTCAGTGCGATCGGCAGCGAGAAGCTCGGCTGCGGCACTGGGTGTCGGCGCTCGCAGATCGGCTGCAAAATCAGCAATGGTGAAATCAATTTCGTGTCCGATGGCGCTGACGACCGGCACCGGCGAACCTGCGATGGCGCGGGCCACAATCTCCTCGTTGAACTCCCAAAGGTCCTCGATGCTGCCGCCTCCGCGGGTCAGGACGATGATGTCGACGGGAGGGAGTCCGAAGGATTCGGCCCGGCCAAGTTCCTCGATGGCGCGCGCAATTTCTGCGGCGGCCCCCCGGCCTTGGACGCGGACCGGATTGATCAAGACGGCGATGCCGGGGTCGCGTCGGTGCAAGACCTGGAGAAAATCCCGGATGGCGGCACCGGTTGGTGAGGTGACGACACCCACCCGGCGGGGAAAGCGGGGCAGGGCGCGCTTTTTTTCGGTGGCAAAAAGCCCTTCGTCGGCGAGTTGGCGTTTGAGGGCTTCGAATCGCGCTTGCAGGACCCCTTCGCCGCGATTCTGGACGACGCGGACGATCATTTGGTACTGGCCTCGCGCCTCGTAAACCGAGATCCCGCCGAAGACTTGGACGCTTTGTCCGTCGGCCAGGCGAAGGTCCCGCAGGGTCGCTGCCGAACGCTTGAACATCACACAGGAGAGCTGACTGGAGGCGTCCTTGAGCGTGAAATACTGGTGTCCGGAGGCCTGCCTTCGGAGATTGGAAATTTCGCCCTCCACCCAGGCTTCGCCGATCCCGTCCTCCAGCAGCCCCCGCACCCGTCGGGTGAGTTCGCTGACGGAAAGAATTTTTGGTTCCGTCGGTAGGGGCGGACCACGGTGGAGATCAAAATCAAGCTGCACGATGAGATCAGGGATATCGCGAATCGCGAGGGATCGCGAGTCTGGGTTTTTCGTGGAGGGTGGGTGCTCCGATTTGAATTGAGCTCATCCGTCGAGTCGCTAGTGTTCAGGGAACTAAACAAAAAAATAAAACTATGGGCAAAGGAAACAACAGCAAACGCAAAGAAGTCAAGAAGCCCAAACAGGAGAAGCCGAAGCCCCAACCGGGCGGTCGTCGCGCCTGAGTTCTAGGCGGGGACGGGTTTGTTCCTGCGAAGAAAGGCTTGCGTCGCCTCTGGCTGTCGGCCGGGACGCTCTGTCGATTGAAGGTGGGTCCATGAAAAAAATTAATCCCGCCAAGGAGGACTACCAGCGCCTCCGGGGTCTGACCTGTGATCAGCTTTGGACCCAGGAAGTGCCTGCCTTTGACGGCGGAGATTCGCGCGAGCGCATGGCTCGGGTGGGGGTGCTGCGCGCTGTGGGCGTCGTATTTTCTGAATTCGGGACCATGGCCCAAAAAGAAATGGCGAGGCAATGGCTGCGTGGCTTGCTACGGGACCCCGAGGAAAAGGTGCGCCGCTATGCCATGACCGCCCTGCCAAAGATCGGCGCTTCGGAGCAGGATGAAAGCGCCCTTCTCGCTCTTATCAAAACTCCGGCAACCGAGCGGGAAAAAACCTCCCTCAGCCGCACCCTGGAAAAAATCGGCGGGACCGCCAGCTTGGCAGCCGTTCAGGATCTCGCTCCGGCATCCTTGCAAAAAATTGTCGCCAATGTGGCGCGTCTCGAAGACCCGGGGACGGTCGATCTGAAACGAAATTTCGCCGAGTTTTCCGGGGTTCGCATTCATCTCCAGTGTCGCCGGGGATTGGAAGGGATCCTCAAGGAGGAGGCCGGTTCCGTTTTCCAGCGTGAGGGAAAATTTTGCATCCTCGAATGCCGTCCCGGTGTGGTGGTGGTCGAGGCCCGGAAGGCATTCTGTCTGGGGGATATTTTTATACTTCGCTGTTTCCACACCTTGAGCTTTTTTTTGGCGGCTGGGTTGCGGTCGCCTGGTCAGGAGTCGAGCCTGCCGGCCGCGGTGGCCGGTGTCATTGCTTCTCCGATGGCTCGAAGAATCTTGGAGGCGTTCACGGAGGGCCCCATCCGCTACCGCCTCGAATTTGCGTCCAAAGGCCATCAGAGAGCCGCCGTGCGGGAGGTGGCGGAGCGGGTCCATGCCCTTTGCCCGATCTTCCTGAATGATCCGCGAAATGCTCTTTGGCAGATCAACGTTTTACCCGATGGCGGCGGGGTCGAAATGACTCCGCGCCTGAGACCGGACCCTCGATTTTCTTATCGGCGAAGGGATGTTCCTGCTGCATCCCATCCGCCGCTCGCCGCCAGCATGGCCCGCCTGGCGGTCCCGGCCGTGAACGATACGATTTGGGATCCATTCTGCGGGTCCGGTCTGGAATTGATCGAGTGCGCTCTTCTCGGAGGGGTGCGCAAGATCATCGGTTCCGACCGGAGTGCAGAGGCCACCGCAATTGCGAGGGAGAATTTTTTCTCTGCCTGCTCCAGGCGATCCGCCCCATCTGACTTGCGGGACGCATCATTTCACACCGCGGATTTTCGAGCCACCGAGGCCATCATCGGGAGGGGGGGGATTTCGCTTTTGATCACGAACCCGCCGATGGGTCGCCGGGTGCCGATTCCGGACCTGCCCGGACTCGTGGCAGATCTCTTTCAGGTTGCCGCGGATGGGTTGGCTCCGGGCGGGCGTTTGGTCTTCGCCAATCCCTGCCCCGAAACTCCGGTTCCCCGATCGCTCCAGCGGGTCTATGGCCAGAAAATCGATCTCGGGGGATTTGATGTCCAATTGGAAAAATATCTGAAGACGGGCTGAGCAGAGACTTTCCGTTTCGGCCTGCGGGCCGCCCACTTTTTTTTGGATCAGCTCTGCCGGGACATTATTTCCGCCGCTGGGCGACCCTGCTGCAGCAACTGCCCCATCTGCCGCATGGCGGGAGCCGAATGAGTGAAGAAGCGCTTGTAGGCGGCGCAGAGATAATTCAGTCCTGGATCGCCGTTGGGGGTGCGGATGAAGCGGTGTTTGGGACATTCCCCATGACAGAGATGGCGCACCTCACAGGAGCGACAATAGGCGGGCAGGGTGGTGGCCTTGTCGAGCCCGAATTGGCGCTGGGCGTCGGAGCCCGCCATTTCGCCAAGGGTGTGATTGAGGATGTTGCCAAGCTTGTACTGGGGATAGACGTAGTGGTCGCAGGAATAGACGTCGCCATTGTGTTCCATGGCGAGGGCACTGCCACAGGTCTCGCTGAAAACACAGAGCCCACCGCCCTGCCCCATGGTGTTGCCCAGGGTGACATCAAAGATCTGCACGAAGGTGCGGCCGACATCGCGCTTCACCCATTCGTCGAAAATTGTGCAGAGAAATTCTCCGTAAGGTTTGGGCTCCACGCTCCAGTCCGTCACAGGCATGCGCTTTTTCCCTTCTTCATCCGCGCGGGGCGGGGTGGCGAGGTCAAGGCCGAGCTTGGTCGCCTCGGAGTCCGCCAGGCGTTCGACCAGGGGAATGAACTGGATGAATCCGGAGCCGATCCCGCGCAGGAAGCGATACACTTCGAGTGGCTTTCGGGAGTTGACCCGACTGACCACCGTCAGGGTGTTGAATTCGACTTGATGTTTTTTCAGGATGTTTAGCCCGTGAATGACGCGCTCGTAGGTGGCGCCGCCTTTTTTGTCCACCCGATAGGCGTCGTGGAGTTTGGCCGGACCGTCGATGCTGAGGCCCACCAGGAAATCATTCTCCTTTAGAAAAATGGCCCATTCGTCGTCCAGAAGCGTCCCATTGGTCTGGAAGGCGTTGGCGATGGACTTGCCGTTGGCGTACTTCTTTTGGAGGGCGACCACCTTGCGGAAAAAATCCACTCCCAAGAGGGTGGGTTCGCCGCCCTGCCAGGCGAAATGGATCTCGGGAACGTCCTGCTGCTCGATATATTGCCGGACATAGGTTTCGAGGACTTCATCGGTCATTTTGAAGTTCTCGTTGGAGGGGAAAAGTTTTTCCTTTTCCAGGTAAAAGCAATATTTGCAGTCCAGATTGCAGAGCGGCCCGATGGGCTTGGTCATGACGTGGAAGGCCCGTGGCGGTGGACGGATCGAGCTCGCGGGCATGAGGGATATCACTATTCTCCGGTTTTTTGTAGGAGGGAAGGGATTTTCATTGGCCGGGTTGGCGGGATGGATTAAATTACCAAAACTTATGCCTGTTACTGCCAAGGGACTCGAAGGAATTATCGCAAACTCAAACAGTTTGAGCGACGTGCTCGGCCAGGAGGGGGTGCTCGTCTATGCGGGCTACAACATTAATGAGTTGGCCGGAAAGGCCACTTTTGAGGAAGTGGTTTATCTGCTCTGGAACGGAGAACTTCCGAATCGGGAGCAACTCGACGAATTTAAGAAGAGCCTCGGCAGCCAGCGTGAACTTCCCAAGGGAGTGATGGATTTTTTGCAGTCTGCGCCCAAAAAGGCCAACCCAATGGATGTAATGCGAACCGCGGTTTCCATGTTGGGGCTCTATGACGATGCGAGGGACGTCGAAGGCGAGGCGGAAGCGGCCAACAAGCGCAGGGCCCTCAGCATCACCGCCAAGATTGGTGTGATTGCGGCGTATTTCCATCGCTCGCGGCAGGGGTTGGAATTGCCCGCGGTGCGCAAGGATCTCGGCGAGGCGGCCCATTTTCTCTACCTCCTCAATGGCGAGGAACCTTCGGAAGAGGCCGTCAAGACCTTGGATGTCGCCTACGTCCTGCATGCCGATCACGGGATGAATGCCTCGACTTTTAGCGCTCGGGTGACGATTGCCACCCTGAGCGACATCTATTCGGCGGTGACGTCGGCGATTGGCACCTTGAAGGGACCATTGCACGGTGGGGCCAATGAAGGGGTGATCCACATGCTGCAGGAGATCGGCAGCGAGGACAAGGTGGACGCATGGGTCGAAGAACAACTCGCGCAGAAGAAAAAGATCATGGGCATCGGACACCGGGTGTACAAGGTGCTTGATCCCCGGGCTCCGCATCTGCGTGAAATGGCGATCCGGCTCAGCAACCAATTGGGCGAACCGAAATGGATCCGCATGAGCGAACGCATCGCGGCCATCATGAAGGAGAAAAAAGGCCTCAACGCCAACGTCGATTTCTATTCCGCTACGGTTTATTATTCGCTGGGGGTGCCGACCGACATGTTTACACCCATTTTTGCTATTTCGAGGACGAGCGGTTGGACGGCCCATATCCTTGAGCAACTTTCCGACAACCGGCTGTACCGTCCGCTGAGCGAATATGTGGGTCCCAAGGTCGGTAAGGAGTTTGTGCCGATCGGGGATCGGTAGGGGAAGAGAGACGGGGAGACGCGGAGATAGGGAGACGGGCTCTGTCGGAGAGTCGTCTATGGAGGCTCTCGGGCGCGCTGCGGCCCACTTCATACTTCATCCTTTTCCCTCGTGGGGTGCATTGACTTCATGTCGGGGGGCAGGCATGATTTTTTCCATGAACCCCTCGACGCTGCCGGACGATGATTTTTACCCTCTGATCGAGGCGCGTCACGGCGATCCCTTCAAGATTCTTGGTCTTCGCCATGAGGGGGATGGCTGGCTGGCCAGGGTCTGGCGGCCGGACGCTGCGTCGGTGGAACTCCTCCCGATTGACCGAACCGCGGGAATTTCGGAGAAAATTTCGCTCAAGAAAATCCACCCGGACGGTCTTTTTGAGTCACCGCTTCCCGGCGTGGAAGGTTCTTTTGGGTATGAGTTGGAGATGCAATCGGCGGACGGCGGGACCTGGCGCGAAGCGGACGCCTACGCCTTTGGTCCGGTTCTGGGCGAACTGGACGTTCATCTCTTCAACGAGGGCACCCACTACGAGGTCTATAAGAAATTGGGCGCCCATCTCATGACCCACGAGGGGGTGCGCGGGATCCATTTTGCGGTTTGGGCACCGAATGCGCAGCGTGTCAGCGTGGTGGGCGATTTTAATCATTGGGACGGTCGCGTCCACCTGATGAGGAAGTTGATTCCTTCCGGCGTCTGGGAGATCTTTTTGCCTGGAGGGGAGGAAGGTGCTCACTACAAATTTGAAATTCGGGGGCCGTTGGGGGACATTTCCTTGAAGACGGATCCGTTCGCGGTTTTTGCCCAGCACGGCATCGAAACCAGCTGCATGGTCTTCGACATCGAGCGCTACACCTGGAGCGATGCGGACTGGATGCGGGATCGCGTCGCCCGGGATCCCTACTCGTCTCCCATGAGCGTTTACGAGGTCCACCCTGGCTCCTGGCAACGGGTGCCAGAGGAGGGGAATCGCCCCTTGAGCTACCTTGAACTCGGCGACAAATTAATTCCCTACGTCCTGGAGATGGGCTTCACCCACATCGAGTTGATGCCGGTGATGGAGCATCCTTTCGACGGATCTTGGGGCTATCAGGTGGTCAATTACTACGCCCCCTCCAGCCGCTTCGGAAATCCCGATGAGTTTCGCAATTTTGTGGACCGTTGCCACCAGGCCGGTATTGGCGTTCTTTTGGACTGGGTTCCAGGGCATTTTCCCAAGGATGCCCATGGACTTGCCCGCTATGACGGCACCTGCCTTTATGAGCATGAGGATCCCCGCATCGGGGAACACAAGGAGTGGGGGACCTTGATTTTTAATTATGGACGCAATGAGGTGAAAAATTTCCTCATCGGCAATGCGCTCTACTGGTTGGATGAATTTCATGTGGATGGTCTGCGGGTGGATGCGGTCGCCTCCATGCTCTACCTCGACTACTCGCGTGAGCCCGGCGAGTGGGTGCCGAATTGTTTTGGAGGGCGCGAAAACCTTGATGCCATTGCCTTTCTGAAACGGTGCAACGAAGTGTGCTACGAACGTTTTCCCGGCATCGTCACCATCGCGGAGGAGTCCACCTCCTGGCCTGGTGTGTCCCGGCCCACCTTTGCCGGGGGTCTGGGATTTGGCATGAAATGGAATATGGGCTGGATGAACGACAGCCTGCGCTACATCAGCAAGGAACCGATCTACCGGCGCTTCCACCAGGGGGAAATCACCTTCTCCATGTTGTACGCCTTCCACGAACACTTCGTCCTCGTCCTCAGTCACGACGAAGTCGTACATGGCAAGGGTTCCTTTCTCAATAAGATGCCCGGCGACATGTGGCAGAAGTTTGCCAACGCCCGCATGTTTCTCGCCTGGATGTGGGCCCATCCTGGAAAGAAATTAATTTTCCAGGGCATTGAATTTGGGCAATGGAACGAATGGAATCACGCGAAGAGCCTCGACTGGGAGTTGACCCAATATGCGCTCCATGACGGGTTGCGGCGTCTTGTCCAGCATCTCAACTGGCTCTACACCCGCGAACCGGCATTCTACGAGCTCGACGACTCCGAAGAGGGGTTTGAGTGGGTCGATTTTAATGACAGCGATAATTGTGTCTGGTCGTTTCTTCGCAAGAGCCGCGACGGTCAGACGATCGTCTTCATCATCAATGCCACGCCCGTCGTGCGCGGGGGTTACCGGGTCGGCGTCCCCGCCCCGGGGTGGTACGAAGAAATCCTCAATACCGATGCCGAAACCTACGGGGGCGGGAATGTCGGTAATCTCGGGGGCCGTTCGGCCGAGGATCGCCCCTGGCAGGGAAAATCCCACTCCCTCCCCATCGATCTGCCGCCGCTGGCGGTGGTCGCCTTCAAACACAAAAACCAGGCGCCGGAAGAAATCTCTGAAAACCATTTGACATCTCAGGTGAGACTGAGTGAAGTTAACCCATCCAAATAAATATTATGAAAACCAAGAGTCCCTCCGCCTTCACCCTCATTGAGCTTCTTGTCGTGATCTCGATCATCGGCATTCTTGCTGCCCTCGCCTTGCCGGCTATCACCGGTGCTCTGGCTCGTGGTCAAATGACTCAGACTTTGAGTAACTGCAGACAGCTCCACCTTGCCACCCAACAGATGGCTTTGGATGCCACCACTACGGGAGACACCAACTTGGGCTGGCCTGGGGATTTGTCCACAGGAACGAACTCCACAACGGCTTGGGTTCCTTGGGCGACAAACCTCGTGGGTGGAGCTTATCTCACCACCAATGACTTCAGGAAGCTGATAAGCGCAGCAGGCGTGGTTCCGACTTCAGACAATCCGGCGGCTCCGGGTAAGAGCGCAGTCATTCTTTATTCGGTTGCGGAAAATAGTGAGGGATCAACCGTTTTCCTGTCATCGGCGAACTTCACGAATACGAGCGCGGGAGGAGTCAAACCCATTCCCGCCGGACTGCCTTATGGGGACAAAGGGTTTATCGTCTTTCGTAAGGCGGGTGATGGCGCGATTCTCCAAGCCCGCCAATTCGGTTTTTCTTACACCAATATTATTGGGAAGGCTGTCGGTGCAAATATTGCTCCCTGATTTCTAAAACACTCTCTGAGAAAGCCCCGCTTTGGCGGGGCTTTTTTTTTGTCCATGGGAGTTCCCCGGACATCACAGACAATGAGGCCAAGGTCGCTGTGCATTGATTGCCGGGGAGCGCGCGCTTCCAGCGTGCAGGCTTTGGCATCCTGCCGAAGCTGTTTTCTCGGCTGGAAGCCGAGTAATGACACCCAAGATGGGTGTGCTCCCCAGGATTCCCGCTCCGCGTGGTACCGAAAATTTTCCCCTCGCCAGTCCAGAGGCCTGGGCATAGGTTCTTCGGTTCCGCATTTTCCACATGAAAACAAAAAACACATCCCGTTCTTCGAAGTCCACCGCACCGGATCGCGGGAAAGTCATGAATGGAGCGGAGATTCTGGTTGCCTGTCTCGAGCGGGAAGGGGTGGATGTTGTCTTTGCCTATCCCGGGGGGGCTTCCATGCCCATTCATCAGGCGTTGACGAAGTCGAAAAAGGTTCGCACCATTTTGCCCCGTCATGAGCAGGGTGGTGTTTTTGCCGCCGAAGGCTACGCCCGGGTGACCGGACGGGCCGGGGTGTGCATGGCCACCTCCGGGCCCGGTGCGACGAACTTGGTCACAGGCATTGCCGACGCTTTCATGGACTCCGTGCCGCTGGTGGCCATCACCGGTCAGGTGCCCCAGGAAATGATCGGGCGGGGAGCTTTTCAGGAGACGGATATGTTTGGAATGACCCTGCCGGTTGTGAAACACAGCTATCTGGTTTGGGACATCGCGGAGATTCCGCGCATTGTCAAAGAGGCGTTTTACATTGCCGAGAGTGGTCGTCCCGGTCCGGTGCTGATCGACATTCCGAAAAATATTCAAACCCAGATGGCGCAGCCGATCTTTCCGAAGACGATTGCCTTGCGGGGATACCGTCCGCTGAAGAAAGCGGACGACGTGGCGATTCAGGAAATGATTGAGCTCATTGAGGGTGCCAAGCAACCGATGATCTATTGCGGTGGCGGCGTGATCAGCGGTGAGGCATCCGCCGTGCTGAGGGAATTTGCCGAGCGCACCCAGATTCCTGTGACGACCACCATCATGGGTGTGGGTTCCTTCCCTGAGTCCCACCCCCTGTCGCTCAAATGGTTGGGGATGCATGGCACCGTCTATGCGAACAATGCCGCCAATGAGGCCGATTTATTGCTCGCCATCGGGGTGCGCTTCGACGATCGCGTGACCGGCAAGGTGGAAAAATTTTGTGAGCACGGCACGATCGTCCACATCGACATCGACAACTCTGAACTGAATAAGAACAAGTTCGTCAAGCTGCCGATCCTCAGTGATTTGAAGTACGCCTTGACCTGCGCCAACACCATTCTTACCAAGATGGGGCGCAAGCGTGTGGCGAAAGGGCACACCCGGTATCCCGACTGGTATCGGAAGATTGCGGCCTGGAAGAAGGAGCATCCCTTGACCTTCAAGGACACTCCGGATGCCATCCTGCCGCAATATGTCATCAAGAAGCTCTGGGAAATGACCAAAGGTGATGCCATCATAACGACCGGAGTGGGTCAGCATCAGATGTGGGCTGGCCAGTTTTACAACTTCGACAAGCCTCGCACTTTTATCACATCCGCGGGATTGGGTGCGATGGGCTTCGGTTATCCGGCCGCCATGGGCGCGAAGATTGCCCTCCCCGACAAGCAGGTCATTGACATTGACGGGGACGGTTCCTTTCTCATGAACGTGCAGGAATTGGCGACCACCCACATCGAGGGCATCGCTGCCAAGGTGATCATCCTAAACAACCAGCACCTTGGCATGGTGGTGCAATGGGAGGATCGTTTCCACGGCAGCAACCGCGGGCATACCTTCTTGGGCGATCCGAAGGATCTCAAGCGCATCTACCCCGATTATGTGGCGATTTGTAAGGGGTTCGGAGTGAAATGCGAGCGAGTGATTCACAAAAAAGACGTGGGCGCAGCCATTCAGCGGTTGCTCGACTCCAAGGAGACCTATGTGCTCGACATCATGACTCCCTACACCGAGCACGTCCTGCCTATGATTCCGACCGGAAAAACCTACAAGGACATCATCACGGAGTGACGAGTGGAGGGCGGCGGTCCCTCGCCGCCCATTTTAGAGGTCGGGACGGGTGGCGCGCTCCGCGTTCCTCAATCGATAATATTCGTAGCGGGCGATGATGGCGGAAAGATACCGCCGCGTCGCGGGGAAATCCATGGTGGCGACGAGGTCTTCCGCCGTGGTGGGATTTGCAGGATCCACTGCACCCACCCAACGGCTCACTCTGGAGCGACCGGCATTGTATTCCGCGAGGGCAAAGGGAATGGAGTCGTCCCGATCCGCCCAATACGCAAGAGCCTGTCGGAGATACCAGGTTCCGGCCTCGATATTGACCTTGGGGTCGAAAAGGTCAGTGGGAACGAAGGTTTCGATTTTTTCCGCCCGGGTCCAGTCCGCAGCAGCGGCTTCGGTAATTTGCATGAGCCCTCTTTCGCCGTGTGTCCCCATTAGATCGGGATGAAAGCGGCTCTCCCTCCAGATCACGGCCCGAATGAGGTCGGGAGGGACTCCATAGCGGCGGGCCGCCTGGTTAATCTCGGCGTCATAACGATGGTAACGGCCGAAGGAGAGTAATTCCTTGAGACGGTAGTCGGGATCGGGGATGAGTGTCCAAAAAAGCGCTCCGGCCAGGACCACCAGAATTCCCCCAATGAAGGCAAGGCGTGGCCAAAAGCGAATCCAACGGCTAAAGGTCACAGGGGCAGGCGATGGATGAGGAAAGCCGGTCGAAGCCTGTTGGACTTCTCAGGCCTTACAATTGACAGAGAAAATTGAAGGCGTCGTCGGAGAAGCCGGGGAGGCCTTCATGGCCGAAGTCGGGATAAATGATCCCGTCCTTCTTGGACGTGATGGCATTGTAGGCGGCAAATTGGGTGGACGGCGGGCAAATGGTATCCATGAGCGAAAGTCCGAAGAGGCATTCGGCTTTGATTCGCGGAGCGAGGTTCTTGATGTCGATATAGCCCAGGCGGGTGAAGATCTCCTCTTCTCGTTCGTGACGAGGATCAAAGTTGCGAAAGAAGGTTTGGAGTTCCTCGTAAGCACCTTTGGCCAGATCCATTTCCCAGACCCGGCGATAGTCGGAGAGAAACGGAAAGATGGACACACAACGTTTGATGGAGGGGACGAGCGAGGCGCAGGCGACGGAAAGAGCACCGCCTTGCGAGCCGCCGAAGGTGCCGATGCGGTTGGCGTCAATCTCTTCAAAACTCATCACGACCCGGGCGAGTTGGGCGGTGTCGAGGAAGATGCTCCGAAAAAGCAATTTTTCGGGCGCATCGTCCAATCCCCGAATAAAATGTCCCTTAAGCGTATTACCTTTAACGGGCGTATTGTCCTCACTCCGTCCTCCCTGACCGCGACAGTCCAACGCAGCCATGGCCAGTCCTTCGCTCACATAGGAGAGTTTGTCCTGCCAATCGGCGCTGCTTCCGGAATAGCCATGAAAATTAAGAACGGCCGGATGGGCGGCTGACGGGTTTTTCGGGCGCAAATATTTGGCGTAGATGCGGGCTCCGCCGACCCCGGTGAACCAGAGGTCGAAGGCCTCGGCATTTCGCGGCTGGATGGCGGTGGTGGGCTTGAGAACCGGTTGTGGGTCGGTGGCTTCAAGTTCGGCGAGAGCCTTTTCCCAGAAGGCGTCAAAGTCGTGCGGCATGGGGGACACGCCGCGATATTCGCGGAGCTCGGCAAGGGGTTTGTCAACGAGAGGCATTTTTGATTGTGGATTTAGGATTGTGGAAGGAACGGAATCGGACGCTCGGAATTTGTCTAGTCACTCATCATTTTAACATATCGAGGAGCGGCTGGGGATAGACGCCGAAGATGAGAATCCCAGCCCCGAGCAGGATGATCAAAAGACGGGACAAGGTGGACACCGGGATGGCGGGGGCGTCGGCGGGCGGGGATTGCCAATACATGGCGCGAATCACTTTGAAGTAGTAATAGAATCCGCAGGCGACGGTGAGCACGCCCAGGGCGACGAGGCCATAGTTGTAGCTGGCCATGGCGGCTTGGAAGATGAAGAATTTTCCCAGAAAACCAACCGTGAAGGGCAGGCCGGCCAGGGAGAGCATGGCGAGCAACATGCCTCCAGCCAGGATCGGGGACCGACGGGCCAGACCGTTAAAATCTGAGATGTCGTCACTGCCGGTGACGCATTCGACATGGATGAGGACGAGAAAGGCGAGGAAAGTCATCAACAAATATCCCGCGAGGTAGAAGGCGATGGCGGGCCCGGCGTCGCCGGAGCGGACGCTGGCGACGCCCACGAGCAAATACCCGGCGTGGGCAATGCTGGAGTAGGCCAGCAGACGTTTGAGGTTGATCTGGGGGAGGGCGGCGAGGTTGCCATAGATCATGGTGAGCGCGGCCAGAATGGTGAGCACCGTGAGAATTTTTTCCTCGAGGGTGGGGACGGTGAGGAACGGTTCGATGAC
>CALBXK010000303.1 GCA_937890535.1 uncultured Spartobacteria bacterium
TGAATGGGGAGGTGGTTTATCATCAGGACGAATCTCCCATTTTGCTGATCGATGGAGAGTGCGTGTTGTGCAATCGCATGGCCCAGTTTGTGATTCGCCGTGATCCGGCCGGCAGGTTCCATTTTGCCGCCCTGCAATCCGAGTACGCAAAAAATCTGCTGCGGGAGGCCGGTCAACCGCCGCCGGATTTGGAGACGTTTGTCCTCGTGCAGGGTCGCGACATTTTTCATCGCAGCGAGGCTGCGTTTCGACTGCTCGGGATGATGCCGTTTCCCTGGCGTCTGGCCGGCTTGGGATTCTGGATCCCGAGGCGCTTGCGAGATTGGGGTTATGACCTGGTGGCGCGAAACCGTCGCCGTCTCTTTGGCGCAACGCCTCTGTGTGGACTTTTGACCCCCGAGGAACGAGCTCGTTTCCTGTCCGGGAGCGACCGTCTTTCCTAAACGACCATGCCTGAACTCGCCGAGGTCGAATATTTTCGCAAATGCTGGGACTCCGGTCTGGGGAAGCGTGTCACCGAAGTGCGATGTCATCCCGCCGCCCGGGTGTTCCGCGGGATGAAAACGAAGGAATTGACCGTCGCCTTGACCGGCTCCCGGCTGCTTTCTTCGGATGCGCATGGCAAACAGATGATCTTCCGGTTTGAGAATGCCACCCTGGGGGTCCACCTTGGGATGACCGGTGAGCTCCGCTGTGAGGGTTACGGTTTTGATCCCGGGAAACACGATCATCTTGTTCTGAGGCAGAAGACGCGAACGCTGGTGTTTTCCGATCCAAGATTATTTGGACGTCTGCTTTTTCACCAAGGACCCGCCGACCCGGACTGGTGGACGGCCCAAGCCCCGTCCGTACTTTCGAAGGAATTTTCCCAGGCCACCCTGGCGGCATTCTTGCTCCGCCGTCAAAGAGCACCGATCAAATCGATTTTACTCATGCAGCAAGCGTTTCCAGGGGTTGGCAACTGGATGGCCGACGAGATTCTCTGGCAAGCCCGTATCTCGCCAACCACCCTTGGTGGCAAAATTCGGGATGTAGGCGCACTTTGGAAAACCATCCGCTCGGTTTGCCGGAACGCCTTGCGCATCATCGGCACCGACGGGTCGGATCCGCCGACCGACTGGCTTTTCTCCCATCGCTGGGGGAGGGGCGGTTTCTGTCCCCGCTGCGGATTGGATCTGGAGCGGAGCCCGATTGGCGGTCGAACCACCTGCTGGTGCCCTCGCTGCCAGGAGAGATAAAAAATCGAAAAAGAATCCTTGCCTTAATCTCAGGATAGAAGAAGTTCACCGCGTTCTGGGGGGAACAGCAGGCCGTCGTAGCAATCGCTGCGGCGGCCTGCACCATTTCCGGGCGGTCGCTCCGCCCTGGCACGAGTCGAGCGGGGGGCCATGGGAGGCCGGCTCTTATGCCAAATTTCAGGAAACCGTCGCCTTCTTCTTGAAGCGGTCCTTGGCGGTCTGAATGAGGAAGTAGAGCATGGGGACGCAGAGCAGGCTGACGCCGGTCGCTACCACCATGCCAATGAAGACCACGGTGCCGAGGACCTTCCGGCTTTCCGCTCCGGCGCCGGCGGCGACGACGAGTGGGATGACGCCAAGAATAAAAGAAAATGCCGTCATGAGGACAGCGCGGAAGCGCAGCCGGGCGGCGTCCATGGCGGCCTCGAAGGGCGACTTGCCAGACTCATTCTGGACTTTGGCAAACTCGACGATGAGGATCGCGCTCTTGGTGGCCAGCCCGATCAACAACACAATCCCGATCTGAGTATAGACGTTGTTGTCGTAACCCCGGAGGACGCAGCCAAGGACGGCCCCAAAGAGCGCCGTCGGCACGGACAGACAGACCGAGATCGGGATAGTCCAGCTCTCATACTGTGCGGCAAGAACGAGATAAACCAGAAGGACGGAAAACAGAAAAATGATGCTGGTGGATCCCGTGGCCATCTTTTCCTGATACGACAGATCGGTCCAGGCGAAGCCCATCGAAGGGGGCAGGACCTGAGCGGAGAGGTTCTCCATGATCTCAATCGCCTGGCCGGAACTGAAGCCCGGCGCCGCCGCACCGAGAATTTTGATCGAGGGATAAAGGTTGAAGCGGGTAACGGTCTGGGGTCCGACGGTGTCCTCGATCGAGGCCACGGCGGACACCGGGAGCATCTTGCCCTCTCGCCCGCGAAGTTCCAGATGTCCGATGTCATCTGGATTGGCGCGGAAGATGCCCTCGCTCTGCGCCTTCACCTTGTAGGTCTTGCCGAACATGGTGAAGTCGTTGACATAGGAAGATCCCAAATAGATCGAAAGGGTGGAGAAGACCTCACTCAGGGTGATCCCCTTTTGTTTCACTTGATCACGATCAACGTTGACCCGGAGTTGGGGGACGGAAGCGCGAAATGTCGTGCTCAGTCCATCCAAACCGGACTGGGCGTTCCCATCCGCGATGATGCTGCTGGACATGTTCTCCAGGACGCCGAGCCCCACGCCGGATCGGTCCTGCAGGATGTAGGAAAACCCGCCCGAAAGCCCCACCCCGGGCAGTGACGGGGTGACGAAGGCAAAGGCGATGGCGTCCATCACTCCGGACAATTTACCGTTGAGGCGTTGAACGATGGTATCCATTTGCGTCTCGGGCGTGGTCCGTTGCGACCAGTCGTCCAAGGTCAAAATGACAAAACCCGCAGAGGGATTCACCGCCCCGTCAATGAGGGAAAACCCACCGACGGTGATAAAATTCTTCAGGCCTGGGGTCTGCTTGACGATGACGTTGATCTGTTCGGCCACCTTGCGCGTTTCCTGAATCGACGAGCCGTCTGGCCCCATATACGAGACCATGCAATACCCCTCATCCTCCTGGGGCACGAAGCCGCTGGGAAGCTGGCCCAGGCCCCAGATGCCAATGCCGGAGATGGCCAAAAACAAAACCAATCCAATCGTCGCCTTGCGCAAAAAAAACTTCACCAGGCCGGTGTAGCCTGCGGTGGCCCGGTCCATCCCTGAGTTGAACAGTCGGAACAATCCCCTCGGCTTCTTATCGGGGGCTCGCAACAGAATGCCGCAAAGAGCCGGGCTGAGGGTGAGGGCATTAATCGAGCTAAAGACCGTCGCCACCGAAATAGTGACGGCAAACTGCCGGAACAATTGTCCGGTGATGCCGGACATGAAGATGGTGGGCACGAAGACGGCCAGGAGAACAAGGGTGGTGGCGATGACCGGACCGAAAACTTCATTCATGGCCTTGAGGGTGGCCTCCTTGGGTCGGAGCCCGGCAGCCAGATGCCGCGACACATTTTCCACCACGACGATGGCATCATCGACCACGATTCCAATGACGAGGACGAGCCCGAACAGGGTCAGAATGTTAATCGAATAGCCCAACGCCAGCATGACGGCAAACGTCCCCACCAGCGAAACCGGAATCGTTACCGCCGGGATGAGGGTAGCCCTCCAGTCCTGAAGGAATACGTACACCGTGAGAATAACGAGGACGAGGGTGATGAAGAGAGTTCCGATGACCTCTTTGATCGAAGCGGTGATGACGTCGGTCGAATCCTGCGCGATGGTGTAGGTGAGCCCCCTGGGGAAGGTCTTGGCCAGTTCCTCCATCTTGGAGCGCACCCCCTCGGCCACGGCCATGATATTGGAGCCGGGAATTTGGTACACCGCAATGGTGGCGGAAGGTTTGCCATCGAGCAGGGAAAAGAAGCTGTAATCTTCAGCTCCCAATTCGACGCGTCCCACATCCTTCACTCTCACGAGACGTCCGTCCGAGGAGGTCTTAATGACAATTTGGCGAAATTCCTCCGGGTCGGAGAGCCGTCCATTGACGCTGATGCTGAACTCGCGGGTGGTCCCCTCCGGCACCGGGGCAGCCCCGATCTGACCTGCCGCAACCTGCACATTCTGATCCCGGATCGCGTCGATGACCTCTTGGGCGGTGAGCCCCAGCTTCTTCAGAGCATCGACGTCCAGCCACACCCGCATGCTGTAATCTCCCGTGCCATAGTTCTGCACGTCGCCCACGCCGGGGACCCGGGCAATCTCATTTTTGATCCGCTGCGAAACGTAGTTGCTGAGAAAAAGATCGTCGTAAGTGCCGTCCGGTGAAGAAATCGCAAGATACATCACCGACTCGGTCGAACTCTTTTTCACCATGATGCCCAGGCGCCTCGCCTCTTCGGGCAGACGGGGTTCGGCAGCAGAGACCCGGTTCTGGACCAACACGGTGGCGTTATCCACGTCGGTTCCGGCCTGAAAAGTCACGGTCAGGGTCATGGCCCCGCTGTTCGAGCAGACGCTCGAAAGGTACAACATCCCATCGACGCCATTGACCTCCTCCTCAATGGGAGCTGCGACCGTTTCGGCCACGGTGACTGCATCCGCGCCGGGATAGGATGCCGTCACATTGACGGTAGGAGGTGCGATTTCCGGGTACCGGGCGATGGGCAGCGCGGTCATCGCGATTCCACCCATTAGGGTGATCACAATCGAAATCACGCACGCAAAAATCGGGCGCTCAATAAAGATCCGGCTGAACATGATTTATTCGGGAGTGGCGGCGGGCTCGACTTCTGTTGCCGCCGGAAGGTCGGGGCTGGCAGCCACTGGGCGCACCGGGGCTCCGTCGCGGGCTTTTTGCACGCCGCGAACGACAACGCGTTCGCCGGCTTCCAATCCGGAAAGAATGATGCGGTCCCCTTCGACCCGGGGACCCGGAGTCACGTAGCGTTGCTCCACCACGTCATCCTTTCCCACCACCAACACAAAATCCCCGCCCAGGTCCTTTTGGATTACATTGGCGGGCACGGCCAAGGCGGCCGGAAAGGCTTGGGGGAAAAGAACGCGCACAAAGAGCCCGGGGACCAATTTATCGTCGGGATTCGGAAACGTCGCCCGCATCCGGAGAGTTCCCGTGTCGGAATCGACGCGATTATCCACGAAGGTCAATTCGCCTTCGGGCCCATACGCCTGGCCATCGGCGAATTTCAACCAGCAGATTCGTTTTGGCCTTTCTTCCTTCGTCGCATGATCGCCCGTGATGTAATTGACAACATCGCGTTCGTTAATTTCGAAATTCACATACATCGGATCGTCCTGCACCACCGTGGTCAGGAGGGTGTTTTCGCCGCCGCCCACCAGATTTCCGACGCTGACCAGGCGTTCAGAGGCCCGACCGGCAAAGGGTGCCTTGACCGTGGCATAGGAAAGATCGAGTCGCTTGGCTTCCGCATTGGCTTTGGCCAGATCCACTGACGCCTTGGCCTTGTCCAATTCCGCCTTGTATTTCAGAACGTCGAGATCGGAGATGGCCTTCTTCTGGTAGAGCTCATAGTTGCGGGTGTAGTTCTGGTTCGCCAGTTCGAGGTTGGCTTGCGCCGTGGCCAGATCCGCATTGGCCTTGTCGAGCTCGGCTTGAAACGGAGCCGGTTCGATTTGAAAGAGGATCTGTCCGGCGGTGACGTCGCCACCTTCTACAAAATCAACCGACTCCAGGAACCCTTTCACCCGGGCGCGAACCTCTGCGAACTCCGGGGCGGTGGTGACGGCGGGAAAGCTCTCAAAGGCGGTCCGATCCGCCGGGGTCATGGTCAACACCTCAACCTCGGGAGGCGGCGGGGGGACGAAGGTGTTGCTGGGACCGCAGCCGACGACCGTGAAAAGACCTGCCAGGGTGCCGGGAAGCAAAAGAGCCCGGGCGACATGGCAAAACCGCTTGGGAAACAAATCCATGGGCCAACCCTAGGGGTTCAGGGATTCCCCTGTCGAGACTGCATCCTCGATCAGGGAAAGCCATTGCGACAACCAGGGTCTCCAGCGGAACAAACCCACATTCCTCTCCGGAGCGCGGAGCGATTTAGATTTTTTCCAGGATCGGTTTGAGAGAGTTTTCGGGGGAGTGGATGGTGTCGGCAAGTTCCCGAGCGCCGGCACAATGGGATTCGTAGGCTTCTTCGATGCGGCGCATCGCTGCGGCGCAGTCCGTCGGATTCGTGAAGGATTGCAAACCCGGACTCGGCGCGACGGCCTGCGGCCAACCCGTATCCTGCAGCAACACCGGTCGGCCCAGCGCGAGATAGACCATGCTACGATCGCTCATCCATCCCCCGCGCGAGACGACATAGCCCTCTTTGGCGATCCCGATCTCCCCGCGACTGGCGGCGATGAAGCGCAGGTAGCTGGGAACATCCCGGCAAACCTCCGCCGCCGAGAAAAACCGCCAGCCCGCAGCGGCAAACAGGGCGTGATCGTCCCAATCGGTTTTGAGATCTGTGGCAACGGCGCAGGGATAATCCACCAAGCCCGGCAGATCTTTCATGACCAGAAGACTCTCGCGTTTGCCGGCATAACGAAGGTCCTGCCACCGAAGCTCGGGATAGCCATACCAATGAGCAATTGTTGTCCATGCCGCGTCGGCAGCGAGCGGCTGCGGAGCTCCCAAGCGCTCCCTCCATTGGGCGGCGGCCACCGGAGGAAGGAGGGGAATCCAATCACGACCCACTTTGGGAATGCGGGCGGCAGGATGGTTCAAGGTCGTCCCCACCGTAAAAAAGAGATCATGACCGGCGAAATTCATGTCGCTGCCGTGGACTTCGACCCAGATCTGAGTGAAGGCCGGATCGACGTCGAGGTAGGCCTTGCAGGTGCGGTCGGCCAGGAGGTCGAGTCGCTTGAACTGGCCGGAGTAATTGAGGAACAAGTCAGCCCCGGATGCAAATTCGCGGAGGGCTTCAAGTTCGGGCGACTCCCCATTGACGAGGAGACATTCGCGCCCCTCGAAACCAAATTCCTTCGCCGTCTCCCGCCAGAATTCCTCCTGCGGACTCGCTTTTCCCACAGCCTCCGGGGGTTCAATTTCCTTGCCGTCGATGTGCTCGGTGATCCAGACGT
>CALBXK010000304.1 GCA_937890535.1 uncultured Spartobacteria bacterium
GTGGCAGCGGCGGCGGACATATGGGGCTGATGACCGCAGCCTGTGAAGATTTTCCCTGGAAGGCGGTGTCAAGCTGGTGTCCGGTCACTGATTTGGCGGCCTGGCATGAGGAAAATGCTGATTACCGTCCGCACGTCGCCGCGGTGTGTGGTGGAGCGCCGGGACCGAAAACTGAGGAAGAATACCGCCAGCGCTCTCCCCTCCACTACGCTGAAGCGCTCAGTAAACACCGCCTTCTCCTGGCGCATGGTCGCCACGATCAGCCGGTTTCGTATCGACACAGTTGGAAGCTCGCTCAGAAAATTGAAGCCTGCCGTCCGCAGGAATTTTACTTTCAGATTTTTGATGGCGGCCACGAAATCCATGATCAGGCCGCCTTCGCATTTTTCGATCGTTGCCTTGATGCGGGAACGAGGGTCGCGTTGACCGGATAAGGGCGGCTTTCATCGATGGGCAATTGCGATTTTTATTGGGAGATCGTTGAGAGGAAGGCGATTTTGCCTTCTGTATTGTGATCCTGAGGGGATTCCGCGACGCTGCCGCCCGTGAGTAGTGGAAACAAACTGAACACCCGGGCCAGCGGCGTCATTGCCGTGGCGGTGATGTTCTCGCGGTTTCTGGGCCTGATTCGAGAGGTTGCCTTCAATTCCTTGCTCGGCACGGCCTCGATGGGGCTCTTTCTTGTCGCCTTCCGGGTGCCCAACCTGCTGCGAGACCTCTTTGCCGAAGGAGCCCTTTCGACGGCGTTCATTACGGTGTTCTCCCAAAAAATTGAGAAGGAAGGAGAAAACTCCGCCTGGGCGCTGGCGGCGAAGATGGTGACCCTTGCGACAGTCTTCATGAGCGTGGTGACGATCCTCGGGGTGGTATTTTCCGATTCGTTTATCGGACTGGTGGCGGGAGATTTTCCTCCCGAGCAACGGGCGATGACCGTGTTGCTCACTCAGATCATGTTCCCGTTCATCCTCATGGTCTCGTTGGCCGCCTTGGTGATGGGGATGCTGAATTCGCGCAATGTTTTCGGGGTGCCCGCCATGGCCTCAAGTTTCTTTAACATCGGGTCCATTGTGGGTGGGTTGTTGATCGGGTGGAAAATTGACCCCGAGTTTGGTCCGCAAGCGCTCATTGGCCTGGCCATTGGTACCTTGATTGGCGGGCTCTTGCAGTTGCTCGTACAATTACCGAGCCTGCGACGGGTCGGATTCCGGTTCCGTCCCGATTTTCGTTGGAACGATTCCGGAGTCCGCCGGGTTTTGGTCATCATGGTTCCCTCCGTCATTGCGGCCAGCGCGGTGCAGATCAATGTCATGGTCAATACCGGCTTCGCCACCCATTTAGGTGCCGAAGCCGTGACCTGGCTGAACAGTGCCTTTCGGCTCATGCAGCTTCCCTTGGGGATCTTTGGCGTGGCCGTGGCCACCATCACCCTGCCGGTGATTTCACGCATCGCGGCGCAAAATGATCGCTCAGATTTTGGCCCCACTCTGGGGAAGGCCCTGCGGTTGGCGGTGTTTTTGACTCTGCCGTCCATGGCGGGGTTGTACTTTCTGGCCCAACCCGTCATCAGTCTGATTTACGAACGGCTGGCTTTTACGGCGGCCGATTCGTTGCAAACCGGCCTGGCCCTGCAATTCTATGCTATGGGATTGGTGGCCTATTCCTGGGTGAAGGTGTTGTCTCCTGCGTTTTATGCCATCGATAAAAAATGGACCCCGATGTTTGTCAGTTTCGTTTCCATCGGACTGAATTTCGGCCTCAACTATCTGTTTATTTTTCGTCTTGGGTTTGGACACAAGGGGCTGGCGCTCTCCACCAGTATCTCGGCGGCGGTGAATTTTTTCGCACTTTATCTTTTGATGAACCATCACGTGTCCGGTTTGGGAACCGGGCGGCTTTTGGGGACGATCCTGCGGTGCCTGCTGGGGGCGGCGGCGCTCAGTGCCATCTGTTGGCTGGGACGCCTTTATGGTGCCCCCTGGTTGGAGTCCTCGTCATTTTTGGAAAAGGCGCTTTCCCTGGGACTCCTGATTTCCGGGGCCGGATTGGTTTATTTTGGGGTCTGTTTTGCCCT
>CALBXK010000305.1 GCA_937890535.1 uncultured Spartobacteria bacterium
CAATGATCCACTCATCGAGCTCTTCAATCGTTGCATCACTGCGAATTTCAGGCACAAAACCTCTGCGAGCTGCGGCTTCAGTGAGCGATGAAGTTGGATTTAATGCGTTCATGTTCGTTTTGGAACTTTGTGATTGCCAGAGCGAAGACCTCTTTGGGCGTGAGTTGATCGTGCCATACTTTTTGGAGGAGTCCTGCTTTTTTTCCAATCACATCCTCGTGCGGGCAGCCATGCGCGGTGTCAAAACGGCCGATATCAATCCAGCGATCTCATCCAAGACAACCAGAACAACCGAAAATGAAGCAAGTCGTCCTGACTGGGTGATTCGACGAATCCGAATCGAGGTGGTCTCGTTGATCCATATTTCAAAGTCTTTTTCCGGCATGGTTGATTTCTTGCGTTCTTTGCGCTTTTTTGCGGCAAAATTATGTGACCAAATCGAGCCGGTTGGAGTTGGCTTCGGCGTGTTGGGCGATTTCTTCGAGGACGGTATCAATTGATGTGATTGGTTCCCAGTCCCAGGTTTCCCGCGCGAGTTGCGGATCGAGGACCATTCAGGGGATGTCGAAGGGACGGGACTCGACCGAAACTTGGCCGCAAAAAGGCGCAGAAGGCGCAAAAAAGGGGAAGAAAATGCTGAAAGCAGGCCGAAGGGAAGGAAGGAATTGGCTGCAAAAAGGCGCAAAAGTCGCAAAAAGGGGATGAAAATGCTGAAAGCAGGTCGAAGGGACGGAAGGAATTGGCCGCAAAAAGGCGGAAGAGTCGCAAAAAAGGGGAGGAAAATGCTGAAGGCAGGCCGAAGGGAGGGGAGGAATTGGCCGCAAAAAGGCGCAAAAAGGAGATCAGGAATGAGAAAGAGCCGACCGTAGGGAACCGAGTCTTAGAGATCGCCGCAGGCAAACAGACTGTCGGGCGAAAGTCTGACAGCCCGAAGGGGAGCCGTGGGCGAATCAATTAGGGGGGGAGCAAGATCGCAAAGGCTTGGAAACGTTAAGGCTGTGTTTCGTTGATCTCCCTTTCGATCAGGGCAATGAGCTCGCCAGCCATCTGGCGGAGTTCTGGATAATCAAATCCGACCTCGGAAAGGTCGTCGCCAGGGTAATGCTGTGCCCAAAATTGCACAGTCAAGCTTTCGCAGAGATCGGCATGGTCTTTGAATCGCTCGTCGAGCGCAACAGCATGGTCTAACAGAGTGGAAAGGTTATGGATTTTTTGCAGTTCCCAACTCTTGCTTATCAAGTAGGCCTTAAGAAATCGCTCGACGGATTCCTGAAGAAGCTCTACGCCGCTGTATGTTACGCCGAGGGACAGAAATAAAGCGTCTGCCGCCTGTAATCTCTCTCGGGCAAGGAACAGCCAATCTTGCGGATTCTTCTCGTCTGTTTTCATGCCAAAAGCAATCCGTTCCTCGTGATCGATCCGTAAAAACCTCCGCCTTGGGCCAGACGTTGTTCGTGCTCTTTTGGCGAAACCAACAACAGCTCGAAGGGGAGGGGCTTCTCTGACCATCTAATGGGTCGCCAAGCCTTTAGAATTTCAATTCGTTCTGAAACGGAGGATTTCCCCATATTCTTTACCACGAGAAGATCCACGTCGCTGTGCTCATCCGGATGACCGTAGGCATATGAGCCGAACAAAATCACTTTTTCGGGATGGAACTGATCCACAAGCACCTTCAAGTAGGGGAGCAACCGATCCGCGATTCGGTGAACCGGATACCGCTCGTCGCGGAGCACCTTTTCGCGGATCGCGATCACATTCATCTTGAAACACTATCTGTGACTTTTGATGGAGTCAATTTGGGGAAAAGCCGAAATGCTGCTGCAACGGATCGGGCGTAGCCCGAACGGCCAGGCTCTCAAAAGCTAAAAGACTGAAATGGGAACACGGATCTAGCCGCAAAAAAGCGCAAGAGTCGCAAAAAAGGGGAGGAAAATGCTGAAGGCAGGCCGAAGGGACGGAAGGAATTGGCCGCAAAAAGGCGCAAGAGTCGCAAAAAGGAGATAAGGAAAGCGAAAGAGTCTTCCGCAAAGGAGGGGAAGAATGAGCCGAAAGGGGGCGCTTGCGGTTAGAGGCGAAAATTTACCAAGGGAATCTTTTTGAAATATTTGCGCATGAAACCCTCGTCGTCCGTGGCGAGTTGATCGGCTTGGACCTGGGCGTGGGCCCCAACCAGAAAATCTGCCAGGATCCGGTCCCGTTGTCCGCCGGCGGCTCGATAGGCTCGATGGATCTGCCCGGCCAGACAGGCACTTTCAAACGAGGGGGAAAGAAATTGGATGCCCAATCTTTCCAATTGTCTCAGGTGGATCTGATCGGATGACAGAGCCGGCCGGGTCTCGGCGACAACAATGTCACAGACCACCAAGCGGGACCGTTTACGCAGTGTGATGAGCTGTTCCATCCAAATATTGCCGGCCGGCTCGGATCTGTAGATGGACAAAATGACTGAGCTATCAATGGCGGTGATCACAGGTCGTCGCGTCTGTAGCCCCGGATTTCCGCTAGAATTTGCTGGCTGTTTTGATTGGGTTCAAATTCCGCCGCACAACCGAGGACCGATTTCATCTCGGCGGCGTCGAAGGCGGGGCGGGCTACGACGCCATCGTCCAACTCATCAAACTCGAGTTTGGTCCCCGGTTTCCAGCCGAGCCGTTTGCGCAGTGCGGCAGGCAGGGTGATCTGGCCTTTGGAACTGATTGTGCTCGTCATGATATTGGTAAGATAAACTGTAGGGCAAAAATGTAAAGAGAAGTTGCTTTACAAAAAAAGGGGGCGAAATGCGGGAAAAACTGCTGCAACGGATCCCAAGGAACGGCCAGGCTCTCAAAGGCTGAGGGATATGTCCATTTGGTGGGAGGTCATTCCTGTCCAAGTTACTTTCTGTCACTTCTGTTTCCCTGAAATGCGGAGATACCGTTCACGGTCGCTGGTTTTAGTGGCGGCTTGGAGGACTTCCTCGACTTCTGTCTCGGAAAGTCCATGGGACGAGAGACCCTCGCGGAGGAGATCCTCACTCAATTGCGAACTCTTCCCGGGAGGGACCAGGACAAAATCATGGTTGCCCACGGTGATCCGGTTTCCGGGAGTGGTGGCGAGCAAGTTTTCCATCTTGTCCCGCAATTGTTCCTCACGGGCTTCGATTCGGGAGGATTCTTCGCGGAGGCTGAGGAGTTCAGTGGCGATTTCTTGGGGAGACATGGTGGGGAAAAGGTGAAAAGTGAAAAGCTGAAAGTTGCTGCAACGGATCCGGAGGAACGGCCAGGCTTTCAAACCTGCGACCTGAAAGGCGAAAAGGGATGACGGGCTCTGAATTGCGGTTGGGCAAGCTTATGGGATGAGGGGATTCTTCCACCGGAGTTCGGGAAATCGGGAGAAATCGGCGTCGGTTGAGTGGAGGATGAGGCCTCGTTCGATGGCCAGGGCGGCGAGATGGGCATCGGTCGTCAGATTGCCGGCGGTTCCGAGGTTCTCCAAAAGTTTGGAGAGGAAGGTGAAGTGGTTCTCGCCCGGATGAACGACGCTGAAATGGGGGAGGTGCATCCACTCTTGGACGATTTCTAAAATTTCCTTGGGGGGAAAAGGGTTCTCCATGATGCGACGATTCGTCATGATTCGAACGAACCCAAGCACCACGACCCAGGCCAACGCAACGCCTGCTGGACCAGCCAGCCTGGATTCCCACCAAACTCGAGCTTTTTGGTGCAGGGAGGATTCCGAGTTGTACGCGTGAATGAGTACATTAACATCGGGGAAGATCATTGGGTGGAGAGCTTACGCAAAACTTCCTCGGTTTCCATTTCGTCGATGAGTTGATTCATCCGGTTGGGGTCGATGCCAGATTTGAGTCCCAACGGACGGGGGCGAACTCTTGGCGGCGCTCCCGAAAGCTCAGCAGAATCGCAGGCCAACCCCTTCCTCAGAGCCGCATTGATAACTTCCTTGAAGGGTTTGCCAAGGTCTCTGGACTGGCGTTGCAAGACACCGGCCAGATCATCGTCCAAAGTCAGAGTTGTTCGCATGGAAGCATCATTGCATCAAGAGTTGTGATGTCAAGGCATCGAAATTTGAGGGAAAAAGCTGAAATGCGAAAAAGAAATCAGTAGGGGATCCGTATCATCGGATGCTCTTTATCGAAGTCTTTCGTGTTCCTGGTGACGAGGATGCAGCCTTCACTGTCTGCCGTAGCCCAGATGACGGCGTCGGGAATCTTGAGCCGATGTTTTCTTCGCCCCTCAACTGCGAGATGCGCGACTCGTGAGGACAGTTCAACAACTCGCATGGACTCCATAAGCCCCTTGGCAGCAGCTATTTCCGGCTCAGTATCCGCACCGCACATCACTTCCATCCAGGAAACCACCGAGCAACAAAGATCGTCATAACGCGCAATTTCATCGGCCGCTCTTGGGTTTCCCTGCAGAAAATCAATGAGCACATCGCTGTCGATGACCGCTTTCATTCGTCCCACTCGCCGCGAATGGCATCGACATATTTCCTGCTTTCAAATTTCGTGGCGGACCAGGCACCAAACGCATCCGCACGGGGACTGGCGCTCTGAGTTGACAAGGCATCGCGAACGGCACGCCGAACAGCTTCGGCTCGGGAAATTCGCTCCCGCTGACACCATAAATCAAGACCACGCACCTGCTCCTCCGGCAAATCAACAATTGTTCTCATGATGACGTTATCGTATATCGGATAATCTCGTTGTCAACGCGGTTTGTCGAAGAGACCGGCTCGTGCCTATGTGCAAATATGCCGAATGGCAGAGGAATGGTTGATAAGGAGGTTCATAAAAAATATGCCTTCACGCCAAAACCGCTCCAGACGTAAAATGGAGGGCCGGAAGAAAAAGTCGCTGTAAGGCGGGCCGCCGAGTTCGGGCTATCCGATGAACTCTTGTTTCAGGAGATTCTCGGGAATCGATTGGAAGTGCGGGTCGCGATGAAGCAGAACGGCATTGTGCAAAGCGGCACATCCGGCGATCAGGGAATCGACGGTTGAAATTCTTTGCGTGGCCGCCTCCCGAAGTTCCGTTGCCTTGAGGGCGACCTGCTCGTTCACGGCGGAGAGTTCAAATAGTTTTCGGTAGGTCGTCCACTCTGATGCGAAAGAGTCTTCGAAGCCCTCTGCCTTCAACCGGGCCCAAAACTCAGTCGCGCTGACGGCGCAGAGCGCGACCGAAGTATCCTGACGTCCGAGCAGCGTGGTCAATCGAGCGGACCCTGGCTCACCAAAATAGTAGATGAGAAATGCCGACGTATCGAGCAGATGGGTCATCTTAATCTTCTTCTCTGGTTCTCTCGGCGATCAAATCGGCAACGGGATCGTGCCCGGAACGCAGGAACTTGCGTCCGCGTCCGGCCAGCTCAGATGCGAGTTCCTGCCGGGATGCGATCCGTCGGGCTCGCAGGGTATTGTCCGAATCAATAAACCAGTCCAGTTTCACGCCAGGCTCAAGTTTGAGTGCCCGCACGATCTGGGACGGCAATGTGACTTGGTTCTTTCCTGTAACAGTTGTGATCATGGATGGATGTTCGCCCTTGACATTGGCGTTGTCAAGGAACTCTATTGGCCCTTGATTGACGAAAGGCGGAAGACGGAACGGCCAGGCTCTCAATGCGGAAAGATAAAGGCGAGGATGTAGCCGCAAAAAGGCGCAAAAGTCG
>CALBXK010000306.1 GCA_937890535.1 uncultured Spartobacteria bacterium
CGCCGATGGCAAGAAGGTGGTGGCGGCCGGGTTCGCGGCGGTGGAGAATCTCGAATGCCCCGAAGAGAGTCTTGACGTTTTTTTCCGACGCCAGACGGCCGACATAAAGCAATAGCCGGCAGTCCGCCGGAATTTCGAGCTCGTTGCGCAGCGCATCTGTTGGCGTATCTCTGGGGTTAAAGATCGTGGTGTCGACCCCCAAATCGATGCTTTCGACCCTCTCCACACCCCACTCCCGCAGCAAATTGGCTAGAATGGGACTGGGAACAAAAGTGCGCTCGAGATTGTTGTAAAGCGACTTCACGTAGCGCTGGCTGGCATCCTCGGCCATCGCGATGGCGAGTCGACCGAAGTATTTTGCCACCGAACGGATATAGGCTTCGGGAAAATGGGAATGATAAAATCCCACCACGGGGATATCGAGCCCACGGCCGGACGCGATCGCTTTCCAGGCCAATTGGTAAGGGTCGCCTGACTCGATGATGTCGGGCTTTTCACGTTCCAGAACCTCTTCGACGAGGTGAAGTTTCAAGAGGGCGCGATAGCGAGATGTCCGCGAGATGAGCGGAGAGGCGATCGTGTAAACTCTGGCATTCTCGTCACCGCTGGACTCGGTAAATTCTCCGGGGACGACCAGGACATGCTCGCAGTCGGGGCGGTGTTTGCGAAGGAAGGCGACCTTTTGCTCTACATAGCGGCGGACGCCCCCGCTCACCGGGGAGTAGAACTGGGTGAGGTCACAGATCTTCAAGAGTTTTAAGTTTTATGAATGAAGTTTTAAGTGCTGGTGGATCACGGAAGGGCGGTTTCTTAAGACTTCATTCTTCAAACTTCAGTCTCGTCTCATCCCTCCTGTTCCGCCAGCCAGCGTTCGGCGTCGATGGCGGCGGCGCAGCCCTCTCCGGCTGCGGTGATGGCCTGACGATAAACGTGATCGGCCACATCGCCGGCGGCAAAGACTCCGGGCAGGTCTGTGTGGGTGCCTTCCTTCTGGATGAGGTATCCGTTGGCGTCGGTGGCGAGCTTTCCCAGGAAGGGTGCGGTGTTCGGCTCGTGACCGATGGCGACGAAGACACATTTGAGGTCGAGTTCGCTTTCGGCATCGGTCGTGAGGTTTTTCACCTGTACGCCGCGGACTTCGCCTTCATCATCCAGCAGATATGCGGTGATGGCACTGTTCCAGATCGGTTCAATTTTTGGATTGGCGAGGGCGCGGTCTGCCATAATTTTTGAGGCGCGAAGCGTATCCCGGCGGTGGATGAGGTAGACTTTGGAAGCGAAGCGCGTCAGGAAGGTGGCCTCTTCGCAGGCGGAGTCGCCGCCGCCGACGACGCACACGGGTACGTCCCGATAAAAAGCACCATCACAAGTTGCGCAGGAGGTGAGGCCATGCCCGATGAGAGATTTCTCGCCGTCCAGATCAAGATATCGCGGGGAGGCCCCGCTGGCGATGATGAGGGCCTTGGTTTCAACCCAGACCCCGTCCACCTTCAGGCGGTTGTGGTTGCCCATGGGCTCGAAATCTTCCACAACTCCATATTGAAACCGCGAACCAAATTTTTCCGCCTGCTGGTGCATCCGTATGATCAACTCCGGGCCATCCACTCCTTCGGGGAAGCCGGGAAAATTCTCCACGGCGGTGGTGGTGGTCAATTGGCCTCCGGGCTGACGGCCTTCGAGTACGAGCGGGTTCAAGTTGGCGCGCGCGGCGTAGATGGCGGCGGTCAGGCCGGCACAGCCGGTTCCAATAATGATCACATTTTCCATAGAGTGATGGGAGTAAACACGAACCCCGCAGCCTGCCAAAGAAAGATTCAATTTTTCAATAGGATCTGGGTGCCGCTTTCAGCGATCTGGGTCATCTTTTGGTTTGTAACAGACTGCCAGTAAAGGAGTTTTGATTTTTCTGTTACCAGGAGGATCGGTTGACCAGATTTCCAGAGTTTGGCCAGTTGCGGCGAAGTGAGAAAGAGATCCCGGCCGATGCCGAAGCGGCGAGTGACGAAATCTTCCTTCGGGTTCTGATCGAGCCATGTCACAGGAAGGTCGGTATAGAAGAGGAGGCTGCTGCCGGAATCCAATCCGCCATCATAGATGAGTCGGGTTTCGGAGGTGGCCGCGCTTGTCAGAACCGGGGCGATTTTCGCGAGAGAAAAATACGGCGACACAACCGACATTCCGCCGACGGCTCCGAAAGCGAGACAGGCCGATGCGGCCACCAAAGCAAAAATTTGTTTCCGGCCTGTCATTCCGGCGGCGAGCGCAGCCCCGAGGGTGGCTCCGCCGAGCGACCAGAGGGCAGTGACGCGAAGACTCTGCCAGACCGACCTGTCGAAATTTGTCAGAGTGGCCCAGGCGGTGGAGCGCTCGGCGACCGATGCGGTATCTCCTGTCAGTATCGTCGGCGAGAGAAGGGGAAGCGCCAGGGCGGCGAGAAATCCCATGGCCAGAAGGACGCTGAGGGTGATTGCGGCGGGACGCAGTGAGCGATTTTCGATCAGGGCCGCGATACCCAACATTGCGGCCGGCCACATGGCCATGGCGTAATAGTCCTGCCGTTGGCCCGCCAGGAGGACGGATGCCAGGATGACCACGGCCCAGCTGGCCACCAGGGCGGTCGTGAAATTTGGACGTCGGATCACGATCCTCCCAAGGCTTTTCCATGAGGAGAGGAGCACGGTCAGGGTGACTATGGACCAAGGAAAAAACCAGGCTCCGTGCAGGAAGAGGAACTGCCAGCGGGGAACGATGGAATAGTTCGTGGCCGGCGCTGAACTGCCGGTGACGTGGCCCAACTGCTCGGTGAAAAATAGGTTTCCCAACCAGCCGGGGTATTTGGATTCGATAAAAACATACCAGGGCAGGTTGATGGCCAGAAAGATGAGCGCGCCCTGCCAGCTCAGCAGGCCGCGGAATTCTTTTCGGGCGCTCGGGCAGAGCAGGACGGCGCCACCGATGATAAGAAGCGGGTAGAGTAGGCCATGAGGCCCTTTCGTAAAGCTCGCCAGCGCGGCGCAGATCCAGAAGCCCACGAACCAGCGTTGACGTCGGATGGCATCGTCCTGGGCTCGGAGGACGCAATAAAGTCCTCCGGCAATAAGGGCTGAGAAGAGCGGTTCGGGCATGACAATCCGACCGAGAGTAAAGATCCCCAGAGAGGTGAGCAGGATGGCCCCGGCCAGAAAGCCCCGCCAGGCTCCTCCCATGCGGGTTCCGAACAGAAAGGTCAGCAGCACCCAGGCCACGGTGGCGAGCGCCCCGGGCAGCCGTGCGGCAAAGGCATTGACTCCGAAAGTCTTCATCGAGACGGCCATGGCCCAATACAGTAAGGGCGGCTTGACGAGGCGGGGAATGCCGTCGTTTTCCGGAACAAGCCAGGAGCCGCCCCGGGCCATGGTCTTGGCCGCAGCCCCGTATTGACCGTCGGTTTCATTGTACAAATCACCCCATCCGGAAGGGGCCAGGATCAAGCCGGCCGCCAGGGCGGATAAAACCAGAAGCAGCCAGCGATTGGCAGACTTCACGCGGTGAGAGTGAACGAATCGGGAAATCCCGATGGGAGACGGATGACATGGCCCTCCGGCATTTTGACAAGAGCCAGCACCTGATGGCAGGTGATGAGGAGCTTCCCGTCCGAAGGACGGATGATCTCAAACTCGACATGGAACCGAACTCCGGAGTGGGTACCGATGTGCCCATGGATGAGGAGGATGTCGCCAAGCCGGGCCGGCGCTTTGTAATCAATCTCGGTGCGCACGACCACAGGATGAATCTGAGTCCGAGCAATCTCCTCAAAGCTCATTCCCATGGAAATGGCGAGATAGGTGCGTGCGGTCTCGATGAAACGCAGATAGGAAATGTTGTGTACAACCCCTCCGGCATCGGTGTCGAAGTACATGACCTGAACTTCTGTTGAAATTCGGCCGCGTTCGGAAGGTTCCATGGTCAAGGAGGTGGGTTGGCTACCGTCTGGCCTCATGACGAACCCTTAACTTTTCGGGGGGACCACCGCCTTGAGCTTCTCGATTTCCACGCTCACGGTGGAGTCGGGGATTACGGCGTGGGCCTGTTCGTAAACGGCCAAAGCTTCGGCGGGCTTGGCAGAGTCTGCCAAGAGTTTTGCCTGCGCTCGCAGCCGGGTGAATTCGTCAACCTTCAAGGCCGCGAATTTTTGCAGACCGGTTAGAACCCGGGTCGCATCTGGACCAACCAAGGCCGCCTGAGCGGAAAGATCACCGAGTAGGTCCTGGGCCATTAGAAACTGATTCTGCTGGAAAAGGGTGTTCAATTTCTTGAGGCCTTCTCCCACGGCACAGACCGCCAGAGTTTTTTCGGCTTCGGCAAGAAGGGGCCGGGGCGGCGAGGTGGCCTTGAAGATGATCATGGTGCGGTTGAGGTTGGAAATGCTTTGTTCGAGCGGGGCGGCGAGTTGCGGCGGGGGATTGTCAGTTTGGACGGCTGCCATGGCGCTTTCGAGTCCGGCAGCGAGCGTTTCGGTTTCGGCGGAGGTCGTCTTCACGGTGGCGAGCGCGGCATCCCAGGCCTTCAAATAGGCGGCACTGGCGGGATCCTCGCCCGGTTTGAGGGTTTTGAGTTGATTGACTGCAGCCGTGGCACTGGCGGGAGTGATCGCTGGATCAGCCAGTTTGGTCAGCAAAGCGGCCCGCTGGACCACCCGCACGCCGGCAGAGTGGGTGGCGATCAGACCATCGGCCAGAGGCTGCAACGTCGGATCCGATTTCGAAAATTCCTGGAGGGCGACAAACTTGGGATCAACCTCCAAATTGAAGCTGTCTGGGGGGTTGGCGGTGGAAATTTCGGCCTTGAGCAATCGCACGAGTTTGGCCGCTTGGCTGCGGTTGTAGTCTTTCTTTACGATCCAAATCCCATCGGACTTGATCTGACCAGAATCATATTTCGCTATCTCCGCCTTGAGCAACTTCAGAGACGGTCCGAGTTGCACTTTCGTGGCGGGAAATTTTTTCACGACGGTTTCGATTTCAACGATGGCGGCCTGGACTTTCTTGCGATCCAGGGAGGAGATGAGACTCTTGATCCGGGCGGGATCGGGGAACACCACGACTTTTACCACTCGTCCGGAGGGAATCTGACGCTTGTTACCCCCCGCAGTATGAAACTCGTAATATCCGCTGCCGGCCCCTCCGGTGGAGGTGCGGTCAATGAAGGCCTGGAATTCCAGAACGGTGGCATTGCTGAGCTTGGACCAGGGTTGAGGTTTGACCAGGGCGAGTCCCGGCGTTGTCTGGAGAGTGAATCCGTCTGATTTTTGGGCCGAACTCATCGTCGTCTGGGAGAGGAATCCCGTGATCGAAAGAACGGAACACATAAAAAATGATGAGAAGGGGCTTTGACGCATGGGAAAATGTACAACGTATTTACAGTGACAATGGAATCATAATCGAACGATCATCGTCTGGAAGGTCAGGCCGGAAGATATCTGAAAAATGTGGCTTGCCCTGGCCGCGGATCCGTTTATTTTGGTTGGCCCTTTGCCAGGGTAGCTCAGTGGTAGAGCAGGGGACTCATAAGCCCTTGGTCGGGGGTTCAATTCCCTCCTCTGGCACCAAACAATTTTACAAACCATATGGCCAACATTAAATCCGCAGCAAAACGTGCTCGTCAAAGCGAGCGTCTTCACACAACCAACTCCAGCGTGATCAGCGCTCTCAAGTCGGGGCAAAAAAAGATTCGAGCTTCCGTAGCCGCCGGCAACCTCGATGAGGCCAAGGCCGACTATCAGAAGGTGTCGTCTGCCTTGGACAAGGCCGCCAAACGTGGAATCATCCACAAGAACAGCGCTGACCGCCGCAAGAGCACCCTCAATAGGGCGATTGCACCGGCCAAGTCTTGAATCGGAGGGTTCACGCCGCCGGAGCGGTGCCTGTTGGATCTTGATCTCTATGCGTCCTGACGCCTTACAGAGGGGGGAGCGACGTCGCATCGAAATGGTCCGTCAAGGCCGAGGATAGTGCCGCGATGTGAGTCGGAGGGCAATCGGTGCCGCCCAAAATGCGGGCTCCCGCTGCGGCCAATTGAAGGCCGAAGCTGGCGAATTGCTCTGGAGTATCATTCGAACCAGACAGGATCGCCAAAGGGGTTTCCCCTCCGGTTGTCGAGAAAGTCGTGCTGAGCTTTCGGGTCAGAAGCAAGATTTTCGCAGTATCGTCACCGTCAAGACCAAGGATCTCCGCGTCGTGATCAAGGAGGGCTTGGAAGGATTTTACAAAAGAGGCTGATTCCGATTCCCGGGGGGAAGGGGGTTCTGGCACGGCCAGTGAACAGATGGCAGGGCAATGGTGAAGGGCGTGTTTGGCGTTTAACGCCAGGAGGAGCTCCTCGGAATCGTGAAATCCCTCGAACCAGATCAAGGTGGCCCCGCCATCGAGGAGGGCCCCAATTTGGACGCTTAGGCATTCCTCCCGATCAATGCCGGTGGCCAACGCTTCCGAGGCGGATATCCCCAGGGGGCCGACCCGACCGGCAACCTCGGCGCCGGAATTTTTTGCGGCCTGGCGGGCGAGTTGGGAGGCCTGCCAGTTGATTTCATTGACCCGATCCTCCATGCCCTGCCGGGCCAGTTGCACCGGATTTGCCCCCAGGCTGTTCGTGCGCAGGATGCGTGCCCCGGCGTTCAGGTAGCTGGCGTGGATCTCGGAGATGATCTCCGGTCGACAGATGCAGAGTTCGGCGGCACAGAAGGTCGGGAGAATTCCTCGATCGCGAAGTGCGGAATTGATTCCGCCGTCGGCGCAGAGTGGTCGGTCAGAGATTTTCTCGAGCAGGCTCATCACTGCGGGTGGAGGGAAGGGCTGGGTAAGTCGAGTGCGGTTGGGTCCAAGGGGCATTGGGGCGGGCACTCCAGGGCGGCGATGGCGGTCATGACGCGATCGCTGAGTCTTTGGTAGGTTTCGCGATCTCCAGACCCCACTTCCTCGCGGGTGAAATACAACGGCTTCCCGATCACGACTGTGATTCGGGTGAGGCGAAGCCCCCGGGAGCCCTTGGGGAAGGCATCGAAGGCACCAAAAATCCGCATCGGAAGAACCGGGGCCAGGGTTTTGGCAATGATGAGGCCGATGCCCGCCCGGCCGGGCTGGAGCCCCCCGTCCTTCGAGCGGGTGCCTTCGGGGAAAAGCACAACCCCGTTTCCTTCCCGAAGTTTTTTCATCACCTCCCGCAAGGCCGACATGTCACTTCCATCCCGTTCGACAAAGATGTTATTCATGGCGGGAAAAAGGGGGCCAAAAAATGGCCATCGGGAGAGCGACTTTCGGGCCAGGTAGTAGACGCCGCGGCGGGAGCAAATGCCTGCCAGTGGGGGATCAAAGAAACTCGAATGGTTGACCGCGAGAATCAGGGGGCCTTCCTCGATCATCCGTTCGGGATGAATCACCCGCATGGAAAAAAAGCACCGGGCGAGCAGTTTCGCCAGGTTGTAGAAAATATTGTAGACGAGCGTCATTGCAGAGGAAGCGACAGTCCGCGGAGCTTCAGGCGACCAATCACCTCGCCGACAACGCCGTCGATGGTGAGGTGGGTGCTGTCGATCACAAGAGCGTCTTCCGCAATGATGAGGGGGGCGTTGGGACGGGAGGAATCGATGCGGTCCCGGGTGGCGATTTCGTCGTGTTGCCCCTGGGCCTGACGGCGTTGGACGCGCACTTCCGGCGAGGCATCGATGTAAAACTTATAGGGGGTGTCGGGGAAAACGACCGAGCCGATGTCGCGGCCCTCCATCACGACGTTCTTCTCGGAGGCCAGACGGTGCAGGTGGGTCATGAGGTGTTCCCGCACAAGGGACACCCGGGATACGGCCGAGACATTGCGGTTGACTTCGTTGTCTCGCAGGTGGGGGGTGGCTTCCGTCCCGTTGAGAAGCAGGAAGGCGATGGGACCGTTAAATCCGGATCGGAGTTCGGTGGCGGCGATGACGTCGGATACCTCCTTGACAGAGTTGGGATCGGCGCCTTCGTGCAGAACCCACCACGTCAGGGCGCGGTAAAAGGTGCCCGAGTTCACGTAGGCAATATCCAGGCGGACGGAGAGTTCTCGGGCCACACTGCTTTTTCCCGAGGCGGCGGGACCATCTATGGCGATGACTGTTTTCATTTTAAGGAGGAGTCTTGGTCTCGGCGGCCAATCGAGGAAATGACCTGGGTGTGTCGGGGGCGGATGAATGAATGTTTGCGAACCGCGGCCAGCGTGTCTTCAAATCCTGGATAAGATGTCGCGATGCAATCCGTATCCTCAATGATCGTTTCGCCGGAGGCGTGCAGACCCGCAATGGCAAAGGCCATGGCAATGCGATGGTCGCCGTGACTTGAGAGGCGGGCTCCGGTCAATTTTCGTCCCCCGGTGATCTTCATTCCGTCCTCAAAGTCTTCGACTTCGGCACCCATGGCGCGAAGATTGTCCACGATGGCAGCGATACGGTCGGATTCTTTGACTCGGAGTTCCTTGGCGTCCCGGATAATAGTGACCCCTTCCGCGAGGGCGGCGGCCACCGCAAGAATGGGGATTTCGTCGATGACATTGGGGATTTCCGGGCCGGCGATGACGGTTCCCTTCAGGCGGCAGCCCTTGATGTCGATGAGGCCGAATGGTTCGCCTTGATCCACATCTTCAATCACTTCCCGAATCCGGGCCCCCATGCGGATGAGAACGGAAATGATCCCGGTGCGGGTGAGGTTGAGTCCGACATTTTTGATTAATAGTCTGGAGCCGGGCTGGGCGGCGGCGGCCACGAGCCAGAACGCGGCGCTGGAGATGTCGCCCGGCACAATAAAATCCCGCGACTCGATTTGTTGTCCGCCTTCAATCTTCACTTGAAATTCTCCCTCCGGAGGATTCGTGGCGGTGATGCGTTCGCGGTCGAGATCCACTAGAAAATAGGAAAGCATGCGCTCGGTATGGTCGCGGCTTTGGGAGGGTTCGGTGACGATGGTGGTGCCGCGGGCCTTGAGTCCGGCAAGGAGGATCGCGCTTTTCACCTGGGCACTGGCGACAGGGGCGTGGTAGGTGGCCCCTTGGAGTGGACCGCCTTCGATGAGGAGAGGCGGCCGGTCACCGTCCCCTGTCGCGCGGATTTTTGCCCCCATCCGGGAGAGGGGTTCGATCACCCTCCGCATGGGCCGCTTGAGGAGCGAGGCATCGCCGGTCAAACGGGAGGTGAACGGTTGGCCGGCGAGGACGCCCGCCATCAATCGCATCGTGGTACCGGAATTTCCACAATCGATGTCGTTTGCGGGGGCGGTTAGTTTGCCGTGGGTGCCATGGACGACCAGGGTGCCGGGCTCGGGTTCTTCAATGGTCACCCCCAATTGTCGGAAGGCGGCGACGGTGTTGCGACAATCCTCGCCGTCAAGGAAGTTGGTGATCGTGCAGGGGCCGTTGGATAGGGCCGCCAGCATAATGGCCCGATGGGAAATACTCTTGTCCCCGGGCACGGTGATCTCCGTTTCCAGGACCGGGGCGCGTTTGACACGAAGCTTGGAGGGTTTCATGGCAGAAGGTCGCGGGTTGTTTTTGCGCGGGAGAGGAAGGCCTCAATCGCCGCCGCATCCCGGTTGCGAATGAATTGGCGCAATTCGTCAAGGGAGGCGGAAAAATCGCTCAATCCGTCGAGGACGGCGGCCTCGTTTTCGAGAAAAATTTCGCTCCACAGGGCCGGCGGGCTGGCGGCGATGCGGGTGGTGTCGCGAAAGCCACCGCCGGCCAGCGAAAGAGCCTTCAGGCCGTGGGGCGCGACGGCATTGACGAGAGCTGCCGCTGCGGCATGGGGTAGGTGGCTGATGCGCGCCACGGTCGTATCGTGGGCCTCGGGGGTCATTTCAACGATGCGGCACCCGACAGCTTGCCAAAGTCCACGCACGGTCTCAAGGGATCGCTCCGGGGTGCGTTCCGTAGGGGTGAGAATTGTGACGGCTCCTTCGAAGAGATCTTCATCGGCGGCGGCGAATCCGCTCCGATCGGAACCCGCCATGGGATGGGCACCCACAAAGGGTGTTTTCAGAAGGACCTCAAGTTTTTTAACAATTCCCGCCTTGGTGCTCCCAGCGTCGGTGACCACCGTGTCGGGAGACAAATGGTCGGCCAGGGTTTCAGCCAGTTCCGGCATGGCGCTTACCGGGGTGCAGAATACACAGAGGTCCGCCTGTCGGGCGGCGGCCACCGGGTCGGAGGTGGCGTCGGGAAACATCGTTTTGGCCCGCTCGACTGCGGCTGACGAACGAGCCCAGATTCGTACGGTCCAGTCCGGTCTGCGCTTTCGCAGAGCCAGGGCCAGCGAACCACCCATCAGCCCAGGGCCAAAGATGGCGACCGTGCTCAGGGTACCAAAAAGATTTTACTGCTGAAGGGACATTTAACTTCCGTGCCGGGAGGAAATCCACGCACATCGACATATCCGGCATACGGGGCATGCGGGCTGGTGACGAAGCCGGGTTTTCCTGGCACGGGAGTGCCGTAAGCGAGATCTCGCGAGCCGGTGGCGACGGCGGTGTCCGGCGTGGGCGACGGTGAGGGCCCGGCCAGTGCCGGATCCGGCGTGGCGTTGGGGTCCGGCGTGGGGGTTGCAAAGACCGTGTCAGCCGACTGGGTCGCAGGCGTTTGTCCGAATCGATTGCGCTCGGATGAGCGGTTGGGTTTGGTCTCGGGTTCGGATTCGCAAGCGGCGAACGCGATCAATAGGACGGTGGAAGTAAGGATCCAAGGTGTAGATTTCATAATTTTTGCAAACGGAAGCTCGTTTCAAAACGCCCTATTTTGCCTCAACTTGCAATGTAAAATATTTTTTATGGGGAGTCATTCCCCGGCTCCTGGAACGAGATTCTGAAAAGGACCACTAGCCAGAGCCCCGATAATGAGAGCTTGGGTCATGGAAATGGGACCCCGGGAATCTACGAGGTAACCCTCCGGGAGGCGGGTCTGCGAATAGACCATGGGGGTGAGATGCTCGGCGATTGTAGCGGTGTTGGGCAGTTTGGAGCTATCGATGACGTTTGAGATGCCAGGCATGACTTGGGCGCTGAAAATCAGAACGGGCCGCAGGATCGGATACCCGTGTTCGAAAAGGTTGCGGGTGTTCACATACCCGAAGACTTCATTGGCGGAGTGATAGCTCGGGAGCGCAGCCGCAAATACTGGGGCGGATTCCAGAGATGTCCCGGTTTGGGCGGCCTGCCGTGCGGCGGCGAGGGTTTTGTCGTTAAGCCCGATGAGGAGAAACTCATCGGTGAGAGTGAAGGTGGGGTTGGCAAATGCACTTTGCAGTGAGGGAAAGCTGTAAGCGCGGGCCCCATTGATCTCTCGCACTTCGGTCTCGGGAAACAAGGAGAGAACCTCCTGGAGGGACTCTTCAGCCTTGGCCGCATCCCGGATTTCCACCGCCATGAGTCCATCTGGCTTGTCGTCCCAGGAGACAGTCACGGCGCATTCCGGGCCGAAGGCCTGGGGCAGGAGGGCGGGAAGACGGGAGTTCTGGAGGCCCGGAAGCTGGGCCAGAGTGGCCAGAATCGGATTTGTCGCCAGGTTGGATATCTGCTCAATATTGGCGACGAAATCGAAGTATGCGATCGAGTTTTCGGCGGCAAATCGAGTCGCCTTGTGGGTGAGGGATCCAACATCGGGAGGATCTGGGCGGAGCACAAACAAGGTGTCATGCAGGTCGGCACCATCCAGTTTGATTGTCGCTCCCACGGCTTCGACCTTTCGCGCCTGGTCCATTTGCTGGGGAATCGCCTCGGCACCGAGCGATTTTCCCACGGCCAGGAGCGAATCCAGCACGTTCTTGGGCTGGACATAGACGATGAGATCCGGATCGGCCGCAAGGTGGGTCATGACGGAAAGGTAGGGGGGGCTGTCCACGAGGGCATTCTCCTGGGTTCGACCATTGGCCCGATCCAGAGTCGCTTTCAGAGCGGCCAAGTCATTGGAAAGGAATCCCCATTTGCCATGGCTGGCGTTGGAAATTGTGACGCCCATCTGGGTGGTCGAAGTGATTTCGGTTCCCAAATAATCCTCTCGGGTCGGTTCGAGGAGGGCGTCGTTCCCTGCGATTTCCTGACGCAGACGGGCCACCGCAGCGTCGTGGGCCAGTTTCCCACCCCAATACTGGAAGCCTATCAGGAGAGCCGCGTCCGGTCCGGAGACGGAAAGAGCGGCGGCAAAGATTCGGCCCGGTTTGAGATTTAGCAGAATCCCCGAGGCCTCGTCGCCTCCGCGATCCTTGCTGAAATACTGAAACGGTTTTTCCAGAAACGCCTGCATTTCCGGCTCGGCTCCAATTTGAGCAAGGGTGGTTTTTGGCCAGCGCATCAGTGTGCGGGGGACATCGGGCAGGCTGACCAGCGCGACGGTATCCGCGGGAAGAAACACCGCCGCGTCAGTGATGCCGGTGGCCCGCCAGATCCAGATGGCTGAACCGGCAATGACCAGCAGTGCGATGACGACAGGAAGAAGGATTTTTTTCATTGCAGTCATTGTCCGGGGAGATTCCCGGCTAGTTTTGCGACGACTCCTTTGGAAAATACGTGGGGGCCTGCTGCTGAGCCCCTTCCGGAGTCAGGGCTTGATGTTCGTCGCGGGCCTGTTTCGCCGCACTCTTTTCGGAATATCCCGGAATGGTTTCCGAGGGGGGATGCATTTCACATCCTGTGTAGGAGAGTCCGATCCCAAGGGTGATGACCGCGGTCGAGAAGATAGTGAGAACTTTCATTCGATGATTTCCAAGGCAACTTCCAGGCCGTGACGTTGGGCCGACGCGTTCAGGAGGGCCCGAATGGCCTGGATGGTGTGGCCTCCCTTGCCGATGATTTTTGGCACGTCGCTTTTGCGCATGGCCGCGAGAAAGGTCACTTTCTCCGGAGTTTCAGGCGCCTCGGCTTTGGTGATGAAGACCTCGTCGGGAAATTCGACCAGATGGCCGATGACGAAACGGAGGAATTCTTCCACAAAGCGAACCTAGCGATTCAGGCGGCGAGCTTGCGGGCCTTATTAATGATGCTGCCGACAGTCTGCGAGGGCCGGGCCCCCACACCCACCCAATAGTCGGCTCGCTCCAGATTGATCCGGAAGTTTTCGCCCTCCTTCATGGGGTCGTAGGTGCCAAGGATTTCAATAAATTTGCCGTCGCGCTTTTTTCGTTGGTCGGCGACCACGATTTTGTAGTGCGGGGCGTTGCGGACGCCTTCGCGCCGGAGTCGAATTGCTACTGCCATATGGATTTTGGTTGAGAGTTAAAAAGTTGAGATGTTGAGATTTTTTGGGTCGCGGCCATCAGGTCATTCCCGGGATTTGCATTCCGGCCCGGCGGGCTTGGGCCATCATTTTTTTCATGTTTCCCGCCTTTTTCATCATCTTCCGCATTTGGTTGAAACGCAAAAGAAGACTATTGACCTCGGTGACGGTGGTGCCGCTGCCGCGGGCGACGCGTTGGCGGCGGCGAGCATTCAGAATATCTGGACGCGTCCGCTCCCGCTTCGTCATGGAGAGAATAATCGCCTCCACCCGTTTTAGCTGTTTCTCGTCAATCGAGGAATCTTTCATCTTATCCATTCCTGGGATCATGCCAAGGATATTCTCAAGCGGTCCCATCTTCTTGATCATTCTGAATTGCTGGAGGAAGTCCTCGAGGTCGAAGGAAGCGGTGCGCATCTTCTGTTCGAGACGGAGGGCGTCCTCCTCGCTGATGGCCTCGGCCGCTTTTTCCACCAGGCCGACGACGTCCCCCATGCCGAGGATGCGCCCTGCAAGACGATCGGGGTGAAAGGGTTCGAACTGATCGATTTTTTCGCCCACGCCGGCGAACTTGATCGGTTGATGGGTGACGGCACGGAGGGAAAGGGCCGCTCCCCCCCGGGCGTCGCCGTCCAACTTGGTCAGAATGATCCCCGTGAGACCCAGAGCTTCATGGAAATGCTCGGCCACGCTGACGGCCTGCTGGCCGGTGGCGGCGTCACAAACGAGGAGAACTTCCTGGGGATCAAGGAGCTCCTTGAGACGACGGAGTTCCTCCACCAGCGGTTCATCGATTTCTTGCCGACCAGCGGTGTCGTAAATTTGGACGTTGCCGCCCTTTTCCGCACACCAGGCGGCGGCTTCCCGACCCACCTTGAGAACATCGGTCTCGCCGGCTTGAGGCTGGAAAACAGGGACCTTGATCTGGTCGCCGAGGGCAGCAAGCTGGGCAATGGCGGCGGGACGGTGCAAATCGCAGGCGACGAGCAGCGGAGTGCGTCCCTGGGTGGTGAGCCAACGGGCGAGCTTGGCGGAGGAAGTGGTTTTGCCGGCACCGTTGAGGCCGACGATGAGGATGCGGGCGGGTTTGTCGAGATTGAGTGCTTCGGCATCCCCTCCGAGCAGCGCCGTCAATTCGTCGTGGAATATTTTAACGATTTGCTGGCCTGGAGTGATGCTGCGCAGGACATCTTCGCCAAGCGCCTTCTCTTTGACACGGGCAATGAAGTCCTTCGCCACCTGAAAGTGAACATCGGCCTCGAGGAGAGCCATCCGTACCTCACGCATGGCATCGGAGACGTTCTTTTCGCTGATGCTACCGTGGCCGCGGAGGTCCTTGAAGACATCTTGGAGTTTGTCGGAAAGTCTGGAAAACATAAGTTCGGGGCTCGGAAAAAAACCTCTCAGCCTACAAATTGGCCGGGATGGCTCGCCGAGCCGTCCGTAGCTATAAGAGAGCCGCCACAAAAATCAACTAGTCTTGTGGCGAAAGAGATAGGGAAGGGGGCCGAAATTCGATTTTGTCACGCCCAGAAGGCCCTCTTGCAATGACGGCGAATCGTGCGGTCTTTGGTGGCTAGGTCATGATGGCCTGTCAGAGCGTGGCCAGCGATCAATCGGTCGAAAGGATCGCGTGTCCAGGTCAACTTTAAGGATTCGCGAACGATTCCGGAGAAGGGTTCGATCAGGAGTTTTAGCCCGATGGTCTGTTCCAGATCGGCGAAAAGAGAATCCGCCGGGAGGGTCAGACGTTCGGTTGCGTACAGATATTCCAGCTCCAGAAGTACCATGGGGGAAATGCCAATTTCCTCATTATTCAATCGGGTGCGAACTGTGGCTGGGATGCGTCGCAATTCGCCGGCGTGCAGCCAGGCCACAACGTGGGTGTCGAGTGCGATCATGGCTTCCACTCTTCCGACCAGTCCAGATGGACGAGATCTTCAGGGTCGCCCTTGATGCTGGGCCGCGTCGTTAAACGTTCCAGCTTGGAAATTGGCTTTTGGGGAATAATCAGGAGTTTGCGGCCCTTGCGTTCCACCTCCAATGGATTTCCCGTCTTCAGGACTTCGTCAAGTAAGGCATAAACATTTTCGCGGAGTTTGGTGCTTGAAACCGTCATGCGATGAGAGTGCGGCTGACACGTGCGTATGTCAATATACGATCCGCACGTATTGGTTGCTTAATGCGTCAATGCGCGGTCGCCTTTTCGGCACCGAGGCCGGTGTTGGCCCGTACGGTCAGTTCGGCAAATTTTGCTTCCGCGCCGGGTTCCCTGCTGCAAAGGGTGGCGATGACGGCGGCGAAGAAGCCGATCGGGATGCTGGCCAGGGCGGGATTTTTCAGCGGGAAGAGGGCCTCTTCCCCCATGATGGCGGGGCTGATGATGATGAGGCCGATGCTGGAGATGAGTCCGGCGGCAAGCCCGGCCACAGCTCCGGCGGTGTTGAAGCGTTTCCAGAAGATCGACAAAATGATGGGGGGCAGGTTGGCGCTGGCGGCGACGGCAAAGGCGAGTCCGACCAAAAAAGCGACATTGACGCCGGAGCCGAGGGCAATGGCGATGAGGATCGAGGCGGCTCCGACGACAAAGGCGGTGATCCGGGCCACCCGCACTTCTTCCCCTGGGCGGTGTTCTTTTCCGTGATGGATGACGTTAGTGTAAAAATCGTGGGCGAAGCTTGTGCTGGCACTGATGGTGAGACCAGCGACCACGGCCAGGATGGTGGCAAATGCGACGGCGCTGATGAAGGCAAAGAATGTCTCTCCCCCGACGAAGCGGGCCAGTTCCGGTGCGGCCATGTTGGTGCCTCCATGGGCCATGATGTAGTCAGGGCCCATCAGGCTGGCCGCCCCAAATCCGAAGAATGTGGTCATGATGTAAAAGAGCCCGATGATAACCATGGCCCAAACGACGCTGGAGCGGGCGGTCTTGGCGTCCGGCACGGTGTAGAAGCGAATGAGAATGTGGGGCAGTCCGGCGGTGCCGAAGATCAAGGCCATCCCAAGAGAGATTTGATCCCAAGGGTTTTTAAAGAGCAGCCCTGGAGAGAGGAAATTTCGAGTCACTTCGACGCCGTCTGCCGTGGTGGACTTGATGGCGGTCAGGGAGTCGAAGAACTGCCCAAAACTGAAGTTATATTTATGCATGACCAGGACACTGAGAAAGACGCTGCCGCTCATGAGCAGGACGGCCTTGATGATTTGTACCCAGGTGGTCGCTAGCATGCCGCCGAAGACAACATAGACGACCATCAGCACGCCGACTCCGATCACAGCCACTTCATAGGAGATGCCGGGGATGAGGAGTTTTACCAGCGCTCCGGCACCAACCATTTGGGCAATCATATAAAAGAGGGAGACGGTCAGAGTACTGAGGGAGGCCAACGCTCGTACCGGACGGGGCTTGAGGCGGTAGGCCAGTACATCCGCCATGGTGTATTTGCCTGCGTTCCGCAGCGGCTCGGCCACGATGAAGAGAACGGTCAGGTAGGCGACAAGGAAACCGACCGAATACATGAAGCCGTCGAAGCCATTGAGGGCAATCATTCCAGCGATGCCGAGAAAGCTGGCGGCGCTCATATAGTCGCCGGCCACGGCGAGGCCGTTTTGCCAGCCGGTGATGCGGCGATCGGCCGCAAAATAGGCGCTGGAGCCGCTGGATTTCCGGGCACTGAAGTACGTAATGACCAGAGTCGCTGCCACGAAGGCGAGGAAGATGATCAACGACGTGTGGCCGGTGGGAGCCGGGGCGGCGGGCGTGGCTTGGGAGAGTAGGGGAAAGAGCATGATTATTTCTGGTGGAACTTGGCGAGGACGGCGGCGGCTTGGCGGTCCCATCCCGCCGCGGCAGCCACGTAAAGAAAGGCCAGGATCCAAGCCATGAAGAACTGGGAGAGCGCGAAGAGGTAGGCGAGATTCAACTGGCCAATGACCTTGGTTTCCATGAGGCCGGGAAACCATCCCACCAGAATCAGAAACGCGAAATAGTAGGCAAGAAAGAAGAGAGTGGCCGGAATGATAAAACGAGCCTTGTCGGCGAGGAGTTTTTTGAAGTCGGCGTCCGCAGCAATCGCGTCCCAGTCCACGGGATCGGAATCCTCGGTGGCGGTTTGTTCATGGGACGGCTTTTCTCCGGTGCGTCCCAATGGGGCAATGTCAGTGGGGGCAGCGGACTCGGGAGTGAAGTCCTTATCGTTTGGATCGGGAGGAGTCATGGGTCGAGGAGATAAGGGCAAACCGTCGAGTCTGTCGAGCTTTGGAGGGAGAAAGAGCCTCACGCAAAGGATGGGAAGGGTGGGACGAACGTAATGGAAATTCCTATGTCCTATTGGGAACCAAACCCTTTGCATCCTTCTCACTCTTTGCGTGAGGCCTATTTGGTTCCTCTCTTTTTAAGAAGAGATCCGGATCAATCCACTGAGCGATTTGAGGGTCTGGGCGAATTTTTGAGCGATATGGGTTTGAGCGGCAGTCAGTTTTTGTCCCCAGATGATAAAGGGTTTTTCTAGGAGGATCCATGAGATCCAGGCGACGACGATGCTGCAGGAGATCAACGCCCCGCATCGCAGGAAGGGGTGGGCTTGGGCATTCCAGCCAAAGGTGTCCAGAAGCGGATCGACGGAAAAGAGGATCAACATGTGCCAGAGGTAGAGGCCATAGCTGATGCGACCGAGGAAGCAGAGGGGGCGGTTCGAAAATGCCCGAGAAAGAAGACTGCCTTTGTATTGCAGGAGTTCGATGAGAAGGCCGGCAAAGACCAGTGTTTCCAGCGTGTCGATGCAGGCGATGTAGTGGCTATTGGATCCGTAGTCAGTCCGCAGGGTTCGAGCCAGCGACCAACATCCAAGAACGATGCTAAGAAAAGGCCAGCGCCAGCGAGGGGGAATGATGAGGCCATCCTTCCGGGTGAGGGCGATCCAGGCAACGATGCCCCCCGCCGCGAAGGCGTCCAGGGAGCCGGGGAGAAGGAACCAGCGGAAGAAATCAGTGCTCCCGGCTTGCAAGCACGTTATACGAAAGAGGGTGGCGCCGACAAAGGCCATCAAAAGGGATGGCAGTAACCAGCGGGCCGGCAGGAGTAGGATCAGAGGCCAGAGGATGTAGAATTGTTCCTGGGTGGACAGGGACCAGAGATGAGAAGCGATGCCGGACCAGTCGTCCTGGATGGTCATCTGGATGTTGGTGAGAAACGCGACATGCCAGGTCCAGCCCTCACGGAACTCGCTCAGACCGGTGAGCCAGCCGACGGCGAGCATGGCATACAAGGCGGGGAGGAGACGGACCAGGCGGCGGACATGGAAACTGAAGATCTGACCGGATTCCGGGCGGCGTTGCATCTTCATCAGGGAGCGGGTGATGAGATAGCCGCTGAGGAGAAAAAAGATATTCGGGGCCACCGGTCCACAGTCGAGCCAGTTGGGAAGATGGAGGCCAAAATGGTGGACGAGGACAAAAAGCACCGCAATGCCGCGGAGCCCATCCAGGGAGGTGATGCGGACGGGAGGGGATGGTGTCCGGGGGGGCGATGAGTTCATGCGTTTCCAGGGCAAATTTGGGGCGGGCGGATCTATGCTCCATTTGGAAACGTCTGACCAGCTCAGATATTCACTAATTTCACCCGGTTTCCGAGACCGGTGAAGAGATGCCAGGCAATGGTATCCGCCTGTGCGGCGAGGTCGGCAGCGAGGATTTCCTCGGCTCCCTGTTGTCCGATGAGAACGGCTTCGTCGCCGGGCTGAACTGCGGGCACCTGGGTGACATCGACGACGATTTGATCCATGGTCACCCGACCGAGGAGGGGACAGCGTTGTCCGCCGATCAAGACTTCCGCACCGTGACCGGACGCTTGCCGGGGAAAGCCATCGGCGTATCCGAGGGGCAGCACCGCCGTGCGTGTGGGCGCGGTGGTGGTGAAGGTGCGACCATAGCTCACGTCGCGACCTGGGGCCAGATCACGAACCAAGAGGACCCGGGCTTTCCAGGTGAGGGCGGGACGCAAAAGAGATTGGAATTCCGCAGGAGACGCGCTGCCATAGAGCATCAGGCCCGGACGCACGAGATCGAAGGCGTGATCGGGGAAGCACAAAATACCGGCGCTATTTAAGACATGGAATTTGATCCCTGGGGCGAGGTTGGTCTTCAGGGCGGTTTTGAGTGCGCCGAAGGCCTCGAGTTGGGAGCGGGTGGTGACGGCATCATCCGGGCTCGGGAGGTGGGTTGAGATGCTGTGGAGATGGACCGCATCGAGGCGAAGAATTGCCTGTGCCTCCGAGAGGGCATCGTCCTGCCAACACCCGATGCGTCCCATGCCGGTGTCAATTTTTAAACTGACCCGTCCTCCAGGAAACTCGGCGGCTTCCGCTGCGGAAGAGACGGTCGCGATGAAATCCCCGGCGAGGACGTCACGGCGTTCCGCGGCCAGAACCGGGCTCAAGAGCAGGACATCGCGAGGGGTTGGGATCAATTCCCGGGCCTCGTCGAGGCTGGCCACGCCAAAGCCATCCACAAGATCAGCGATGGCCTCGGCCACGGCTTGGGCTCCGTGGCCATAGGCATTGGCCTTGATGACGGCTAGAATTTTCGGGCCGGGGCCGACTTTTCTCCGCACAAAGTTCAGGTTGTGGCGAATGGCGGAGAGATCGATCTCAGCCCAGGTGCGGAGTGCGGGGGGAGCGGTCATCCTGGGGTTTACAGATCGAGGTTTTTGGGCACGGTCACATGATACTCGCCATCAAGCTGGGTGGTCAGGCGGATATGGGAGCCATTCTGCCGGACGCGTTCGTAACCCAGAACCCGCGAGCTTTCAGCAGCTCCGAGCCCGAGACGTCTCTCGGCGTCTTCACGCTGCAAGAACTTCATCACGAACGAAGTGAAGCCGGATCACCTTGGGCATGGGGCCGGGAAGGCCATCACCGAAGTGGCAGCGTACAGTGTCTTTGACCATCTCGCGGAGCTCGGTGAGGGTATCTCCCTGAGTGACGATGCCGTGACCCAAGGCCGTGGCAACATAGCCCCGTCAATCTCGTCCTCTTGAACCTCAAAGATGATTTCGCTCATGGAAATACCCTACAGGATTGCATTGGCGCAGGCAAGCCGCCTCGCGGCGTCAGGCTCGGTTGCGAGAATACCGTCGCAAAGCGCAATGAGGCGCTGGCGGAGCGGGGCAGCCTTCCGGGCAAAATCGCGTTGGGAGTCTTCGTATTCGGCGCGTCCCGCCGGGGTTTCGATGCGCACTGGGTCCAGACTCATGGCAGAAAAATCGTAAGGACTGGCTCGCATGTCGAGGGTGCGGATTTTCCGGGCCAGACCGAAGCAATCCGCCACCAGTTCCGAACTGGCGAAGGGAAGGCTCTTCATCGCCCATTTGTAGAGGTCCATGTTGGTGTGCAGGCAGCCGGGTTGCTCGAAATCCGCCGAGGTGGCGCGGGTCGGTTGATGCTTGTTGAGCGGTCGGGCGACGGGAGTGAAAAACCGCAGGGCATCGAAGTGGGTGCAGCGCGGACCGAGGGATTCCACCACCGCGACGATTTCCGAAGAGCTGAGTCGCAGGGGCCAGCTTTCGTGACGGATCGTTTCTGCCCGATAGACCATGGCCCATTCATGCAGGCCAAAGCAGCCCAAGGCTGGCGGGCGGTCCGCGGTTGCCGCCAACATTTTCCTAAGCCAATGGATACCCACCCTGCGTCGGGGTGGCAGGGTGGTGGGATCGGCGGTCACTCCTTGCGGCGATGCCCGGTAATTCTTGTGGGTGAGGAATTCCTCGCCGTCTTGAAGTGCGATTCCCAGTCCGGGATGCCAGCGGTGGAGCTGGGCCGGGCGGTAGGTGTAGTATTCAAAAAGAAAATCCTCGACCGGATGGCTTTCGCCACGCGAACGGCGGGCCAACCGGGGCTCGATCCAGGGTTGGACCCGGGCCTCGTGAGCGTCGCGACGACTGCGCCATTCGGATGGGGAGAGGATTTTCACTTTGGATGGAATCTACCAAAGACCCCCCGTCAGAGAAAGGTGGGAGATGGGAGAAGCCCTGAGAACGTTAAGGCTGTGTCTGGCTTTTCTTTGTGGGCTGATCTCTACCGGCTTGGCCGCCGATGTCGTTTTCCAAAGTGGGAAGGTCGGTCGCGGGGTGAAGATCGCCTCGGAGACGGAGACTTGGATTGAGATTGTGATGCCTGAAGTGTATGTAGAGCTTCCAGAGGCCGATGATTCACCGGCATACGAGCATAAGTGGAATTTTGAATGGGTTCTTCTCGGTTTGCTGGCGTTGAGTGCCGTCTGGATGCGCAGCTTGCAGTGGGTGCAGCAGGATTTATACCAGCGACAGGGTGACCCTCGTTTCTGGAGCATGGTGGCCCTCTTGCTGCCTGGAGTCGGGGCTTTGGTTTACGGTGTGACGGCCTGGGTGGGTGACGCGATGCACCAGAAAAGGAAGTCCCGCAGTTCCGGAAGCGGTGTGCCGGCCACCGACGAATCCCCTTCGAAGTTGCCGTGGATGATGCCCGCACGTGACCCTGCAGAATACCTCGCCAGCAAGGGTAATACGCGAAAGGGTTTCGAGTTTCAGGACGTGATTCATTCCCGCAATGGCATGATCCTCGCAACCGGTCCGACCGGTTCCGGTAAGACCTCCACGCTCTACGCGGCGTTGCGCCAGCTTGATGCGACGCGTATCAACATCATGACCATCGAGGATCCCGCCGAATATGAACTCGCCGGGGCGACGCAAATCGCGGTGAAACCGCGGGCGGGAATTACCTATGAAAGCGGCTTGCGTTCGATTCTTCGCCAGGATCCCGATGTGATACTGGTGGGGGAAATGAGGGACACTGAGGCCACGCAGGTCGCCCTTCGCGCCGCGCTGACCGGGCACCTTGTTCTCAGCTCTCTGCACACCAAGGATGCCGTCGGGACTATTTCTCGACTGCAGGACATGGGCATCGAGCGGTACCAAGTCGCTTCTGCGCTGCTCATGATCATCGCCCAGCGGTTGGTGCGGGTGCTTTGTCCACACTGCTGCCAAGCCTGTGAGGCGGTCGGCGACGAACTCGACAGCCTTGGTTTTGATTTCGAACCCGGCGTGACCATTTATAAGCCGGTGGGTTGCGATCAGTGCTTGAATACCGGATTTCGCGGACGGACGGGAATCTTCGAGCTTCTGGTTCTTGATGAGGAGATTGGCAAGGCGGTCAGTGACGGGGTGGACGAGGCCAGTCTCGCCAAGATCGCCGAAGGCACGGGATTTCGCAGTTATCGCTATGATGGGGCTGAAAAAATTCTTCTTGGCATCACCACGGTGGAGGAAGTGCTGCAAGCGGTCTGATCTGTTATGCCTGTTGAACTCATTGTTTTTCTCGTCGGTCTATTACCCATCGTTCTGCGGAGCTGGATTGGCTGGCGCACTGGAGCCTCCATGGAGATGCGCCACACCCTCACCTATCTCTTTGCGCTCCTCGCCGCTTTGCGCTACTGGCGTCCGGCAGCAGAAATGGCTCGGGGATATTTGGCAGTCGATCCGCCCGCAATGGAGGCAGGGGTGTTTCTCCTGCTCTTTGTTGTCGCGGCCCTGGTGGCTGGCTTGATGGTTAATCTCCGGGGTGGGTTATATCAATCCGTGGCTCCCAATGTTTTCGACACCGTTCTGGGGCCCTGTGTGGCGTGGTGTCCGGGGCTCTCCTTGGCGGCGTGCTGGTGATGCTTTGTGGATTTGTTCTTCCAGGAAAAGTGGATGGCTTTGAGGGGCAAAATATTCCCGGACATTTGGATCGTCTGCCGGTCTGGGTTTTTCAAAAAGTGGAAACGGAGGTTGCGCGGATTTCGGCGGACAGTCCTGCCCGCACGCAGTTTCCGACCCCACCCGAATCGCAACCACCTGGCAGGGAAGCGGTGGAGGCTTCCCTCCCGATTTCAATGCGTGTAAAATCCACTCGTGCAGGCTGACATTTTTCTAGCCTGAGATTATAACGGGTCATGTCGTTCCAATTTGAAACCGTTCGTCGTATTGAGTCCCGTCCCGGTGCCGTGGAGGATCTGGGGGTTCTCGTTCGCGGATTGTCGTGCCGGCGTCTGCTCGTGGTCACCGATTCCGGTATCGAAAAATCAGGGCTGCTTGATGGTCCCCTGCGATCGCTGCGGGCGGAGATGGATCAGGTTTCCGTCTTTTCCAAAGTGCAGGCGGATCCGCCTGAAGCGGTTGTGCTCGAGGCCGTGGCGCAGGCCCGGGAGGAGAAGATCGATGGGATCGTCGGCCTGGGAGGCGGCAGTTCACTGGACACGGCAAAGATCGCCGCCTTGCTGGCCTGCACCCCGCAGAAGCTGGACGACATTTACGGCATCGGACTGGCTAGGGGAGAACGTCTTCCACTGGTGCTCATTCCCACGACGGCCGGTACGGGGTCCGAGGTCACGCCGATTGCCATACTAACGACGCCTTCGACGGAGAAAAAAGGCGTCGTCGCTCCGCAATTGCTCCCAGACATCGCCTTGTTGGATGCGAAACTGACCCTGAGTGTTCCTCCTCTGGTGACGGCGGCGACCGGTATCGACGCGATGGTGCATGCCATCGAGGCCTATACTTCCAAACACCTCAAGAATCCGCTTTCCGACGCCATGGCGGTGCGGGCGTTGCGCCTCCTGCATGGAAATTTACAGAAGGTTCTGGCGAATGGAAGTGATCTCGCTGGGCGCGAGGCGATGCTGGAGGGATCGATGATGGCCGGGATGTCCTTTGCCAATGCGCCCGTCGGGGCAGTGCATGCCCTGGCCTATCCGCTGGGAGCGCATTTCCACCTGCCTCATGGGCTGTGCAACGCACTGATGCTGCCGCACGTTCTCGTGTTTAATGCGGAGGCGCGTCCGGACCTCTATGCGGAGCTGGCCGAAGTGGTTCTGCCCGGAACAGCGGGCACAGTCCAAGAGAAGGCGCGGGTCTTTACCGAAGAAATGACACGGCTGGCTATCGAGTCAGGCCTTCCCCGAAATCTCAGGGAAGCAAAAATTCCTGAATCCGCCCTGCCAGACTTGGCGGAGGATGCAATGAAAGTGGAAAGACTTTTGCGAAACAATCCACGCGAGGTTGTCTATGATGACGCCCTCCACCTTTATCAGCAGGCCTGGCGAGTTGCGTAGGAGCGAATCTCTGAGGAAGAGCCTCACGCCTGCAACGGATGCGCAGCAACGGCCAGGCTTTCAAAGGTCGCGAAGAACGCAAGGACGAGAAGCCGAGAAAATTATAGAGATGCTTTTTCGGCTCCGCCGATGGGCTCCGTGGTGGTGGATGAAATTCGCGTGACGCGGAGGACGAGCGCGTAGGCAGGACCGTTTTTGGATGGCTCGACAAGTTGTAAGACCTGAGGGTAGCCATCCTTTTACATCATAGACTTTGCCGGACAGGTAGGAGTCTGAGGTTGGAACCAATTTAACCCCCGGTTGCAGTTGGGTGTCCGCTCGCGATTCAGTGGGGCCCGACGGGACATTAAAAAAATTGCAGGTGCCCCATAAATTGCGGCAACCAATTTCTCAGCGGGAGATTCTTCTGCATCGGCAACCAATGCTGAAGCCGCCAACAGACCGAAAAGAAGAACAGTGGGGAGTTTTTCCTTTTTGACCTGGGCGAACCGATGGCGCTTTCCTTCTTGCGCTCGGAGCGCCTGAGCACGCTCCGGCGAAGCTTGATTGGAAGCTTGAATTGTGGATGATCCGTCCTTCATTCATGAAAAAACGATCTCTTGGCAAAACTGGCGTGGAAATTTCCGAAGTGGGCTTGGGTTGTTGGCAGCTGGGTGGCGCGGACTGGGGGGATGTCTCCGAAGATCTTGCTCTTGAAATTCTCAACGCCGCCGCGGAGGCCGGGGTCACGTTCTTTGATGCCGCGGATGTTTATGGCGACGGGCGCAGCGAAGAAATGATCGGCAAGTTCCTGAAAGGCAGGGCCTCTGGGGAGGCCCTGTTTGTGGCCACGAAGCTCGGCCGTTCGGCGGATCTCTATCCCGATAAATACACCGAGGCTGGAGTGCGCGCGGCGATCGAAGCTTCTTTGCGACGGTTGGGGGTGGACGTTCTCGATTTGATTCAATTGCACTGCGTCCCTGAGGAAGTGTTGCGCCAGGGTGACGTCTTCGAGTGGTTGCGGGCTCTGCAGGACGAAGGCAAGGTCCGCCACTTCGGAGCCAGTGTCGAAACGATCGACGAGGCTCACATTTGCCTGGCCCAGCCGGGACTCGCTTCCCTGCAAATTATTTTTAATATTTTTCGGCAGCGGGCCATTGAGGAATTGTTCCCTGCCGTGCGGGAGAATGGGGTCGGAATCATCGTGCGGCTTCCGCTGGCCAGCGGATTGCTTTCTGGAAAGTTTACCAAGGATACCACTTTTGGAGCGCGGGATCATCGTACTTACAACCGGGATGGCCAGGCCTTTAATGTCGGAGAGACTTTCGCTGGGCTGCCTTTTGAAAAAGGGGTGGAGTTTGCGGACGAGATGAAGGCCTTTGTGCCCACCGGTTTGAGCATGGTGCAGATGGCGCAACGCTGGATTCTTGACCGCGACGAGGTGTCGGTCGTCATCCCCGGAGCCCGGACGATTGCGCAGGTCCGCGAAAATGCCTCGGTTTCTGATTTGCCCCTCTTGCCGGATCCCTTGCACGAGCGTCTCGCGAACTATTACCGCAGCGAGGTGCAGCCCCATATTCGAGGACGTTATTGATCGCGGAGTGCGGAGTGAAACTCTGGCCTCACTTCCAACCTTTGCCTCTGCCCTCAGGGGGTCACCCGTACTGGAGTGCCTGTCGGGGCGTTGGCGAAGAAGTTTTCGGACATTTCTCCAGGCATGCGAATGCAGCCATGGGAATCCGGAACGCCGGGCAGGTAGCCGGCGTGCATCCCGACGCCACCGGTGATGCGCATGAAATTAGGCATCGGGGCACCTCGAAAAGAGGTGCCAGCGGGACGGCGATCTTCCTCGACTCCGATATTGCGAACCACGACGTTTCCGGAAGAGTCCACGTAGTCGCCGTAGAGGTTGGAGAGGTGATTTTTATCCTTTTGGATGATGCTGAAATTGCCGCTTGGCGTCCGGTAGCCTTCACGTCCACTGGAGATGGGCGACATTCCCACTAACTCGCCTCCTCGATAGAATCGAGCCTCCTGGTCCCCAAGATCAATGATGATGGAGGGCGCTCCGGACCCACCGTCGTTCCAGAAGCCTTGCTTTTGGTTTTTGGCGGCCTTGCTGTATTTGGTGACGACGCGATTGTTCGCGCCCAGATATTGGGTGGCGTACTGGTCGAGTGGCGGCTTGCGGGTTGTGGAGCGGGAACTGCTGGAGACGGATGGGGAGGTGGATGAACAGGCGGCGAGGGCAAGAAGCAGAGGGGAGCAAAAAATGACAGCTTTCATGATTCCCATTTCCTAGCGGGAATATTTTCGATGAAAAGCGGAACTTGCAGCCGGGGCGGGGCATGCGATGAATGCGGGGTGGCTGCGCGAACCGACGAGGTCGAAGAAATTGAGGTGGAGGTCTTGCCTTCCTGGCCGGATCTCGCCGGAACGGATTTCAGCCGGACCGGTCTTCTGGCGTTGATCCTGGCGGTCGCTGTGGGTGGGACCTTGTTGGCGGGTTATCTTGCCTGGGGGACACTGGGGCTATTGTTTGGGTGATCATGAGTCGCTCCCTTGCCATCCATCTCAGAGCTCTGTCTCGCTGCAAAAAATGTCCCGCCATGCACAAGCCCGTCGTTGTGGGGCGCCCGGTGTCGAGCCGGATACTGCTGGTGGGCCAGGCCCCAGGGGATAAGGAACCGATCCTGGGGCGTCCCTTCGCCTGGACGGCGGGGAAGACCCTCTTTCGGTGGTTCGAATCCGCGTTGGGATGGGATGAGGAGGCTGTTCGGAGCCGGATCTATTTTGCAGCGGTGTGCCGGTGTTTTCCGGGAAAGAACCCCAAGGGCGGCGACAGGGTGCCCAACGAGGTCGAAATCGCCAACTGTTCGGATTGGCTTGCGCGTGAGGTGGAACTCCTCAAGCCCCTGCTGATCCTCCCCGTCGGAAAGCTGGCCATTTCGCAATTTTTGGAGTTTGAAACCCTGGCGTCCGTGGTCGGACAGAAGTGGCCATTGACTTATCAGGGTCACCGCACGGAACTCATCCCGCTCCCGCATCCCTCCGGGGCCTCGACCTGGCATCGCCTGGAGCCGGGGAAGACGCTTCTGGCAAAATCCTTGAAGGCTCTGGCGCGCCATCCTGCCGTGCAGGGTGTGGGAGGGAGAGACGCGGAGAAGGGGTGACGCGGAGAAGGGGTGACGCGGAGAAGGGGTGACGCGGAGAAGGGGTGACGCGATCAATCCGCAATCGAAAGCGCTTCCCGCCACTCTTCTTCCTTGAAGCCTGTAAGAAGAACATCGTCGTCGATGACGAAGGGCCGCTTTACGAGGTTTCCATTTTCCGCCAGGAGTCGCAGGGCATCGGCCTCCTTCAGGGAGGGCAGAGTCTTTGACAAGCCCTGGGCCTTGTAGTCCGCCCCGGAGGTATTGAAGAGCTTGCGCAGCTCGCCCCGGGCCTTTCGCATCGCCCGGAGTTCGGTCAATGAGGGAGGGGTTTCGCGGATGGGGATTTCCTCGAAAGCGACCTTTTTGGCGCGCAGGAATTTTAGTGCCTTGCGACAGGTGTCGCAACCCACATAGGTGTAGATCTTGAGCACCCTGTCTACTTCACCTTGATCAGTTCAACGTCGAAGACCAGGGTCTCGTCCGGGCCAATGGTTCCACCAGCGCCCTGCTTTCCGTAGGCCAAATTTGAAGGAATGGAGAAGCGATATTTTGCTCCCTCCTGCATGAGTTGCAATCCTTCCGTCCATCCGGGAATCACTCCATTGAGTGAGAAGGAAATGGATTCGCCTCGCTTGTAGGAACTGTCA
>CALBXK010000307.1 GCA_937890535.1 uncultured Spartobacteria bacterium
GCGGTGGTGAGCGAAATCATCGGCCCGGCGGGAAGCGACATCACGATATTTCCGCCGACGGTCGCCTCGTTCCAAATTTTGAAGGAGGCGAGAAACGAACGGCAGCATTCGCTCAAAAGCGGAGACGCCGCCCACTCCGCAGGCGCTTGGAAGCGATCCAACTCCACCACCCGGCACGTCGCGGCGATTTCGAGTCCCTCCGCCGTGGCCGTGAGCGAAGGCCAGCCGAGCGTCTCGATATCAATGAGGGTATGGGTCTAGACCTGGGGCTCGGAAAAAAGCCACGTGCCTCCAGCCAGATAGGCGCAACCGTTTTGCCATGGTTTTAAATCTTCCCTGCGGGTGGGACGTTGGATTTCGGAAACGGTGTTGAGATCCATGGGGGTTTTTGCGAAAATTTCAGAAAGGCGAGGTGACTTTAACGGGGGTCGTCCAGGCCGGACGCCTGCATCAGAGCCTCCGTGTCGGTGAGCCAGACAGAGGGCATCTTTTTTAAGGTCTCCAGGGTCCGGCGCATGGCGGCGGCGCCGTCCGGCGAACCGACCACAAAGGGGTGGATGCCAATGGCAATCACGGTCGCGGGGCCCTCGGGATTTTTTTCCGCTTCGCGGGCCAGTTCCCCCACATAGTCGGTCCAGAGCTGTTCCATGTCCCGCGGTTTATAATTGCGGCCGAGGAACTGTCCCATATCCACTGGAACCGGCGGGTAGGGAATCAGGAGGAGTTTGCCTTCCGGAGTTTTCAACACCGAAAGGAAATCTGAGTCCATGGCATCGAGGGTGTAGGCAATTCCGTTGGCGGCGCAGGCACGAAAAGTATCGATGTTGCCGTAAACACTGGGGCTGCTCCAACCTTTGGAACGAACACCCGTATCTTTCTCGATCAAGTCCAGGGTCGCCTTGACATATTTTTCCTGCGCGGCCAGTCCGCGGCCCAGGGGCAACATCTGGGTGGAATTGTTCATTCCATGCGCAAGGAGGGGCGCCTTCGGAAGTAGGGCCCTGAATCTCTTCCAGACTTTAGGCTCCTGACCGGGAAACAAGGCACTTAAGGCAATGCTCAAGGGAACACCCTCTTCCCGAAAAACTCCGCCCGTCCGCTCCAGTCCGAAATTGATGGCATAATTGCGAAACGCCTCATTAACCAAATCCGGGGTGCGGGAGGCCATTTCCGGACGAAAATTCGGACCGTGCCCGAACCCCCAAACCTCAACATAGAGTACGAAACACACCGCAACTTTTTTGCCCGGTTTCCATTCCGTCAGGGTGAGAGGCTCCCGGGGAAATCCCGTAGCGGCGTCCATTTGCGGGTCGGTTCCCGCCTGCAGCGTCCCAAAAGCCAGGAAATACGTTGTCCAAAGCGCGACCGCGACCCAACAATACCGTCTGGATTTTTTTGCGAAATAATACGCATCAATGATGCCGAAAACGGGGGGGATTTTCATAGGTGAAAATTTAATGCAAGCTAGGGGGACCGGGTCTGTGGGGCAAGGGAATTGCCCAGCCACGATGCAGAATCGCGCCGTGATTTGGCGTGATCCCGCATAATCCTCGGGCCATAGTTTCTCCTGAGAATGCAGTCAATGGTGCGGCCGGAGAGGACGTGAAGCGACCAATTCTAACCGAAAGAAAACATTTGTCACACGCAGCCAAATTCACCGCGCTCTTCGCTGCAGTTCTGTTTGGGCTCAGGCTAACGAGCGACGCGGCAGAGCCAGTGCCGGAACCACAAAATTCCGTCGTTGATCAGCTTTTCGGCGATGTTCCCAGTTCCATCAGCGGCAACCCTGCTGCGGATAGTGACACGCCCGGCACGGGTCTCGCGGGGCGCTTGCTCCATCTGCCCGAGGACTCCGGCCTGCGACTTGGCGGCCTTTGGTTGGCGGACTCCAATCTCCTCCTCTCAGGCGGTGAAGAACCCGGTACGGCGAGTTTCAATAGTGCCCTCATCATCGGAGCCAATCTCGATGCCGGAAAGGCCATCGGTTGGGAGGGTGCCGAGTTTGGCATCCAGTTTCTCCAAATAAACGTTCAGAACACCAATGGCCAGGCTGGCAGCGTGCAAGGCTACAACAGTCTCTCGGGCGCCCCCCCGCGCAATCGCACCGAGTTGTATCAGTTTTGGTACCTGCAAAAGCTCTTCGACGAGAGGGTCATTTTTGCGGTTGGCAAGCTTGCCGGTACATTTGCATTTAATAACGTGACCCGGCCCGTGCCCACGCAGGATCACGGTCTCGCAATCCCCGCCGTCACCGGGCTCCTTTATGATCCTGTATTCATCAATCCAACTCTGCTCGGAGCCCTCGGCGGCTTTTACAATTCGGCTTATGGCGCCTCACTGTCGCTCGCTCCGACGAAAAACTCCTATCTGCGCTATGGTTTCTACGACGGCAATCTCGCAAGAGGCGTGCAGACAGGTCTGACCGGACCGCATTTCAACGGCCATTATTTTCACATCTGGGAAGCGGGCGCGGATTGGGTGATTGCGGACAAGTATCCGGGTCAAATGGGCGCGGGCCTCTGGTATCAGACCGGACGCCTGACGGCTGGGGATGTCTCCCAGGTCGGCACGGGGGGATTTTACGTCTTTGGCGGACAGCGCCTCTGGGGCCGGACGAGTGAGGCCTCGGAACCGGACGGGAAATCGAAGTCCGTGTTGGAGGTGGGGGCCGGACAGGACGCCTCGATCTCGGCCTTTTTTCAGTTTGGGGTCAATGACTCCGAAACCCTGCGGGCCAATCAGTATTTTGGGATGGGCTTTACGGGATTTGGCCTTGTGCCTGGCCGCCCGGCCGATTCGATCGGTCTCGGGATGGCCTAGGCTTGGCTGAATCCCAATGTTTATGAGCGTTCGAGTGAGTTGATGTTTCAAGGTTATTATCAGGCTCAGCTCTTTCAGGGGACCTACTTTCAGCCTGCGGTCAGCTACATTCCCACGCCTGGAAGTTCACCAAGCCTCGGCGGCGCCTGGGCTCTGACCTTCCGGATTACGGTGCTGTTCTGAGACCATCTGGACCCGCCTCGCGCGGGCCGGGTGGTTTGGAGGATTGCCATGAGGGCAATTTGCCATTATCTGGCTCGGATGTCCCTGCACCATTCGCTTCTCGCGGCCCAAGGTTATCTTGAGCTGGATATGGCCGAGGAGGCTCTCCGCGAACTCGACGAGGTGGTGGATTCGGAGCGAGACCGGGAAGACGTCTTGCAGATGCGGCTGTTTATCATGATGAGGTTGAGACGATGGGAGGGAGCCGTGCTGACTTGTGGGAGGCTTCGGGAGACCCTCCCCGCGGAGTCGGCCGGTTATATCCACGGGGCCTTTTGTTTGCACGAAATGGGGCGCACCCTCGAAGCGAGGAAGCTCTTGCTTGAGAGTCCGGAGACCTTGCATGATGACCCGACCTACCACTACAATCTTGGATGCTATGAGGCGGTGCTCGGCAATGTGGAGGAAGCCCAGAGACATTTGAGAACAAGCTTTCGCATGGACAATAAATTTCGTGAACTCGCGATGGACGACCCGGACCTTCTTCCGGTTCGCGCGTTGCTGGAATCGTGACCGGGATCGACGCGGCGAAGGAGCGGGTACGGGTCGCCTTTGGGAAAAATTTTGAAAGAGGCGGGGAGGTTGGTGCGGCAGTGGCGGTCTGGCAGGACGGTCGGGAGGTTATTTCCCTCTGCGGCGGCTGCCGCGATGCCGTCAGCGAAACGCCTTGGACGCCTGATACCTTGGTGGTGATCTGGTCGGCGACGAAGGGGCTTGCCAGCGCGTGTGTGCTGCATGCTCTGGCGGCCGCAAATCGGGACTTGTCCACTCGGGTCAGCGAGATCTGGCCGGAATTTTCTGGCCATGGCAAGGAGCTCCTGACGGTGGGGGACGTCCTTTCGCATCGGTCCGGGTTGTCGGCGGTTTCTGATCGTTCGGCGTCTTTTCATGATCATGAGTCGGTGATCCGGGCAATTGAGAATCAGGCCCCATTTTGGGGGTCGGGGGGTGGCCATGGATATGGGCCCCGGACCTATGGATTTTTGGCCGATGAGTTGGTGCGTCGGCTTTCAGGACGGACATTGGGCGATTATTGGCGGGAGGAATTAGGGGATCCGATGGGGCTGGATGCCTGGTTGGGGCTTCCGGAGTCCGAGCACGGGCGAGTG
>CALBXK010000308.1 GCA_937890535.1 uncultured Spartobacteria bacterium
TCGCGGCTCCACCTGGCATGGCCTCGCCCGCTCCGGCACAATCGAGACTCCATCCGACCGCATGGACGATACGCCCGGAACCGTTTTTACCACCGTCAGCGCGCCCACGTCGCATGCCCCAACCCTCCCCGGATCCCCTGGCCACCCCCCGTCCAATCCAACCATTCCTTCCCTTCCACTCCAGCATCGGCGCATCCTTGAGACCCTCCTTGGGAGTGAGCTTCTAGCGGACCTCTCCAGTTCCTCCTTCAGTTCGGAGGAGATCTCGTCCCGAATCCGCTCTCACATCGAGGAATTGCTCAGCAGCGGCGGCGCCTCCGAACTCCTCGCCTCCTTCGCCTCCCTGCCAATCAGCCCTGGAAGCTCAGAAAATTCCGCCAGCCCGCCAACTCTGACCGCCCTCCACCTCACCCGCTGGGCCGAGGAGGCATTTTCTTCCTTCTCGCCCGAGTCTTCCTGGTCGTCCGGATTATCGGGATTGTCAGGATCCTCCAACTCATCAGAGTTTCTGGAGTCTTCCTGGTCTTCGAGCGCCCTTGGATCATCGCTTGGCTTCTCGTCATGGGGCGAATCCTCCCTCTCGAGTCTGGCCTCTTCCGCCCTTTCCAGCTGGGCTGGAGGCTCGGAATTCCTCAGTTCCCCCGGCCAAGGGAACGATTTCATCCTCCATGTCGGGCTCGAGGGCATCGTTCAGGGAACCACCCTTCCCGGGACCAAGCTCACGATCGGCGGCCAGCCCGTCCCGGTGAACGCTGAGGGCACCTTTCGTTATCCCGTGCGAGTTTCCGATAACTCCCAGGAAATCTCACTCATCGCCACCTCGCCGGATGGCGCCGCCACCCGGACGACAACTCTCCGCTTTCATCGCGAGTCCCAAAGCCCACCCGAGGCGGGAAAGGAGTGATCGATTGAAAGCCCGCCGCCACCCGTCCGCCACCCCTGCGAACTCGAAAGCTTCCCCCGCCCCCGATCTCTTCACCCGTCAGTTCCTCCTCCACCTCGAGGCGGAGAAAAACTCCTCCCCCCATACCGTCACCAGCTACCGATCCGCCCTGGGTAGCTTTCAAACCTTTCGCCCCGGCGTCACCTGGAAAGCCGCCTCGGTGGACGACTTTCGGGCCTTCCTTTTTCATCTTATGAAGAAGGATACGGCCCGCTCCTCGATCCGTCTGACATTTTCTGCTCTCCGTAGTTTTTATCAGTATCTTGTTATACGTAATCACATTATTACCAATATAATAAAGTCTATTGATATGCCAAAACTGGAAAAACAAATTCCGAAGTTTTTGACTCCCAATCAGGTCGAGAATCTGGTCAAAACGCCGGAATCTCACGAGAAAACCCAACAGGCCCCGGAATGGCAGGCGGCGAGGGACGGGGCAATCCTGGAGCTTTTCTATTCAACCGGGATGCGGCGAGCGGAATTGGTGGCCTTGGATGTCCGGGATCTCGATCCGATCAGCGAGACTGTAAGGGTCATGGGTAAGGGGTCGAAGGAGCGGATTTGTCCGGTCGGGGCTCCGGCTCTCGAGTCAGTTTCCCGCTATCGCCAGAAGGCCGGGGTGCATGCCGGGCCATTATTCCTCAATAAATCCCGGCAGAGGATCTCTTCAAGATCGGTTGGGTTGATCGTAAAGAAACACCTGGTAGCCGCCGGATTGCCGGCGGATTTTAGTCCGCACAAGCTGCGACACAGTTTTGCCACTCATATGTTGGATAACGGGGCGGATCTGCGCAGCGTGCAGGAACTGCTTGGTCATGCCAATCTCTCGACCACGCAAATTTACACCCATGTCACCGCGGATCGGATCAAGCGCGCCTACGGAACCGCCCACCCGCGAGCCTGAGCGCAGTCACCCCGAGAAATCGCTGGCTTCCGAAGCGGAGGAACCCGGCAGGAGGTCCGGGCGCTTATTCCGGGTCGCCGCCTCGGCCTGTTCTTTTCGCCAGGTGGCAATGGCGGCGTGGTTGCCGGAGAGTAAAACCTCGGGCACCTTCCAACCCTCATAACATTCCGGCCGGGTATAGTGCGGATGGTCGAGGCGTCCGGTGGAAAATGATTCCTGCACTGCGCTCTGATCGTCACCGAGGACGCCAGGGATGAGCCGGACCACCGCATCGGTGACGACCATGGCGGCGAGGGCCCCATTGGTCAGAATGTAGTCCCCGATGGAAATTTCGTCGTCCACCAGATGATCGGCCACCCGTTGATCCACGCCCTCATAGTGTCCGCAAACAATAATCAAATGCGGGCAAGCCACCTGTTCCTCCGCAATCTTCTGGGTGAAGGGACGCCCCTGCGGGGTCATAAAAAGGACGCGGGTCCCCTCCCCCCGGAGTTCCTCCAAAGCACGATGGATTGGCTCGATCTTCATCACCATCCCTGGACCTCCTCCATAGGGGGCATCGTCGGTGGTACGGTGACGGTCGGTCGTCCAACGGCGCAGGTCCACCGCTTCGATCTCAACCCGACCCTTTTCCGTCGCCCGCTTGAGGATGCTCTCATTGCGCACGCCTTCGCAGATCCCGGGAAATATCGTCAAAATTTGAATCTTCACGTCGGACACACTTTCATGGCTTTACAGCTGGATTTGATTTTTTGAAATTCTATTTGCCCGATATTCGGTCCCGGCGAGAGTGGCCGAGCAAGAATTGTGATTCTTCGCAGTTTTCCAGGGGATTGGACTCCCGCAGAGGCGCTGATAATTTCCCCTCCAATCCCGTCATGTTTCCTAGTATTCTCCGCGTCTCTGCGTCTCCGCGCGAGTCTATTCTTCTGACATTGTTTCCGATATTGACCCACTGGAAAGAGTGAGAAGCCAAAATTTGGTTATCCCGTTCTTTGCAGGGCGTCATCAGGGATTTTCCGCACAGGGATCAAAGTCCTTTCGTGGACGAATTTCACCGGGTAACCTTTCCACGCCCGCCTGTGTCCAAAGCCCGCAGAAAACCCCAAAAAAAATCACGCCGCCCTCAGCGCCACCGCCGTTCGTTCACGGGTCGCTTGCTCCGGGCCGGGTTCAAGATTGCCTTTGTTTCCGTATTGTTGTGGGCGGTGATTGCCCTGGGTTTTTATGCCTGGGCGCTGACCTTTGACCTCCAAGCACTTGGCGAGATGCGCCAGCGCTCCATGATTCTCGACAAGAATGGAAAATTCTATAGTCGGCTTTCCGGGGAGAATCGGGTTGTGGTCCCTTTCGATCAGGTCTCGAATGATTTCGTCAATGCCCTCCTTGCCCGTGAGGACACTCGCTTTTACTCCCATCACGGCATCGACCCAATTGGAATTTCCCGGGCCATTGTCCGGAATTTCATCGCATGGGGATTCCGCGAAGGGGCCAGCACCATCACCCAGCAACTCGCCCGGAACAGCTTCTCCCTCGGCGGGAAAACTCTGCGTCGAAAGATGATTGAAGCCGCCCTCGCCTATCGAATTGAAACCGAACTTTCCAAGGAGGAAATCCTCGCCGCCTACATGAACCGGATCTATTTTGGCAGCGGATACTATGGGGTTGAGACCGCCAGCCAGGCGTATTTTGACAAGCCTGCTGCGAGAATGAATCTACCGGAGGCCGCCATGTTGGCCGGGTTGATCCGGAGCCCAAACCGCTTCTCTCCTTTCAATCACCTGGAAAAATCCGTCCGGGAACGCGACGCCGTCCTTCGCCGCATGCGCGTCCTCAACCTCATTACGGCTGGTGAATTGGATTCCGCGCTCACGGCCACTCCCTCCATTCCCCCGAGGCCCCGATCCTCCCTCCAGAACAACTGGGCCATGGCGTCGATTCTCAGCGAAGTCGAACTCGCCATCGACCAGGATCCCTTCGATCTCGGCGGACTCAAGATCTTTACGACGATCGACCCGGTTCTTCAGAAGGCGGCGGAAAGAAGCGTGCGCCGGCGACTGGACTCGGTCGAATCCTGGCCTGGGTTTTCCCACCAACCCATGAAGGCATTTTCGGCAGGTTCTCTTGAGAACTTGAACGCCATCCCCTACCTCGAAGGTGCCGCCGTCGTCATTGACAATTCCACCGGAGGCATCAGCGCCATCGTGGGTGGCCGGGACTATGACCGGAGCAAATTCAACCGGGCTCTCCATGGTCGGCGACAGATCGGATCCGCCGTCAAACCCTTCGTTTACGCGACGGCATTCGAACATGGCTTGAAACCCAACACCCGTATCAGCGACGCCCGGCTCACTCCCGCTGAAATGCCGACCGACCAACGGAATTACGATCCCGCCAATTCCGACCGAACCTATGGCGGCGACCGCCCCGCCGCCGAGGGCCTGATTTATTCGCGCAATACCATGACGGTTCGCGTCGGATTGAAGACAGGATTGGACGCCATTGCCCAATCGATCCGCCGGGCGGGAATCACCGAAACGCCCCCGCGCTATCCCGCGCTTTGTCTCGGGGCCTTTGAGGCGAGCCTGAAGGATCTCACCGCCGGCTACACGACCTTCGCCACTGGCGGCATCAAACTCCAACCCTACCTCATCACTCTCATCACCGACTCCCGGGGCAAAATTCTCTTCAAAGCCACTCGCGGAAAATTGCGCATATTTTCTCCCAAGGCGACCCGGATGACCACCGCGATCCTCGAAGATGTCGTCACCCGAGGCACAGCCTCGCAGGCCCGGCGCTACGGACTCCGACATTCTGCGGCTGGAAAAACCGGCACCACAAACGACTACCAGGACGCTTGGTTCGTGGGATTCGACAAGCACCTCACCTGCGGAGTCTGGGTCGGATTTGACCTGCCGAAAAAAATCATAACCGGCGGCAGTGGCGGAGCGCTGGCCCTCCCGATCTGGGTGGACATCATGGAAGCCGGACAAGGAAAGCACCGGAACTGAGTCCGGGCCGCCTCGTCGAAAAAGTTAGCCGACGTTTCCGCCTTTGGATTGGACAGATGGGCTGGAATCCCAGGCTTTTCGAATCCATTCGGGCGCGAGGGAAACCCGGCGCCCTTCTACCGGAAAAGTGCATTCGATCTGTTCCACCACGGTCTCCAAAACCGAAAACCCGGGACCGCTCACGCAGTCGCCCAAAAAATAGGCCCGGGATTTATCGGAGATTTGATTCCAAATCTTTTTCATCGTCTCAACATCCTGAAGCAACACCCGGGCCTGGCCGGTGAGGTTAACGACAAATTTCATGTCCTCGGAAGCGAACATCCAACTCACCCAGGGATTTATTGCCACATGATCCATTTTCCGGCTGTGGGGAGAAGTGAGGGTATATATATGAGGAAAACTCTCAAACGTCGTCGTCGCCATCCAACGCAACTGCGGCACTCCTTTGGAATCGATTGTGCTCAAGACCCCGAGGGTCACGTCGTCAATCAGATTCCGAATCTGAGCCCCGAGCGCTGCGATCTCCGTCTCATCCCGAGGGCCGTCGCCTGCCAATAAATCTGTTTTCATCGTCTATTGATCATTCGTTCGTCAGATCGAATCATCGCTCCATTGCAACGCCAGACAGCCTGGCAACGGCTGTACTGCATAAGTAATCAAGGTCGTAGCCTGACTAAAGAGCCCCATGATCAGACCATAAAGGACCCCACACCCCAATCGCCCCTTGTCGGCAAATCCCAAGGCCCAAAGGAGAACAAAGGCCAACGCGGCCACGAATTGGCCCAGAATCATCCAGCCCATGTGTCCGACCATTTCGGCCTCGGGACGCCAGAGCGATTGGGTGGCCGCATAAGCGCCTTTTAAGGCCACCCCATGAATGAGAAAGTCCGTCACCCAGACACCGACGAAGACCACTAGAAGAGCCAGAACGAATCGCTTGGGGTTCACGCGTTGAGCGTATCGAGCCAAGTGGTCTTTGCAACGCCAAAAGGCAATAGTCGAAATTTCCCGCAGGCGCATTGCGCCAGATAGAATGACACCCGGATGAAAATACTATCTGGGATTATGAGCAAACCGAGTAAGGAAGAATATATTGAGGGCTGCCGGGCTCGGTCCTAGCGGCACTGGTCGAAGGAGATGGAGATTCTGCCAAGCAGCAGGAGAAATTGGCGACCCCCTAAAACTAACTCGACACGAAAACCTAAAATAGATACAACTGAATAGTCGAATATACGCACGGCATGAAAACCTAAAATTATGGCAACCCCATCTGAGAAGCTGGCCCGTTCCCTCAAACTGTTAAACCGTCTCCAAAGCGAAGACGGTGCAGCCGCCATTCGCTCAAGCGATATGCCGCGAATTGACAGAGAGCGTTTGTTTGCAAATGGCTTTATTCAAGAGGTCATGAAGGGCTGGTATATTCCGACCCGGCCTGATGAGGTCAGGGTAGAAAATACCGCATGGTATGCTTCCTTCTGGCGTTTTTGCGCGGCTTACCTGAATGTGCGTTTTGGCAAGCAATGGTGCCTTTCGCCGGAGCAGTCTCTCTCCCTGCATGCAGGCAACTGGTCGGTTCCCAAACAGCTTCTGATCCGCTCGCCGAAAGCTGGCAACAAGGTTACAAATCTTCCGCACAACACGTCTTTACTGGATGTGCGCGCGCGCATACCGCCATCAGGAGATATCAGCGAGGAAGAAGGCATGCGCATTTTCTCCCCGGACACGGCGCTCGTCGCCTGTGCCCCAGGCTACTTCGCGCAAAACTCAACGGATGTCCGTGCCGCCTTGTCTGTAATCAAGGATGCGTCCAGCCTGCTTGCACGGCTGTTGGAGGGAGGCCACAGCACCATTGCCGGGCGTCTGGCCGGAGCCTTCCGCAATATCGGGCGGGATCGGATTGCCGATGACATCGGCAAAGCCATGTCTGCCGCAGGATACGTCATGAGGGAGAATGATCCGTTCGCGGACAGACCTCCTCTGGTTTTTGCCCACCGGGAAATATCCCCTTACGCGAACCGCATCCGCCTGCTTTGGCAAACAATGCGGCAGCCGGTCATAGAGCATTTTCCCGCAGCTCCAGGGCTCCCGCACGATTTTCAAAAGTATATGCAGCGGATGGATGATGTCTATGTCACTGATGCCTACCACTCGCTGTCAATCGAAGGTTATCGTGTGACGCCGGAGTTGATCGAACGGGTGCGCAGCGGAAGATGGAACCCAGGCTTGGATAATGAAGACAAAACCCATC
>CALBXK010000309.1 GCA_937890535.1 uncultured Spartobacteria bacterium
ATGCCATCGCTTTTTATAGCTTAACCGCTGGTCCGATTTTCGGGGTCCACCTCAGACCTCGGGTTTCGTAGCCTTGGGAATCAGTCCCTTCGTCTTCTGGTTTGCGGTCAGGCCGATCCTCGAAGAGAATCATTTTCGAGAGTATCGTCGAATTTCACCTGATGAGAACATTGTCTTCTACCGACAGTCATATGGCCGAGATTCGGACCGCTCCGCCCTGATTCAACTCCCTGAGAGTAAAGTCAACAAGTCGTCGCGATATCGAAAGATCCCCTCGGGAGTGACCTTCACAGTGGATGCGATAGCCAGAAGTCTAAATATTCCGAAGAACAAGCTTCCGGAATTATCGAAGCACTCAATCCGCTACTATGGCAGGAGTTGTTCGAACCCGGCGGGACTATAAAATGCGAGCAGGCGACCAATCGAGTCCCCGACGACACGGAATCCATGGATGACGCCCCGTTGACTGAATACGACTTGCCCCGGTTTGACGGGCACCCAGGCGTCGTCTTTCCAGAATTCGAAGTCACCTTCGATGATCGTGAATACCTCGTCATAGTCGGGATGAGCATGAGGTGGCACGATGCCGCCTGAATCGTATTCACCGCTAACGAGGCTGTGTCGCCCTTCGCTAACGGTTCCGTCATAAGAAATTCGGAGGCGACCACCGTAGACATCGAGAAACGGCCCGTCGAAAGGATCATAAACAAACGAGACCGGATCCACGGGCTCCGGCATCGTAGAACCTGGCGATGTTTGCATTCCCATCAGCGAACTTCCGGCCAACAATCCCATGCGTGCAAGAACATTCCGCCGGGACAAATTTTTGGAGGGGGCGACAAGAGGGTCCGTTTTTGAAACAGCTCCCTGATCGAACTTTGGACTCTTGCTCATGGCCAGGAAGCTGAACCAAGTGAGATGAAAACGCAACGAGGGTGAGGCCAGGACATGCCACGATCGATTGTTTGAATTGATTCGAATCGGTGCCATCCCACTGGGCACACCGGATCAAGGAATTCAGCGTGGATGAAAATTGTGGGAGTCCAATAATCTGAAGGACTGACCCGTGTGTAGAGCGTTGCAGGCCAGCCACGCTTTCACGGCTGACTTAGCAGACTGTTGAAAAACCCCGAAACGAAAAATCGAAGGAGGAAGAATGGAAAGAATGCGGCTAAGCCGGAAGCGGTGGGAAGAAGTCCCTGACGGGCGGCAGCCCTTTTGTGACCAGGCCGCGTTGCGGATCGGGCGCGGGGTGCACCCCGCTTCCTCCCCGCGCCTTGCCTGACCCCAAAATGACCTGCCGTTTTTCATTCCGCTCTTTTTCAACAGTCTGCTAGCGAGGGCGTCACGGGAGCGGGTGGTCCTGTAGAAACCGCCGGATATGCTGGTTGAATGCGGCGGGGTTTTCGAGGAAGCAAAAATGGCTGCCTCCCTGATCGGCAGGAGTCGTGGCGAGGGATGAACCGGGAATCTGTTGGTGAATCCATTCCTGGGACGGATGCGGCAGATGACTGCCCAGGCCGGAAAGGACCAGGGTGGGTACGGTGATTTGCGGAAGGAGATCGCGGAGATCGCTGACGAAGGTCTCGCGAAGAAGGTGGGCGGCGAGGGCGCGGGGGAACTTGAGGTTTTCCAAGATCACGCGCTCGATCCCGGCTTTTGGAAATGCCGCGGTGAACATTCCGGTGAGCATCTCGCGGGTCGTGGTCTCGCCGTCTGGACCGCTCAGTTTGGCGCAGAAGGCCTCGAGAGCTGGATAGTCCAATTGTCCGCCATAAATGAGGCGTTCGCGCTCACTCCATGCGCTGTCAATCAAGAGCCGCGGGGACTGATCATTCAGTACCAACCGTGCGATCCGCGCGAAACCGAAAAGCTCCAGGTAGTTCCAAATTATGGCGCAAGCCATGGAATGTCCGACGAGAGTGACATCGTACAGGTCGAGGGCACCGAGCCACTCCTCGAGATCACTGGCGAACCGGGCATGCCGATATCCCCTGGCCGGCCGGTCGGATTCCCCGTGTCCGCGCCAGTCCAGAGCGAGGCAATGGTGGTCCGTGTTGAAATCCGCGATCTGACCATCAAATAGGGCGGCCGTTTGTGACCAGCCTGGCAGAAAAACGATGGGATGACCCCGGCCAGCCTCTAAGTAATGGAGGCGGACGCCGTCCCGGGTGCGGAAATCGTGGGGGCGAAACATGACGGGTTTGTGGGACGATATTGGGACAGACGAATCAGAATGCGAACAATTCTTTGAGACCGAAAAACTGGTTGGTCCGTGCAAACCTGCACTTGCTCATCGAAAGGGACGGAGCACGGCCACCTTCTGTGAAGACTTCTGTTGTGATTTTCTGCAAGGCGCTGGGGCGCCTTTTTTTGTGCCCTTGGCCGAGTGGTCCGTGTATGTTTAGTGAGGGTTGGATGACGAATTTTCGCATTGAGCGATGGGTTCCGGCGACGATCTCGGCGCGACAATGATGCGATCTCTCCAAGACTGGGCAACCCTCGCGAAGTCGGATTCTGTGTCTTGGAAGGCGGCGGTTCAGGAGATGATTGCAGCCTGTCGAGAAGCGAGCCGGGACTCCGTAATGAGTGCGAACTTATCCGGAGGTGAGCCCGTTTTGGTGGGCCCATTGGCGGGCGTGCCGTATGGTTTGAAAGATCTGTTCAATATCAAGGGATGGCCAACCCATTGTTCGTCGGTTATTCCCGATTTGGTGAATACGCCGGTTGGGGCGGATTGCAAACTGGTGCAAAAGCTCGATCAGCTCGGGGCCTCCTGTGTGGTGAAGACGCAGATGAACGAGTTCACCTACGGGCTTTCCGGTGAAAACCCCCATTATGGCGACTGTCGGCATCCATTTTTGAAGGAATGCCTCAGCGGGGGATCAAGCAGTGGGTCGGCACACATGGTTGCGGCTGGTTACCTTCCGCTGGCTTTTGGCACCGATACGGGAGGATCTCTTCGCGTGCCGGCGGCATGGTGCGGCCTTTATGCGATTCGATGGGTTCCGGGGTATTTTATGGATGGCGGATTTCCGCTGGCTCCCAGTTTCGACACGATGGGGTGGTTTACGCGTTCGGCGGAAGACATGGCCCGTATGATCCGGTGCTGGTTTGCCGATGCGGAATCCACTCAGCCCCGATCGCTCAAGGGAGGGGTGTATTTGTCGCAAGACCAGGTTGAACCCGAATGCTATGTCGCATTGACCAGGGCGGTGGAGAGGCTGGGTCTGTACCCGGCCCGTGGGGGTGGGGAGTTGCGCTCTTTGCTTCCGGATTGTCAACGCGCCTTCACCATCCTGCAGAGCCTTGAGGCCTATGGGATCCACGAAGAGAGGCTCACGAAAACCCCTGGGCTCTACGATCCCGCAGTGAAATCCCGATTGGAACGGGGTAAGACGTGGACCGCCGAGGATGTGAGTTTCGCTCGCGAAATGGCGGCTCGGATAGAAAATTGGTTCGAGAACTTTTTCGCAACCCACGACTTCATCGCGCTCCCCTCGTCTCCCGGGCCCGCCATCCGGTCGGAAGAGTCCACTCCCCAGCTTCGCGATAAAACCCTGCGATTGACTGCGCCAGCCAGCCTGGCGCGAAAGCCGGCGCTGGCTGTTCCGGTAAGGCTCGACCATCACCGGACTGTCGGCCTCCAGTTCATTTTTAAGGATGTGGGCGCGGAGGTGCCTTCCGCCCTCCTTGAATTGTGCAAAGGCATTTGATCTTTCGGGATCCAGTCGATATTGCCGCGGAGATAAGGAGTCTAAAGCCTCGCCCATTTTTTGCTTCTCTGCCTGTTTTGTATTTTCCGCAAACGATTTACCTTCATCCTGTTCCATTTTTCTTTCTAGGCTAAACTGTCGCCGACCAATGAGTGATTTTGAATATCCCAAACCTTATGACGTCATTGTCATTGGGGCTGGCCATGCCGGCGTGGAGGCGGCCATGGCTTCGGCCCGCCTGGGTGCGGCCACTCTGCTTCTGACCCAAAATGCCGACACCGTCGGGCAAATGTCCTGCAATCCCGCGATCGGCGGATTGGCCAAGGGTCACATGGTGCGGGAGATCGATGCGCTCGGAGGGGTGATGGCACTCAATACGGACGCGACTGGCATTCAATTCCGGATGCTCAACGCCCGCAAGGGTCCCAGCGTGAGGGCTCCCCGGGCGCAATGTGACAAGAAGGCCTATCAATTCCGTCTCAAGTCCATTTTGGAGCGACAAGAGCATCTCGATCTCAAGCAGGGCAATGTGACTCGAATGCTGGTGGAGAACGATGCCGTCACCGGCGTGGAGACAAATTTTGGTATCATATTCCGCGGACGATCGATTGTGGTGACCACTGGCACGTTTATGCGCGGGTTGTTGCATGTGGGGCTGAGAAACCAGTCGGGAGGTCGCCTGGGCGATACGGTTTCAACCTTCAGCGATTGCTTGCGGGACTTAGGATTTGAAGTTGGGCGCTTCAAAACCGGAACTCCCTGCCGCTTGCTGGCCAAAAGCATTGATTTTTCTCAATGCGACCGCCAGGACGGCGATGAGCCGGCCCCGGTTTTCAGCTACATGGCGGACACGATTACGCCGGAGATTGACGAAATTTTCACCCTCAATAGTTGGCGGGATGGCGCCCTTCACGCCCGGCAGATTCCGTGCTGGATCACGCATACGAACGAAAAAACGCACCAGATCATTCGTGAGAACCTGGATAAATCCCCGCTCTATGCCGGGGTGATCGAGGGGGTCGGGCCCCGGTATTGCCCAAGCATCGAGGACAAGGTGGTCAAGTTCGCCGACAAGTCGGCTCACCAACTTTTTCTCGAACCGGAGGGTCGCCAGACGGATGAGATTTATGTCAACGGAGTCTCTACCAGTCTGCCTTTTGAGGTCCAATACCGCTTCATCCGCAGCATCCGCGGTCTGGAAAATGCCGAGATTTTGCGTCCCGGCTATGCCGTCGAATACGATTACTGTCCCCCCACCCAATTGCACACCACCTTGGAAACCAAACGGGTGGGGGGGCTCTATTTTGCGGGCCAGATCAATGGGACTTCCGGCTATGAGGAGGCGGCGGCGCAGGGATTGGTTGCCGGAGCCAATGCGGCGCTCAAGGTCGATGGGAAGCCGGCGTTTACCCTCGCCCGGCATGAGGCCTATATTGGCGTCTTGCTCGATGATCTCGTGACCCGGGGGACGCCGGAACCCTACCGGATGTTCACCAGCCGTGCCGAATACCGGCTTCTGCTTCGCCAGGACAATGCCGACTTGCGTCTGACCGGGCGTGGCATCGAGTCCGGGTTGGTCTGTTCCCGGCGAAAAGACCGCTTCGAGGAAAAAACCCGGAGGATGGCGGAGCTGCGCCAGTTGGTCCGGGGGGAACGCCTTGATGGCGTGGCCATGGAAACCTGGCTTAAACGCCACGAAAATCATGCCCGCGATTTGCCGCCTGAACTGTTCCAAAAATTTCCGGAGACGCTATGGGATGTCGCCGAAATCGATCTCAAATACGAGGGTTACATTCGTCGGGAGGAGGAGCGCATTGCCCGGACTTCCCGCCAGGAAGGAAAGCCCATCCCGGCCTGGGTGAATTATTCCGAGATCAAGGGTCTGCGCTCCGAATCGATTCAGAAGTTGAGCCAGATTCGCCCGGAAACCCTCGGTCAAGCCGCCAGGATCAGCGGAGTTACCCCCTCCGACGTATCGCTTCTCAGTGTTTGGGTCGCTCGCGGGGAGCAACAAAACGGGCAATCGGAAGTCGGAAGTCGGAAGTAATCGTCGTGGGGGGGAGCACTTCCCACTTCCGCGATCCAACTTCCCACCTCGTTCAGGCCAAGAGACCTTCTTCGATGCGCAGGACCCGGTTGCCGCGGGCAGCGAGGGTTTCGTCGTGGGTGACGACCACCAGGGTGCGCTTGTCGGTGCGAGTGACATCAAGGAGGAGTTCGATGATGGATTCCCCGGTGTGGGAATCAAGATTTCCGGTGGGCTCATCCGCGAAAAGAATTGAGGGATCATTGATCAGCGAGCGGGCGATGGCGACGCGTTGTTGTTCGCCCCCGCTGAGTTCGGAGGGCAGGTGATGGAGTCGATCCTTGAGTCCGACGCGCTCAAGGAGGTTTTCGGCCAGCCCGGCGCGGGATTTTCCGCCGCCCATCATTGCGGGCAGGACGACATTTTCCAGGGCGGTGAGTTCCGGCAGCAGGAAGTAGGATTGAAAAACGAAGCCCATCCGGCGATTGCGAAGCCCTGCCAGTTTGTCGGACCCCAGGGCGTAAAGGTTCACTCCCTCGAAATTGACGGATCCGGTCTCGGGGCGTTCCAGGCCGGCCAGAGTGTAGAGGAGGGTGGTTTTCCCGGCTCCAGAGGCTCCGCAGAGGAAAACACTTTCCCCGAGGGGCACTTCCAGCGAAATCCCGCGAAGGACATCGATGCGGGTCTTGTTGATCTTAAATGAACGCTTCAACTCATGGGCGCGGAGTTGAATGTCGGTCGGGTCGGGCATGGAAGTCCTCATCCCATACGGAAAAAGATGCTCCTTGGCGAAAAATTTATTATTTTGAGATTCGAACCGGTGGAATCTCGTGGGGATGGAATCCTTGAGATCCCGGCGGATATTCGGAATTTTGGCCCAAGGGGTCCTTCGTCCCGTTGGGGTGGCGCTGCGTGCCGGATCAACGCTTATTAGTCGACGGCGGGGCCGGTGTGACGTGTGTCCTCCGCGGACACGGCATAGATGGAATCCTCGCCGATGTTTTTGGCTTGATCGCCGATCCGTTCCAGAAATCGAGCCATAAAGATCAGGTCCATATAGCTGGGAATAAGCTCCACACAGGCACTCATGTGGTTTGTCATCTTCTCGGCGAAGGAGCGATTCATGTCATCCAGTTCGCGGTCGCGTTCCTTGAGTCCACGGGCCAGTTCGACGTCGCCGTTGGCGTAGGAACGGATGGAGTCTTTGACCATGGTCTCCGCAACCGTGAAAATCGGCTGAAGCAATGCGATCTCAGTCACCTCTGGTCGGGCAATGAGCTTCCGGCTGCGCCGGGCGATGTTGACGGCCTGATCGGCAATGCGTTCGAGGTTGACGCTCATTTTCATGGTCGAGATGACATTGCGCATATCGGAGGCCATGGGGTGAAAGCGCAGCATCACATTAATGCCGTCGCGGTCGACCTGAACTTCCAGGGTGTCAATTTCCTCATCGTCGGCGATGACGGTATTGCACCAGTCTTCATCCCGTTCGAAAAGTCCCTTGCGGGCGTTCTCCAGGTTGCGTTCGGTGAGGCTGGCCATCATGAGGGCATCGTTGCGCAATTGGCGAAGCGCTTCCTCAAAACTGGTCAGAATATGGGTCGGGTTCATAGCTGGGATCAACCGAAGCGGCCGGTGATGTAGTCCTCGGTTTGTTTTTCGCCAGGGTTGGAGAAAATTTGTTGGGTGGCATCGAACTCGATCAGTTTTCCGAGATAGAAAAACGCGGTCTGGTCCGAGCAGCGGGTGGCCTGCTGCATGTTGTGGGTAACGATGATGATGGTGAACTGGCGTTTGAGTTCGTGAATCAGATCCTCGACCTTGGCGGTGGCGATGGGGTCGAGGGCGGAGCAGGGCTCGTCCATCAGCAGGATTTCCGGTTGGTTGGCGATGGCGCGGGCGATGCAGAGGCGCTGCATCTGGCCGCCGGAAAGCCCCAGGGCGCTCTCATGCAGGCGGTCCTTCGCTTCCTCCCACAGCGCGGCTCCCCGGAGGCTGCGTTCGACGGTCTCATCCAATGTCGCCTTGTTGCGGACCCCGGAAATTCGCAGGGAATAGACGATATTCTCGTAGATCGATTTTGGGAAGGGGTTCGATTTTTGGAAAACCATCCCGATGCTGCGGCGCAAGGCGATCACCTCGATCTTTTTGTCGTAGATACTCCGGCCATTGAGCAGGATGTCCCCTTCGTGGCGCACTCCATTGATGAGCTCGTTCATGCGGTTAAAATTGCGCAGAAGGGTGGATTTTCCACAGCCAGAGGGGCCGATGAAGGCCGTCACCTGACGGGCGGGAATCTCGATGTTGACGTCAAAGAGTGCCTGCTTTTTGCCGTAGTAGAAATTGAAATTGGTGACTTTGAGAAAGTCGGCGCGCGGTGATGTTTGCTGGGTGGGGCCCGATTTTTCCGACTCGGATGTGGTTTGCGGTTGCTCCATGGTGAAGGTCATAGGTTATTGTTTCTTCCGAAAAATGACCTGAGCGGATATGTTAGCGACGGTGACAAGAATCACCAGCACCAAGGAGGCTGTCCAAGCCATCGCCTTCTGATGGTCGTCGAAGGTGGTCGAGAAGTTGTAAATCAGCACGGAGAGCGAGGCGGTGGGCTCGTTGAAGGACTGAATCCAATATTGGCTGAAGAGCGCGGTGAAGATCAGCGGCGCGGTTTCTCCGGCGGCTCGCGCCACGGCGAGCATGATTCCGGTCATGATGGCAGGCAGGCCGTCCGGCAGCACCACCCGCCAGATGGTTTGGAAGTTGGTGGCCCCAAGGCCATAGGAGGCCTCCCGATAGGCATGAGGCACACTCATGAGGGCCTGCTCGGCGGTGAGAAGAATCGTGGGGAGAATGAGAATGGCGAGGGCGAACCCACCGGCCCAGGCGGAAAACCCGCTGGGGATCCACGCGAGCCATCCGGTTTTGGGCAGGACGATGACGGCATAGGCGAAAACACCGCAGATGATGGAAGGGATCCCGGTCAGCAGCTTGGCGACAAAGCGCACCGTGTTGGAAAGGCGCGAGGCGGGAGCGTATTCGTTGATGTAAATGGCGGAAAGAATGCCGAAGGGGGTGGCAAGGACCAGTCCGATTGCCACCATTAACAATGTCCCGACAATGGCATTGCCGAAGCCCCCTCCGACCATGCCGGCAGCCGGGGGCAGTTCCGTGAGCGCGCTGAGGCTTAAATTAGGGAGTCCGTTTTTCAGGAGCAGAAAAATGATGGAAAGCAGCGGAATGAGGGTGAGAAAGGCCAGGCTGATGCAGACACAGGTGAGGAATCTGCTCCAGAACGCGCGGGCTCCGGATCCGCTGGTGATGGCCCGGTCGAGAAAATCGGGCGGTTCGATGGTCGAGGTGCTCATACGATGTTCACCGAATGCCGGCCGTTTGTCGCTGGGTGTAACGCAGCACCACTTCGCCAGCGATGTTGACGAACAAGGTGAGGATGACGAGCAGGAGGGCGGCAAACATGAGGGAGCTGACCTGGAGGCCTTCCGCCTCGCCAAATTGATTGGCCAGCAGGCTGGCCAGGGTGCCCGCTGGAGCCAGCAGGGACGACGTGAGGTGGGAACTGTTGCCGATGAGCATGGCGATGGCCATGGTCTCCCCCATGGCCCGACCCAGGGCCAGAATCGTTGCCGCCACAACTCCCGGGGCGGCGGCGGGGAGAATGACCCCAAAGATTGCCTCCCAGCGTGTCGAGCCCAGGGCGTAGGCACCTTCGCGCAGGGTGCCGGGCACCGCGACCAGGGCGGCCCGCGAGATGGCGGTAATGGTGGGAAGAATCATGAGGGCGAGAACCAAACTGGCGGTCAACATGCTGTTGCCATAGGACGGCGGAGCGAAAAGTGTCTCCAAAATGGGAATTCCTTTCTGCACTTCGGGAGCGCCGTTCATTCCCGGGGTCGTCCAAGTATTATGAAAGGTCTGAACCGCCCAGGGACCAAATTTCAGCATGAGGGGAATCACTACATAAATACCCCACAAGCCGTAAACGACACTGGGAATGGCGGCGAGCATTTCAACCGTGAATCGGACGACCTGCCGGACGGCGGGAGGAAGGAAATCCTCGCTGAGGAAAATGGCCACAGCCAAGCCAAGCGGCAATGCAAAGAGGAGGGCGATTAAGGAACTGACGGCCGTGCCGACTATAAAGGGCAGAACGCCGAAGGTTTCGCGGTTGGGCAGCCATCTTGAGGTGGCGACAAAACTGAACCCAAATTCCTTGATCGCCGGCCAGGCTTGATGGGTGATCTCAACGATGATCCAGGCTAGGATGGCGACGGCCGCGACCGACGCCACCCAACAGAGCCCACGGAAAAGATCGGGCCTCCTACGAAATTCCTTGATGCCGCCTTCTTGCTGTTCAGGCGGGGTGGTTTCCATAAGAGGCAGATCCAGGTTGGTGAAGGGTTTCAGGACGACCGATTACTGAACGGTGGCAAGGGCGGCCATGCACTTTTCCACCACCGGGGCCGGCAGAGGGATATAGCCGAGACCGTCAGCTACTTTCTGACCATCTGTGAGACCGTAGGTGACGAACTCTTTAAGCGCCTTCAGTTTGGCGGCATCGTCGTATTTTTTGTAGAGGAGCAACCAGGTAAAGGTGGCGATAGGATAATCGTCGGCTCCGGCGGGATCCTCGGGCCAGATGCGAAGATTTGCAGGCAGAGTGACGCTGGCCAGAGTGGCAGCACCGCTTTCCGGAGTGGGCTTCACGAAGTTTCCACTCTTGTTTTGCAGGCTGGCCATGGTCAGATCGTTGTGGCTGGCAAAACCGTATTCGACATAACCCACCGTGCCGGGGGCCTGTTTGATCAAGGCTGTGACGCCCTCATTCCCTTTACCGCCCACACCGACAGGCCAGGCGTCCGTGGATTTGTCCACACCGATGTCCTTACTGAACTCCGGGCTGATGGCCGCCAGATGTTTACTGAAGACGAATGTCGTTCCGCTGCCATCTGAACGCTTGGCCACGTTGATCGAAAGATTTGGCAGATTGGCGTCTGGGTTGTTCTTGGCGATGAGAGGATCATTCCACTTGATGATTTTGCCGAGGAAGATGCCGATAAGCGCCTCACGGGACAGCTTGAGATCAGCCACTCCGGGTAGATTGTAGGCAATCACGATGCTTCCCGCGGCGGCGGGGATCATGACAACGCCTTTGGCCACCTTGGCGATTTCCTTGTCTGACATGGCGGCGTCACTGGCGCCGAAATCGACCGTGCCCTGGGTGAATTGCTTCACACCTGCGCCGGAGCCAACGGATTGGTAGTTGACTTGAATGTCAGGGTGCGCCTGGACGAAGTCAGCCGCCCACCGTTGGTAAAGTGGGGCGGGAAAGCTGGCCCCCGCTCCTGAAAGTTGCTGAGCCATCGCGGAGGCCGAAAAAACCACGGAGGCTGCAACGGAAGTGAATTTCATGAGAGAATTGATTTTCATTTTGGATATAGGTTGGTTGGATGTGAGTGGGCCATCAAAGCGGGAGTGAACTAAAACTCCAAAGGTGGGATTGTTACAAGTTTGTAACGCTGCGGGCCTGAACACGGGAGGGATTTCCCCTTCCCCATTCAGAAATCGTGAAACCGCATCCGATCCGCGTCCAGTCGATTCCAGTCAGGTCCAGTCAGGTCCAGTCAGGTCCAGTCAGGTCCAGTCAGGTCCAGTCAGGTCCAG
>CALBXK010000310.1 GCA_937890535.1 uncultured Spartobacteria bacterium
AGCCATTCCCACGGAGTACATTCCCTACGCTCTTGTGATGGGAAATGCAGTGGTCTGGACACCGGCTCCCACGGCGGCCGCGACGGCCTGTGTGTTGGCGGGGATTATCCATGAGGCCGGGCTGCCCAAAGGTTTGTTAAATTTGGTGATCGGACCAGGGGCTGAAGTGGGCGATGAATTGGTATTTCATCCGGGGACCCAGGCGGTCGGAATGACCGGTAGCCCCAACACCGCGAGGATCATTTCCGGGCGTTGTGGATTGAAGCCGCGGTTGTTTGAGCTTGGCGGCAATGGACCCATCGTCGTCCTGGACGACGTGGACCCAGTCAAAGTTGCCCGGGCAGTGGCGCCAGCTTGTTTTTATGCGGCGGGGCAGGTCTGTTCGTCGGCTGAGCGCATTCTGGTTGCCGAGCCCATCCGGTCGGCCTTCGTGGAGGCCATGGTGGAGGAGAGTAAAAAGTGGATCCTTGGGAATCCGCGGGACGCTGGGACTAATGTTGGTCCTGTCAATAGTCCGTCCGTGCTGGAGAAGGTTACGGCCCATGTGGAAGATGCGCGGAGCAAGGGAGCTCGCATTTGCGCCGGAGGAACACGCCCATCGCGGCCTGGCTACTTCTTTGAACCCACGGTTATTGATGGTTTTTCCAAGGAGAGTTTGCTCAACTTGGAGGAGACTTTCGGGCCGGTCGCGCCCGTGGCCTCGTTTTCCAACGAGGCGGAGGCGTCGGAGCTCATTGAGGCGTGCAACCTCGGGTTGGTGTCTTCCGTCTTTACCCAAGATGTCGATCGCGCCTGGACTTGGGCGGAACGCCTGCGCACCGGATTGACGGTCGTCAACGAGTTTACCAACTATTGGGAATATCATCTGCCCTTCGGGGGGCGTGCGGGTACGGATAGCGGAATCGGGCGCATTGGTGGGAAAGCCACCTTGGAGTTTATGAGCGAGGAACAAACCATCGCCTTTCGCGTGGAGGAGCGCAGCTGACCCCATGGGTAAGGTTTCGTATTCTCTTTCTCCAGGAAGTATCTTGGTCACGGGAGCAGCCGGGGGAATTGGCTTGGCGGTGGTTCGGGCGGCGGTCGAAGCCAGATGTAAAAGTGTCCTGGCCCTGGACCGGGATGCCGAGGCTCTGAGTCGCTTGCAGGATGAACTCCCCGGAGTGATTCCCGTTCGGTGGGATCTCAATGAGGTCGCAGGAATTCCGGACATGATCTCATCTCTGGCCAGTGAGCACGGGCCCATTCGCTACCTCGTCAACAATGCCGGTCGATGGGACGGCGGGGCGATCGAAAATCTGGACGATGCCAAATGGAGGGCGAATTTTGCCCTGAATGTCGATGTGCCCTTCGCGCTCATTCGCGGGCTTGCGCCTGTTCTTCGGGCGGCCGGTGGCGGAGCGATCGTCAATATTAGCTCGCGCAATGCCCTCCGCTCTTCGACCGGAATGGCAGCCTATGATGCCTCCAAGGCGGCATTGAATGCGCTCACCCGAACGGCAGCGGGGGAGTTTGCGTCCTGGAATATCCGCGTCAATGCGGTGATGCCGGGAGTCGTATCCACCCCGGGCGAGCGGGCGACTTTCGACGATGCGTTTGCGGAAGCCTATGCCCAGTTGATTCCGATGGGGCGCTATGCCGGCAGCGCGGAGATTGCTGCGGCGGTGCTCTTTTTGCTTTCCGACGGGGCGGCGTTTATCACGGGTGAGGCTCTTCTCGTGGACGGAGGACAGATGGCTTGTCAGGATAATGTGAAATTTCGAAAGCTTCTCCACCTGTAAAATCATTTATGAAAAAAATTAAAGTAGGCATCCTGCGTTGTGACACCCATGCGGCCTGGTATGCGACCCTCATGGCTGCGCATGACCCTCTGCGCTTTAGCCAGCCCCTGGCTGATCCCGATGCGAGGGAAGAGAGTTGGCAGTCCGGCGGGGTGCATTATTTCCACTATAGCCATTATTCCGATCCCAAGCGACTGGTGGCACCTTTCGTGGGCGGATCTGAAATCTCCCGGGTTTGGGATCCGCGGCCTGGAGTGGCTGAAAACTTCGCATCGTTATTCATCCAGAAGCCCTTTGTGTGTGAGCGGCCGGAGGAAGTCAGCGACGGAGTCGATCTGATTTTTCTGGCGGATTGCAACGGGGAGGGAGTCGACCATTACCGGCTGGCGGCTCCCGGTTTGAAGAAAGGGATCCCGACCTTCATCGACAAACCCCTGGCCGACACGCTGAAGCAAGCCCGTCGGATCGAAGCCCTGGCGAGCAAACACGAAGCTCCGGTGATGTCCATTTCCTTGCTGCAGGTCAGCGAGCTCATGAGGGCATTTCGATCCCGATTGCCGGAGATCGGGCGGGTTGATTCGGGGGTCGTTACCGGATTTTCTCTTCATCCAGCGGGGCTGATCCATTCGATCTGCGCCGTTCAGGGAATCTTTGGATCCGGCATCGAGGAAGTTTGCGTCAGTGAAACGCCCGGCGGACCGTTGATTCACCTGGGCTATGGCGAGAGGACGGATCGACCGTCCCGCGGGGTGGTGATCCGCTGTGGTGAGGCTGATTATCGGTGGACTGCTTTCTACGCGTCGGCTCATGGTTTTGAGGGGGCCATTCAGGCGGCGATTTATTCAGATTTTCGTTCGCAGGGTGCAGCGGAAGTGATTTCCTTGATAACCGAGATGGTCAAATCGGGAAAAATTTCGCCGTTGCACCACGAGATGATTCAGGCTGTGGCCGTGATGGATGCCGTACGCATGGCCGGGCGTTCCGGCCGTCCCAGGCGTGTCGCCTCAATCGATTGAATCCCAAAATGAAGCCGGGAAAAATTAGTTTGAAAGACGTGGCGGCCAAAGCCGAGGTTTCCTTGGCGGCCGCCTCCTATGCCTTGCGTCCCGGTCCGCGGCAACCCTTCATCAGCGAAGCGACGCAAAAAAGAGTTCTGCAGGTTGCGAAGGGAATGGGGTTTCGGGTCAACGCTTCCGCGCGCAGCCTGCGCAGCAACAAGCGGTATTCGATTGCCATCATCTGCGGCCAGCTTCGGGATCGCTCGGCGATCACGGCCGTGGAGTCGATCATAGCCTATCTGAGCGATACTCCATATGCCGGGGTGGTGGCGACGTGTGCGCAGGTGAAAAACCTTCGGGAATACGTTCTTCGGCATCTCGACTCCCATTCCCACGATGCGGTGATTTTTATCCGGGATGATCGCATGATCACTCCGGAACTTCTGAAGTCCCTGGTGCGCGCCGGGATGAAGGTTGCGGCCATCATGCCAACGAAGGAGAATCTGCCTCACATGCCGTTTGTGTATCTGAACCGTCCGCGTGCTGCCGCCATGATGGTGGAAGTGCTGGCCTCGCAAGGGCATCAAGACATTGATGGCGTTCTCCCCCAAAGTGCACCTTCCGAGCTTGTGGAACAAATGAACGATGCCGCCACCCGCCTGAAGGTTCGTTTGAAAATGCATCCTCTGGAGATCGAGCCGAACGATGTGAACGAATTTAGAGTTGGAGTGGAAATTGCCCGTTCCCACCTCCATAAGTCCAAAGCGTCGGCGGTTGCGGTGTTCTATGAAAACCTGGCCCTTGGAGTCGTGCAGGGTTTGAGCCTCTGCGGCATTCAGGTTCCGGAACATCGATCCGTCCTGGCTTACGGCTCGTCGTCGGTGTTCGAAGCCAACGAACCTCCGATCAGCGCCGTCAGCCACCCGATCGAGGAGATTGGGCGCATTATCGCGGGGAGCACGATCGAATGGATCGAGGCGGATTTTGATCCCCAGGCGATACGCGTCTCACCCTTCACCCCGGTCTATTTTCCCCGCTCCACGGTGCGGAAAGTCCGCTGACCGGTTTGCCAATCCGGCTCGATTCGGAAGCCGCGATTCCCGCCCGGAGTGTGTTCAAGTCGCCATCCAGGCGCTTCATGTGGTCCATCCTTCCGGCGATGGCGGCAACGAAATCCTCGCTGGACTTCTGGACTCCCCACTGGTTCCGAAACTGTTCGGGGTCCCGGCGCTCGCCGCCGCGCCAGGAAATATGAGAGACATCGTCGTCGTCGGAGGAAATGCTGAGTGAAGCGTCAACTCCATTGATGCGCATGTCGCGAACCAATCCCTGGCCGGAGGCGCTGAGGTACCACTGAATGACACTTGTTGCTCCGCCCGCATGGCCCATAAGGAGGGTTCCTCCGGCAACAGAGAGAGAATTGCGGCAAGCGGGGTCAGGCTGGCTTTCGTTTCTGGCATGAATCCAAACGATTTCTCCAAGGAGACGACGATAGTATTCGATGTGGTGATAGTGATAGGCGGTGAAACACGATCCGCTTCGGGTGGGATCCATGTACCAGGTGCTTGCGAGGCCTGTATCGTAGAGTGCCACGCAGGATGTGGCGCTGACGAGGCTCCCCAGAGGCCCGAGGTGGGCTTCGATATACTGAAAGGGGCTTTCGTGGATGATGGTGTTGCCGACCATGAGCACACGGTTGGCGGCTCTTGCGGCGCTGACCAAGGTATCCGCTTTCTCGTTTTCGAGACACAATGGATACTCAACCAGAACGTGTTTACCGGCGGCAAGTGCCTGGCCCGTCAGATCGGCATGGAGGCTGTTGGGAACACACAGAACGATGGCATCCACGGCCTGCAGTATTTCAGTAAAAGTCCGAATTGCTTTTACGCCAACTTCCCTGCTAAACGATTGCCGCCGCGTTTCCGAGGGGGAATAAATGCCAGCCAGCCGGACCTCGGGCAGGGTTTGAAACGCGCTGGCTCGCTGGCGGGCCATTCCGCCAGTTCCCACAATTCCGATTCGCAGAGGCGTGGCGTTTTTGAATAGTATTGTTTTGGGCATCGTCTGGGTTGTCAGGGTACCGGCTCTGGGCTCGGGTTTCACGGGCAAAGTGGGTTTCCTGCTTGAGGCCGGCGATGTTGGTGATTTGGGCTGTTCTGCCCGCGAATCGTCTCAAGGGGGCTAAGTTACTGCGGTTTGGTATCGGGATTCGATGGTGGTATGAAACGTTTCAGTCCGCAAGGTGATTTTATTTGAAAATTCATCATCCGGGGAGGGGGGGGCTGAAAGCGGTGAACCAGCGCGATAGCGCAGACTGAAGAGGGCAACAAAATCTTTCGCCGGGCGGCAACCGGAGCGAAGTGGAGTGAAGTGGAGTGAAGTGGAGTGAAGCTGAACCCGGAAATTTATGGCGGAGCCAAAAACGCGAAGGGCAGTCGCGGTTCCTCGCAGTTTTTCTGGACGCCTTCGTCTGGGAAATCCAAGGTGTCCGGTGCGGTGTGCTGAGAAGGGAATTTCTTCACGGAAAAATACCGGCTGGCCACCCCTTCCACCATGCGATTTTTTCTGATCCTATTCCTGATGATGGCGACCTCTGCGGTGGCCTCGGCGCCGGCTACAGGGGAGGCTCGCTTTCCGCCCTCGCTAGAGAGTTATGACGATGGCGATGTGCCGGGTCTATGGGCGAAGCTTTCGGGTCGGGTGGCGGCGGAGCCTTTCAATCTGGTGGCGACGGTGATTTTCCTTCTGGCCATCTGCCATACCTTTCTTTCGTCGCGGTTTTTGGGCATCTCGAACAAGCTCCGTCACCGGTATGAGAAGTTGGAGAAGCTGGAAACCGACCCCAAGAGAGGATCTCGTTTTTCGAGGCTCCGTGACTGGATTCAGGTGAAGATGACAGCGTTTCACTTTTTGGGCGAAGTGGAGGCTGTTTTTGGCATCTGGCTCATTCCTCTGGCCATCGCGGTTCTCTTTATGGCTGGCCTGGATTCCTTGTTTGCCTATATCGACAGTGTCAGTTTTACGGAGCCGATCTTTGTCGTCGTTATCATGACGGTCGCCAGTTCCCGGCCGGTACTGAGGTTTGCGGAATGGGCGCTGGCCCGGGTGGCGGCCCTTGGCGGCAGTACGCCTTCGGCCTGGTGGTTGTCGATCATGACGGTCGGTCCGCTCCTGGGTTCCTTTGTCACGGAGCCGGCGGCGATGACCATTTGTGCCCTCCTTCTCGTTGAGCGATTTTACAAGCTCAAGCCCAGCATGACGTTTCGCTATGCGACGCTGGGTTTGCTTTTTGTGAATATCTCGGTGGGCGGCACCCTCGATCATTTTGCGGCTCCGCCGGTTGTGATGGTGGCCAGCAAGTGGGGTTGGGATTTCTCTTTTATGTTGATGAATTTCGGTTGGAAAGCCGTGGCAGGGATTCTGGTGGCCAATGGATTGTTCTTTGTGGTTTTCCGTCGGGAACTGGCGGGTCTGGCCGTGGTCCAGGCGAATCAGAGCCGGCGTCAGAAGGCCGTTCCGCATTGGATCACTTTCACGCACTTGCTTTTCATCGGTTGGATCGTTTTCGTCGCTCACCATCCGGCGCTGGTCGTTCTGGGTTTTCTCTTTTTTCTCGCATTTGTCCAGGCGACCGAACGCAACCAGGATATCATTCGGCTACGGTCCCCTCTGCTGGTCGGATTTTTTTTGGCTTCGCTGGTCATTCACGGAGGATTTCAGGCCTGGTGGATTGCCCCGATTCTGGGTAACCTTGGCGAATTTCCGCTCATGATTGGCGCGACTGTACTCACAGCCTTCAATGACAATGCGGCCATCACCTATCTGGCCACGCTGGTTCCCGGTTTGTCCGAGGAACTCAAATATGCCGTGGTTGCGGGGGCCGTGGCCGGTGGGGGGTTGACCGTCATTGCCAACGCTCCCAATCCGGCTGGGCAAGCCATTCTACAGAAGTATTTCGGGGAAAATGGGATTGATCCCGCCAAGCTTTTTCTGGCTGCGCTCGTTCCCACCATCATCATGGGAGCTGCCTTTATGTTGCTGCCATGAGGGAAGGTTCAGAGTACTGTCCTAACGACTCCCGGTGATGGATATGGTACTTCTTCCCGGCATTGCCGCCATTTTTCTGACGGGGTTTGTCGCTCCGCTGGCAGCGCGTCGCCTCGGAGACCGACTTGGTGTTTTTCTGGCGCTGGTTCCTCTGACGGTTTTTGCCGCATTTTCTACCCTCATTCCTGTCGTGGTCGCCGGCGGCACCTATCAGGTCGTTCTACCCTGGGTGCCTGCACTCGGGATCTCTCTCAGTTTCTTTGTGGACGGGCTCAGCCTCCTGTTCCTTTTGGTCATTTCAGGGGTCGGCACATTCATCGTCTGGTATGCGGCGGGCTACCTTCAGGGCGACCGTGGCTTGGGAAAGTTCTATTTGTACTTGTTCAGCTTCATGGGGGCTATGCTTGGCTTGGTCGCATCCGACAATCTGATTCTGCTTTTTGTTTTTTGGGAGCTGACCAGCATCACATCCTACCTGCTCATCGGTTATTATCATGAAAAGGAAAGGTCGCGGGCGGCTGCCTTGCAGGCGCTTCTGGTGACGGGGGGAGGAGGGCTTGCCATGCTGGCGGGATTCATTCTTCTGGGTCGGATTGCGGGTACCTACGAAATCTCAACCTTGCTCGAGCTCGATCCATCGGGATTTATCGGGCATGCGCTTTTTCCGGTCGCTCTCGTTCTGATTTTGCTCGGAGCCTTTACAAAATCCGCGCAGTTCCCGTTTCATTTCTGGCTCCCCAATGCCATGGAAGCTCCTGCGCCGGTGAGCGCGTTTCTGCATTCCGCCACGATGGTGAAGGCGGGCATCTTTCTGCTGGCCCGGTTGCATCCGGTGCTGGCTGATCACGCGCTCTGGCTCTCCATCGTTGCCCCAGTGGGAGCTTTTACGATGTGTGCGGGTGTGATCCTTGGGCTTGGCAAACGCGATCTGAAACAGATCCTCGCCTATTCGACCCTCTCCGTACTTGGCACTCTCACCCTGCTCCTCGGCTTGGGCACCCCGCTCGCCATCAAAGCCTGCATGATCTATTTTCTGGCGCACGCCCTTTACAAAGCGGCCCTCTTCATGACAGCCGGCTCCATCGACCGTGAGACCGGCACACGTGACGTGGACCAATTGGGCGGTCTGCGATTCAAAATGCCCTTCACGGCCGGGGCGGCTCTGATCGCCGCCTGGTCGATGGCGGGGATTCCGCTGTTGTTGGGATTTGTGAGCAAGGAGTACTTTTACAAGGCTCTCCTTGATGCGGATGGTCCTCCTTATCTTTGGGAAATCCTCGGCGTGGGTGCCAGCATGGTGATGTTTGCCCTGGCCGTTCTCGCCGGACTTCGGCCCTATTTTGGAAAACTGGTGAAAACGCCGAAACCTCCGCACGAAGTTCCTTGGACGATGTGGATCGGTCCGGTGATGTTGGGCGTCTTAGCCATCTATTTCGGGATGGTTCCCGGTTGGCCGGGCGATTTCCTTATCGGCCCTGCCGTCCAGGCCATCCAGGCCAATCCCGCCCCTCTTTCGAGACTGGCCCTTTGGCATGGTTGGAACGCCGCGCTTTTCCTCAGTATTGTCACTGTGCTTGGCGGTTTGATTGTCACCGCGTTGTCGCGAAAAGTCCGGAGCGCGGAAGGCTTTTACGGCGTGTTGACCAGGGTTGGCCCCGAGCGCGCCTATGAGCGGGGATTGGCCGGATTCCTGCGGTTCAGTGCCCGTCTGACCCGCCTGATCCAAAATGGTTATTTACGAAACTACATTCTCGTTATCGGCATTTTCACGGCGCTTTTGCTCCTGTCGCGAATGCCGGATACGCCCTTCCGTATGGATTTTTCCCGGATGGTGCCTCCCACTGTGCTTGGTGTCGGGGCCTGTGCCCTCATAGTTGCAGCCTCGGTCATCGTGTGCCGTGCACAGACTCGATTCGCCGCCATTGTCTCGCTGGGTGTGGTCGGGCTCGGCCTTGCCATTCTGTTTTTCCTCTTCAGTGCCCCGGATCTGGCCATGACCCAGATTCTCGTTGAGGCCCTCACCATCGTTCTCTTCGTCCTCGCCTTTTACAAGCTTCCGCTCATGACGCACCGTTCTTCCTTGGTCACGCGCTGGCGGGACGCCATCCTGGCCATAGGCTTCGGTGGCATCATGGCAACCATGGCCATGATCGCGTTTCATTTCGAAGTTTCCCAGCCGCCCATCTCCACCTTTATGGGGGAGAATAGTTATCCAGCAGCTCATGGACGCAATGTCGTAAATGTCATCCTGGTGGATTTTCGGGCCTTGGACACGCTGGGTGAGGTGACAGTGTTGGCCATCGCCGCATTGGGTATTTACGCGATGCTGAAATTTAGGCGTTCAAAAAAGGATCCTCCGCAACCATGAGATCACTCATCCTCGATACCACCAGTCGCCTGCTGATGGGGCTCCTGCTTATGTTTTCCTTTTTCCTTCTGCTTCGCGGCCACAACCTGCCTGGAGGCGGATTTGCAGGTGGACTGGTGGCCGCCTCGGCATTTGCCCTTCAGGCTTTGTCTTCCGGGCCTTCCGCCGCGCGTGAACGGCTGTTTGTCGATCCCACGATGCTCATCGGGATTGGCCTCCTCATCGTGTTGGTGGCCGGCCTGTTTGGCCCGGCCTTTGGGCTGCCTTTTCTGACAGGTCTCTGGGGCGACACATCTCTCCCGCTGATTGGTGATCCTGGCACGCCGCTGCTTTTCGACGCCGGGGTCTATGTCGTCGTCATGGGCATCTCCCTTTTGATTATTTTCAATCTAGCAGAAGAGGAGGGGGTCTGAATGGAATTCATCATGGCCATCACCATCGGAGCGCTCTACGCCGCCGGGGCCTATCTCTTGCTGCGCCGCAATCTGATCAAGTTGATCCTCGGGATCGTCTTCATCGGTCATGGTGCCAATTTAATGATTTTTACTGCCGCCGGCCTGCGGCAGGGAGAGCCCGCTTTCGTGCCGCCCGGTGTCAGTGTCCTGCCGCCGACCTCGGCCGATCCCCTCCCGCAGGCTCTCATTCTTACCGCCATCGTCATTGGGTTTGGCGTGCTCGCCTTCACTCTGGTGATGGCCCAACGCGCGGACAAGGTGATCGGAACGGATGATCTGGACGAGATGAAGGACTCGGATCGCTGATGAACCTGCTCACACTTTGCCTTTTGGTCCCCTTTGCGATCGCCATCGCCTGTTTGATGACCGGCAGGGTTTGCGCACTGCAACGGGTCTTCGGCGTGGGAGGAATGGCGGCCCTGCTTGTCGTTTCCGGCCTGTTGTTGGAGCGGGTTTCCTCCCAAGGTATTCAGGTGGTGCAAATCGGGAACTGGCCAGCGCCGTTTGGCATCACCTTGGTAGCCGATCTGTTGGCGGCCATCATGGTGTTTGTCTCGGCCATCATTGGCCTGGCCGTGGCCATTTACTCTCTTTCGGATATTGATCCGGCCCGCGAACGCTTCGGCTACTATGGATTCCTGCACTTCATGATGATGGGCGTTTGCGGGGCCTTCCTGGCAGGCGATCTTTTCAACATGTTTGTTTGGTTTGAGGTCATGCTGATTGCCTCGTTTGTCCTCATGACATTGGGAGGCGAGCGAGGGCAGATGGAGGGATCGGTCAAATACGTCATTCTCAACCTGATATCGTCGAGTTTCTTTCTCGCTGGCATCGGTATCCTCTATGGCAAGACCGGAACTTTGAATCTGGCTGATCTGGCCCAACGGGCAGACGGTCTGATGGAGCCTGGCTTGTTAACCATCACGGCCATGCTCTTTCTGGTGGCCTTTGGGGTCAAGGCGGGCATCTTTCCCTTGTTTTTTTGGCTGCCGGCTTCCTATCACACGCCCCCCGTGGCCATCTCGGCCATCTTTGCGGGCCTCCTAACCAAGGTCGGCGTCTATGCCCTCATTCGCGTTTTCACATTGGTCTTCACAGGTGATGTGTTTTTCACGCACGGCCTGCTTCTTGTGTTGGCCGGATTCACCATGGTTGTCGGTGTGCTCGGCGCGGTGGTTCAATATGATTTCCGTCGTTTGCTCTCCTTTCACATCATCAGTCAGATTGGCTACATGATCCTTGGTCTCGCCCTCTTTACGCCCTTGGCCATGGCCGGTGCCATCTTTTACCTCTTTCATCACATTATCGTGAAAACCAATCTCTTTCTCGTCAGTGGTGTGGCCCAGCGGTACAATGGCACCTTTGACCTGAAAAAGATGGGCGGGCTCTATGCCGCCACGCCTCTGCTGGCCATCCTCTTTTTTATCCCGGCCATGTCCCTGGGAGGCATACCGCCCCTGTCCGGGTTCTTTGCCAAGTTTGCCATCGTCAAGGCCGGTCTGGTTGGGGATTCTCCCTTCGTAGTTTCGGGGGCCATCCTCTCCGCCGTGGCTTTGGCCGTCGGATTGCTGACGCTTTTCTCCATGACAAAAATTTGGGCCGAGGCCTTCTGGAAGAAGCCTGCCGTCGGTCATGCCGTTCAGCTCGGCGCCATTTCGCGCCTGGATCGCATTCTCTTGTTCACTCCCATTGTCGGTCTGGCTGTCCTCACGCTTTGCATAGGTTTCGCACCTGAGTTTTTCTTTGATTTTGCGACCCGGGCTGCGAATCAGTTATTGAATCCCGCGGAATACATTGAGACAGTTCTTGGGAAGGCGACACCGTGATTATCTGGCTCAACATCGCTCTCACTCTCATGTGGGTCGGACTTCTTGGAAGAGTGGATGCTCCGACGATCATCAGTGGATTCCTCCTCAGTTCCGGTGTGCTTTTTCTGGTTTATCGGGATCATCCCGACGGGAATCGCTATTTTCGAAAACCCGTCCAGATCTGCGGATTTCTCATCTATTACCTGCGGGAGCTTGTGGGCTCAAATCTCACGATTGCGTTCGACATTCTCACGCCCCGCCACCGAATGAAGCCGGGAATCATTGCCATTCCGCTGGAGGCCCGGACCGACTTCGAAATTACTCTGTTGGCCAACCTTATTTCCATGACCCCGGGCACCCTTAGCCTCGACGTTTCCGAGGACCGTGGTACGCTTTTTGTCCACGCCATGTATATCGACGACGCCGACGCCCTCCGCCGTGAAATCAAGGAGAACCTGGAGAAACGCGTGCTGGCCATTCTTCGCTAAGATTATGGAACCCTCACCGCTCGTAATTCAATTTGCCTGGATTGGAACCTCCATTCTCGTGGCCGGCATGTTTCTGGCCTTTATCCGGCTGGCTTTGGGGCCATCGTTACCCGACCGGGTTCTGGCCTTTGACGCCCTTGCCATCATGGGAGTGGGTCTCCTGGTTCTTATGGCCATTGCCACTGGTCATGCCCTATTGCTTGACGTGGCCCTGGCCCTGGCTCTCATCACGTTTTTGGGCACGGTGGCCTTCGCCATCAACCTGGAAAAAGGAATTAAAAAATAATGGAATGGGTTATCGTTTTTTTGTTGTTTTTCGGGTGTGGCCTCATGTTTCTGGCCGGGCTGGGAATCCTCCGCATGCCCGATGTTTTCACCCGCATGCATGCGTCCACCAAGGCGGCCTCCCTCGGGATTGGTCTGTTGCTTTTGGCGGCTGCTCTCTACTTCCGCGAACTCGGCATCACGACCAAGGCGCTGACAACCATTGCCTTCGTATTCGTGACTGCTCCGGTGGGAGCTCACATGCTGGGCCGGGTGGCCTATCTGCGCGGCACCAAGATGTGGGAAAATTCCGTCATCGATGAGGCTAAGGGACGGTTGGGAGTCCTCGCCTCCTCCGCCAAACCCTCTCCGCCGCCGGAAGACCAATGATATTGTCTTTCGGAGGGGCCGGACTTGCGGATAAAAGATCCGTTTGCAAAAAACACCTTATGGGAGACCTTCAATATCCGACTTTGGGTATGAAACCCTGGAAGATCATGGTGGCTTATGGGCTCTTTTGGACGGCGATCATCCCCACCCTCATCATGGGCGCGGCCCTGATGCTGTTGGGGTAAACTTAATGAAGAGTGTCCGACGAGCGCTGCTTCATGCCTCGCAGCATCTGTTGCCTGTCACACGATTTCTTATCTGCTGGGGGTTGGTCTATGCTGCGGTGCTGGCTCCTCTCGTGGCCTGGGCGCAGCAACAATTGGTCGCGCAAAGTGGTCGTTGGGCGGTCAGCAATGAGGATATTGCCGTATTCCTATTGTCGCCCGCCGGGCTGGTGTTTCTGGCCGTCGCTGGAATTTTGAATCTCGCTTTCCTCTATGCGCAGCAGGCGGGTCTTTTTGTCATCGCTAGCGCATCGCCGCGGGATGCGAACGAGGGCTTGTGGAAATTATTCGCGGAGAATTTTATGCGCATTCCGAAGTTGGTGAATTTGGCGGCCTTGCAGTTGGTGGCCTTCGCGGCCTTGTTGGTGCCGTTCGCCGTTCTGGTGGGAGTCATTGCGTGGTCGTTTTTGGGAGGGCATGATATTAACTTCTATCTCGCCGCTAAACCGCCGGCCTGGGTCTGGTGTGTGCGGCTGACGGTGGTTGCGCTTGGCGGATATGTCGTGTTGGCAGCCGGGTTGTTCCTGCGATGGCTGATGGCGATTCCCTACCTCATTCGTTCCGATGCGGGGCCGCTTCGCTGTCTGCGTCTGAGTTGGGAGATAACTCGCGGCCGGTTGCGCTTCGTCGCGGGGCCCTTTGTGGTCTGGTGGATCGGATGGTTGGCCGTCACGTTCGTGGCCGGAGCGGTCTATATTTTCGTGGCAAGACATGGCGTCGGGTGGGGGGTGTCCCATGTGTGGGCGCTTGGATTCTTGCTGGTGGGTCTGCAAGGCGTGGCGCTGCTTGGGGGGTTGGTCGGGGCCTCGCTGGGGGGAGTGGTGCAACAATTTCTGGTGGCAGATCTTTACGATCACTTGCATCCGCAGGAAGTGGTCGCGTCCCCGGTTCCGGCTCAGCCTCCGGGGTTGCCGGGCCGGTTCTTTCTGGTCGCGTTTGTGGTGGCCCTTGGGGTCTCGGCGGCAAATCTTTGGTGGCAGGGGCAAAAGACGAGAGACGATGCTTTTGTGGAGATCACCGCCCATCGCGGTAGTTCTCGCCTGGCTCCGGAAAACTCATTAAGTGCCATTCGGCAGGCGATCGAGGATGGCGCAGAGTTTGCTGAGATCGACGTGCAATCCACGCGCGACGGCGAGGTGGTGATGCTGCACGACGCCGACCTCATGAGGATGGCGCGCGACCCGCGGAAGGTGGAAAGTCTGACTCTGCCCGAACTTAAGCAAATCGATATTGGCAGCGGATTTTCGGCGAAGTTCCAGGACGAGCGACCCGCAACTCTGCGCGAAGTCATCGCCGTGGCTCGCGGCCGGATCAAATTGAATATCGAACTCAAATACAACCGACCGGACCCGGAGCTGGTGGAGCGCGTGCTGGCCATTCTCCGGGACGAGAAGTTCCTGTCAGAATGCGTCGTGACGTCGCTGGATGCCGAGAGCTTGATGGCCTTCAAGCGGGCGGCCCCGGAGGTGCCCGCTGGGCTGATTGTGACCGCGGCTTTGGGGGATTTTACGCGATTGCCGGTGAGTTTTCTGAGTTTGAACGCGGCGCAGGCGGATCCGGCCACCATTGACGCTGCCCAGCGGCAGGGAAAGGCGGTGCATGTGTGGACCATCAATGAGCGGAACGACGCCCTGCGGGTGATGGCTTTTGGCGTTGACAATATTATTACCGACGAGCCAGCCAAGCTTGTGAAGCTCCGGGACGTAGTGCGCAAATTCAATGCCGCCGAATTGCAGGCTCTGGCCTGGAGTGCCCGGTTCCTATTGTGAAGGTGGGTGGGCGGGAAAGGGTTTTTTCCGGTCACTCTCCTCCGCCGACTCGCCCGCGAAGTTTCTTGGTTTCGCCGCGGTGACGTTTGTCTGCCACCAGCTTGCGCTTTGTGCCCCGGGATCGCTTGGCCCGTTGGCGGCGGGCTTTGGAAACGGCGGCCCGACGGGCCAGGAGATCATTTTTGCGTTGGGTTTCCATCCCATCGAGAAGACGATTCATCGCGAGGAGGCGGTTGGCCCCCTGCGACCGACTGTCCGATGCGGTCACTGATTGCCCGGTGGGGATGTGGCGGACTGTCGCGGCAGTGCTGACCTTGTTGACGTGCTGGCCTCCGGGTCCGCCGGAACGCGAGAACCGCTCCTGAAAATCATCGGGGTGGACGGATAGATCTCTCATGCGGCGGAGAATCTCTGCGGTATGGGCCATGTCGAATTATGGACACGAGGTTTGAATCCGGGCAAGAGATCTGCTTTCCTTGGATCCGTGACTGTGTATGCGACCCATTCCGAAAACGGCGTATTGCTTGACGCCTTGACCGACGAGGATTTGGGTTTGCGCCTCTTGATCAATCGCACCGGAGCCGAGATGGTGAGTCTGGCCCGGCGGGATTCCTCCGGCACTTGGAGAGGGTTCCTCCATCGGGATGGTTGCCCTGAGGCCCCGCCGTCCGGTTGGGCCAACCACGCCACTGTGATGGGATACTATCTCCACCGTCTCTGGGAGGAGCAATCGTGCTATCGGGGAACGATGATTCGGGGCGGGAATCATGGGTTTCTCCGCCATGTGAATTTTGATCCTCCCGAGGTCCGCCAGGGTGCGTTGGTCTATCGGGTGGCGGCGGATCAGATTCCAGCCGGGGGCTATCCGCTCTAAGTGGCCTTTGAATTGATCTATTCGCTTTCCCCCCAGGGCGTTCGGGTCGAAT
>CALBXK010000311.1 GCA_937890535.1 uncultured Spartobacteria bacterium
ATGGAGTTTTCGAAAACGGCCAGGTCGGCCCCGGTCTTGTCCTGCAGCGGCTTGAAGAAGCTCAGCGTGATCGATCCCGGATTGATCCGGTTGGTCATTTGATTCGCGTTAAGGTCGCCGAGCGAAACGATGTCGAAATATTCGCCCTGGACCGGACCGAGTGACATGCTGTGATCAGACCATCCCAAAGCGACATTCGGGGAGGGCAAGTAATGAACCACCTCGTCAGCCCAACCGCAGAAGAGGTGGTTGACCCGATTTTCCGGATTGATAAAAATCCCTTCCGACTGGGTAAGACGGGCTTTCCCATCTCCGTGGGGTCCGACAAAGCCTGGAACACCGGCATCAAAGCCGTTGTCAGGGTCGTCGTTCGGCCCTGAATAAAGACCGCCGGCCGCCGGATTGGCGATGGCCAGCACGAGGCTGGCCATCGCTATGACTTTACAGAGGGCGGAACGTGCCACGGCTGTATCGTGATCAGAATGATCCGTGGCGCCGATGTCGGAACCAGAGAAGAGCAGCTCCACCAAGCAAAACCAAACTGACAGTTTGCGGTTCGGGAACAACCTGCAAAATTTCGTTGCCCTCAGCAAGGTAAATGGAACCGTCCCTCAAGCGCACGTCCCCCAGACCTCTGGTCGACGAGAGGATCGTGTGGTAATTAGCGAAACCACTTGTGCCGTTGGCCGACGCTTTCACGAGGAAAGATGGACTGCTGAAATCTGTGAGCGTAATATAGAGGTTTCCGATGTCGTCCACGGCTAGGCCGGTCGCCCCCGATGAATTGCTGAAACTGCTGCTGTAATCCCACCAAAGACGTTCTGCGGGTGAAGGCAACGGAGTGTTCGTCGGATCGGCAACCGAGTTGTTCACGTCAGCCGCGGTGTAGCGGTAGATGCTCTTATCACCATATCCCGGCGCGTAAAACATGTTCCCCAAGGTGTCGAAGGCAAGCGGACCCGAGGAGCCGATGGTTGTACCGAGAGACACGGGCGGGCTCTCGAAATTCCCCGCGGTGGTCAGAGCAGCACGAAAAACTTCGTTTGGGGAAGAGAAATTAGGCGTGCCAGTGATGAACATCTCGCCTGCCTTGCGACGGAAGAGTCCCCAGTTTGGCGCCATGGAGACTTGCGTTGCTCCAGTTGCTCCAATTGAAGGGTCGTGTTTCCAGATCTTATAACCAGTCGAACTTGTGTTGTAGTAGATGTTGTCATCGATGCGGACCACGCTGGCCCCGCTATAGTCGGCATTGCCGGCTACCGCTGTGGATTGCACATCATTAATCCACGTAAACAAGCCCCCAAAATTGTAGCTACTCGTCGAGGTTTGGTAGTAAGTGGTCGCTCCGGACAAGCTCCAATCGAACGAAGTAACCGATTCACTGGATACGGAGTGTGTGAGGTAGACACTGGTCCCATAACCAGGCTCGATGAGGTTTGCGGCGGAGGCAGGGACAACGGCAGCGAGGGCGAAAGCGACGAGAGAGGTCGCCACAACAAAGCGGACTTTATTCATGGTATTTTCTTCTAACTTGGTTTCACGGGGCTGTTTGAGGACAGCCTCTCCCCCGTGTTGAAGAAAGGACCACCCCCGCACGGACGCTTGCGCGACGCCGTTGCCCATTTCAGGACGGTGCGGTTTTCTCCGCCGGTTCGAACCCGGACTTTGACCTTTGCGCGACAGTGAGGGAATTTCACCCTGCTTTCCTAGGCCGACGGATTGGTTTGTTGATAAAAAGAACTACCGAAGTCGGTTGTTTTATTTTTTCATTCCTCCCCGGTCAATGAAAAATTCTTCGAAGCCTGTGCGGCCTGCTGAGGAAGGATCGATCTAAGCGCGATACGCGCCCCGCAGCGTCCTCCTCGGTGCGCGGAGTGGAAAACGGATGAAAAAAAAGTGCGGAATTAGCTCCTCATCTTTTTTCTCAACGAGCAGCAAAAGAGGCGGGATTTTCTTCCCACCTTGATCATGCCGGGAGCTTCATTTGGTCCGGCCAGCGAAACGGCCAGCGTCAATGGCCTTGCCAAAAAATCCTCCAAAGTGGTCAATCGACCCAT
>CALBXK010000312.1 GCA_937890535.1 uncultured Spartobacteria bacterium
GCGGCGTTCGCCGGGTTCCCCCTCCCTGCTGATGGCGGCTTTGTTGCGGCGGGGGCCCGTCAAATGACGGTCCAGACAATTCTCACTGACATTCAGCTTTCCGCCCACAAACCACTTGGCAAACGGCAGCTTCCAGTCCAGCACCTTGGTCCATTTCTTTTGCCAGAGGAGAGTCGTCGCCTGCCTGGCCCAAAATTTCGAAGGATTCTTAATCGACTCGGCGTGGAGGCGTTTGTATTCCGCCATGGACCCGACGGAAGCGGTCTTGGAAAATTCCTTGGAGGGTTTGAAAATACGTTTTTCGACCTGATGGGACTCGATGTTTTGACTCATGGGAGACTTGGAATACAACAGAGGAGATTGCTTCGGAGAAAGGATTTTTTTCGGAAAATTTTTCGAAGCGGGTCCAGGGGAGGGATTTTTCACGCGGCGGCGGGGTGGGGCTCTGGGGCAGCCACCGGCAGGAAACGGAATCGGGCGTCGTAGTGACCCCGACTGTGGACGCGACAGCAATTGAGACAGGCGAGGCTGCGCCGGATTGGACGCACCCGCTTGAGGGTGGTTCCACATTTCGGACAGGCGTAAAAGTGCTTGGGTTTTCTGCGGCTGCCTCCGAACGGCAGATCATGGCAGCGGGATTCCCGCGGAATATCAAGATCGCAGCAGGCCTGTCTCCATTCCGGACCGTGGGCGGCAATCCGGCGGCGCCCGGCTCGGGACTGGGCGAGAAAATGAGCTAGTTCGTGGCGAAGGGTCCGTTGCACTTCGGCGGCGGATATTTCCATCAACCGGGGATTGAGAGAAATGGTCCGACTCGTCCAGCAGGCGAGGCCGGCGGTGGTGCGGAGGCGGGCGTTCCATTGGACCCGGACTTTCGGATTGTCCCATCCGACCCCTTCCAGCAGGCGATGGCTAAGTTCCTCCAACGGGATGTCCCGCTGGACACCCCGGACGGGGGTTGCCGCTGACGCCGCCGATGGATTTGGGGGTGAGTCCACGAAGCGGGACAGCACGCTTTTTCCAAAATCCAGCAGAAGCTGAGCTGGATTCATGACAATTGTCTCGCCAACACCTCGGGAAGCGCTTCCAGGCAATAGGCAACGTCGGCGGGGGAGGATTGGCTGCCCAGCGAAAACCGGACGGTGCTGGCTGCGGTTTTTACATCCACTCCCATGGCGAGAAGCACATGGGATGGCTGCATGGAGCCGACCATGCAGGCGGAGCCGCTGGAGGCGCAGACACCTTCCAGATCGAGTCCAATCAAGAGGGATTCGCCGTCGGCGCCGGGAAAGCTCACATTCAGGGTATTGGCCAATGATTGATCGGGAGCTCCGTTGCGGATGGCGTGAGGGGCAAGCTTTCTGATCCCCTCCCAGAGGGCATCGCGGAGGAGACGAAGCCGGGAGGATTCCGTGGCTCGCTTGTTTTCCGCCACCTCGGCGGCCGCGGCCATCCCGGCGATGGCGGCAGTATTTTCTGTTCCTGGACGCCGGGTGTTCTCATGGGAACCCCCATGCGCGAGGCGGGAGATGGCGATCCCGGCGCGCAGATAGAGAAGGCCGACGCCCTTGGGGCCGCCAAACTTGTGGGCGGCGAGGGAGAGGGCGGATGCCCCCAGGTCGTGGGGCCGCGCCGGCAGCTTACCAAAGCTCTGCACCGCATCCGTGTGGAAACAAATGCCCGCCTTCTGACAGAGCGCGGCGAGTTCATTAAGAGGTTGAATCGTGCCGGTTTCGTTGTTGGCCTGCATGACCGAAACCAGGACGGTGTCCGGACGGAGGGCGGACTGAAGGGATGCGGGATCCACCAGTCCCAGGCGATCCACGGGGAGAATGCTGAGTTCGAAGTTCTCGTGGTTCTGCAGGTGCTCAAAGGCATGCAGGACGGCGTGGTGTTCGGTGGCGGCGGTGATGAGGTGGCGCCCCCGGGGGGCGAGGGCTCGGGCGATGCCGAGGACGGCGAGATTGCAGGATTCTGTTCCTCCGCCGGTAAAAATAATTTCGTGGGGTTTGACGCCGAGATGGTCGGCGAGAATATCCCGGGCGTTGTCGATGGCCGCCCTGGCCTCGCGGCCCGGGGCATGAATGCTGGAGGGGTTGCCGTAGGTGTTGCGAAGCAGCGGCAACATCGCTTCCAGAGCCTCCGGAGCAAGCGGCGTCGTGGCATTGGCGTCGAAATCAACCATGGAAGGGAAAAAGTTGAAAATCTAAAAAACTAAAAGGCTGAAACCGACTTCGCCTTAGATCGACCATTCGCCGGTTAGGTTGCGTTTCCTTTTGTCCAGAATTCGGAGTTGCTTTTCTTCGTAGATCACGAGAGAGCGCTCCGGGACGCTGTGGGTAAGAAAGACATTGGCCCCGATCGTGCTGCCTTCGCCGATGACGGTGTCTGCTCCCATGATCGTGGTGCCGGCGTAGATGGTCACCCGATCCTTGATTGTGGGGTGGCGGCGGACCCCCTTCAGGGTCTGTCCGCCGGCGAGCGAGCGCCCGATGAGTGCCACGCCTTGATACAGTTTGACGTGCATTCCGATGATGCTCGTCTCCCCAATCACCACACCGGTACCGTGGTCGATGAAGAAATGGGATCCGATGCGAGCGCCCGGGTGAATGTCGATTCCGGTGCGGGAATGGGCCCACTCGGTCATCATGCGGGGGATCATCGGCACCTCGGCAAGATAGAGCGCATGCGCCAGACGCTGGATGGAGATGGCTTCGATAAAGGGATACGAAAGAATGATCTCCTCACGGCTCACTGCGGCAGGATCGCCCTGAAACGCGGCCTCGATATCCGTGGCGAGTAACTCGCGCAAGGCGGGCAGTTGACCAAAAAAATCATTCAGGATCGCCTGGGCTTGGGAAGTCGGACAAGCAGGGTCGCCAATGCGCAGGCTCTTGCAGACCTGTTCCTCAAGGCGTTCCGCAGCGACCGTCACCCGGTGCCGAGTCAGCACCGCGAGGGCGCTCTTGTGCACCGCTTCTTCGTCATGAAATCCCGGGAAGAGAATCTGCAAAAACTCCTGGCAGATGCTGTCGATGGAACGCTTTGAGGGCAGGTTCAACCCGTCGATGTTGTTTAACCCGCCCACCTTCTCGTAGGAGGCGAGAATTTCCTTTGTCAGCTTGCTCAAATCCTTGTCCATGGCAGACCACTCACTATGTCTGCCTTGAGCGGCTTGTCGAGATTCGGCATAAAATTCCTTCGCGCCGGGAGCTCGGGAAGGCATGCTCACCGGTCATGAATCTCGATATTCCCACCCGCGCCTTCGCGGGCTATATTTTTGACTGCGACGGAACGATTGCCGACAGCATGCCCCTACACTACCGGGCCTGGAGTGCGGCAATGCAGGCAATGGGAGGGCAATTTCCAGAGCCCCTGTATTACGAATGGGGCGGAATGCCATCGGATGTGATTGTCGCGAAGCTCAACGGGTTGTTTTCTTTGAACCTAAATGTGGCAGAGACAGTGCGTCGCAAGGAATCCGCCTATCTTGAGTGTGTGCACGAGGTCGGGCCGGTAGCGCCGGTGCTGGAGTTTGCCAGGAATCTTCAGAACAAAAGCCCCATGGCCATTGCCTCCGGCGGTCACCGCGAACTGGTGGAGGCGACGCTCACGGCGCTGGAGATCATTGGGATGTTCGACGCCATTGTGTGTGCCGAAGATTACAAAAATGGTAAGCCAGCTCCGGATCCCTATTTGGAGGCGGCTCGCCGATTGGGAGTTCCCTCCGGAGAATGCCTCGTCTTTGAGGACACCCCCACCGGCGTCGAGGGCGCCCGGGCTGCCGGAATGGAATGTGTCCTTGTCCCCACCGCAGAGCGAACCCGGAATTAACCGCAAAGGAAAAATAGAAATCCCGTCACTGGGGATCCGGAATGCCTTTGCCCATAAAAATCGGGGCCACGTAGTCTTCGATAAATGACTTTTTCAGTTTGTCAAAATGGTGGCGTTTTATGATTCATCCCTTGAGATCTTCGATATTTACTTAGTTCTACGGTGCGGATATTTGCTCGACGGTGACCTCCATGCGAAGCAGTTCCACTGGGTCGCCGAACTGAGTATAAACGGCGACATCGGCGGCGTCCCGGCCATAAGCGACTGCGACACGTCCTCCCCGGGAATTATCTTGTGTGGGGTCGAACGTATACCAACGGCCTCCGACATAGGCTTCAAACCAAGCGTGCAGATCCATGGGTTCAAGGGTTTCGAGATAGCCCACGACCATGCGAGCTGGAATGGATAGCGCTCGACAGCAAGCAATACCTAAATGGGCCATGTCACGGCAGACGCCCTGCGGCCTCTCATTGACTTCGCAGGCGCTGATGATCTCCTCTCCGAATCCGGGCGCGTAATGGATCGTTCTGCGGATATAGTCAATAATTGCAGTGCACTGGTCATACCCGGGAGCGCACCCCACGGTGATCGAAGCCGCCAACTGGGTGCAGCGATCCGATTCGCAAAACCGACTTGGCAGTAAGAACGGTACGGTCTCGTTCGGTAAGTGCTGCACTTCAATAAAGGGAGCCCCGGGGGCCATATCGAAAGCGTCAGCGGCTTCAATATCAACGGAGGTGCGAACCG